>CABUXM010000011.1 GCA_902495545.1 uncultured Collinsella sp. | reverse complement strand
ATGACCGAGGAAACCCGCGCTCGCATCGCGGCGGTTATCGAGCGCACCGGCTATCGCCCACGTGCCGCCGCACGCAATCTGCGCAGCTCACGCACCAACCTCATCGGCGTGATCCTGGCCGACATCGCCAACCCGTTCTCCAGTGCCATGCTCGAAGGACTTTCCACCAGTGCCGCCGCGCGCGGCTGCTCGCTTATGACGGCCATTAGCGGCAACGATCCCGCCAAGGAGGCCGAGTCGCTCACCAGGCTTATCGATGCCGGCGTGGACGGCCTGGTCGTCAACACCTGCGGAGGCAATGACGGGGCGATCGCCGCGGCAGCGGGACGCCTGCCCGTTGTGCTGCTCGACCGCGATGTTGCCGACGGCGGTGTCGATCTGGTGACATCTAACAACCGTGAGTTGGTCGCCGGCTTGGTAGACGCCTTGGCCGCTGCGGGCAGCGAGCGCCTGTGCCTGCTCACCGAGGCAAGCGACGACAGCCCCGTGCGTCGCAAGCGCGCCGAGGCCTTTACCGACGAGCTTTTGCACCGCGGCCTTGCCGGCGAGGTCGTCACCCTGGCCGACGGGGGCGCCACGGGCGTCGGCCGTCTGGACGAGACCATCCGCGGCTATGCAGGTAAAAAGCTCGGCCTCATTGCCGTCAACGGCCTGGTCTTTCTGCGCCTGACCGAGGCACTGGCACAGCTTGGTCCCTCGCTGCCGGCAGGGCTCAAGATCGCGACGTTTGACGACTACCCCTGGAACCATGTGCTCTTTGGTGGCGTGACCACGGCCGCGCAGGACACCCTCACCATTGCCGAGCGCGTGGTCGAGCGCCTGTCCGAGCGCATCGACGTCGTCACCACCACCGTGGGCGAGGCCGCAAAGCTCGCCCCCAAGCGTATCGAGGTCCCCGGCCACATCGAACACCGCGCTTCGACCTCGCGCTAGTCTGTATGATAATATATAGACAATGTCATACAGGAGGTATCCATGGCTGCGTCTGTGCTGAGTGTGCGAGTGGACTCGTCAATTAAAGACTCATTTGCCGAACTGTGCGAAGAGCTTGGCATGACTTCGTCTGTTGCGGTCAATATGTTTATGAGACAGATGCTGCGCGAGCGTTCGCTGCCGTTTGTTCCTTCACTTGGTAAAAGCTCTGCGAGCGAAAGCGCCGCGGCGGGCATTTTGGATACTGCCCAGATTGAGTCCGCCGTCTGCGAGGCGGCCAGCTCGATTCCCGCCATCAAAACCGTGATTCTTTTTGGTTCGTATGCCCGGGGCGAGGCGCATGTCGATAGTGATATTGACTTGCGTCTCGAAGTCGATCGCGAGCAGGGCTTTGGTCTTTTCGCGCTGTCGGCATTTGGCGAGGCGGTGCGCAAAGAAACCGGGAGGCAGGTTGATCTCGTCTCTAGTGATCATCTTGATGACGATCTTGCCGCGGTAATCGAGCGCGAAGGAGTGATCCTTTATGATCGCGCGTAAGTCAGACGGCCTCCGCGCCCAAGAGGTTTTGGAGGCCATCTCCGAAACGAACGAGCGCATCAAGGCTTTTGATATCACGGAGGACCAGTTTCTGCATGCGAATGACGTGCGGACGAGGGCGTTGGCGGACTCCCTTTTGATGTGTGCGCTTAGGGTGACGGAAGAGGCGGGCAAGTTGTCAGAACGCTCGCAGCGGCTTCATCCCGAAATTGAATGGCGTGGAATTATCGGCATGAGAAATTATCTTGCACATGATTACGGCAATGTCGACCGCTCGGTTGTTTGGGATGCAGTGACGATGGAGTTCCCTACGCTGGAACGAGCCTGTAGACAAATTGTCTCCGAATCTGAACGCTAGCCGCTCGTTCGCAACTGCCTGTTCGCGCACGTTTTTTGAGCGCTTGATACGCTTTAACCCTGCGGAAACATTTTTCTGCGATAGTATCTGCGATATAGACCAGTCGAAACCCGCCCGAAAGAAAGGGGAGCGACATGAACCAGCAGAACATCGATTACGTACTCCGTTCCGTAGAGCAGCGTGATATCCGCTTTGTGCGTCTGTGGTTTGTCGACATTCTCGGCCGCCTCAAGAACTTTGCCATTAGCCCCGAGGACCTCGAGGTCGCTTTTGAGGAGGGTATTGGCTTTGACGGCTCGGCCATCGAGGGCTTTGCCACGCCCGAGGAAGCCGACATGCTGGCGTTCCCCGATGCTTCGACCTTCCAGATTTTGCCGTGGCGCCCGAGCCACAACGGCGTCGCCCGCGTGTTCTGCGACGTATGCACTCCCGATCGCAAGCCGTTTGCCGGCGACCCGCGCGATGCCCTGCGCCGCATGTTCCGCAAGGCCGAGAAGGCTGGCTATCTGCTCAACGTGGGCGCCGAGCTGGAGTATTACTATTTCCCCGACGAGCACACCCCCGAGCCGCTCGACAACGTGGGCTACTTCGATCTTTCGGTGAGTGACGCCGCCCGCGACCTGCGCCGCAACACGGTCCTCACGCTCGAGAAGATGTCCGTGCCCGTGGAGTACACCTTCCACGCCGCCGGCCGCTCGCAGCACGGCATGAGCCTGCGTCATGCCGAGGCCCTGAGCATGTCCGACGCCATCACCACGGCCAAGCTCATCATTAAGCAGCAGGCCTACGAGAGCGGTTGCCACGCCTCCTTTATGCCCAAGCCGCTGGCGGGCGAGGATGGCAGCGCCATGTTCCTGTGCCAGTCGCTGTTCGACCACGACGGCAACAACGTCTTTTGGGGCGAGGACGACGAGAGGTACCACCTCTCCGATATCGCCAAGCACTACATGGCCGGCATCCTGGCGCATGCCCGCGAGATCAGCGCCATCACCAACCCCACGGTCAACTCGTACAAGCGCATTACCACGGGCGGCGACTCCGTGCCGCAGTACGCCACGTGGGGCCTGCGCAACCGCGCGAGCATGGTCCGCATCCCGGTCTACAAGCCCGGCAAGCAGCTGTCCACGCGCATCGAGCTTCGTAGCCCCGACCCCATGGCCAATCCGTACCTGGTCAACGCCGTCACGCTGGCGGCCGGTCTCGATGGCATCGAGCGCAAGCTGGAGCTCCCGCCCGAGGCCACGGCCGAGACGCTCAAACTCACCGACCGTCAGATGCTCGAGGCCGGCTACACGCCGCTGCCGCGCTCGCTCAAAGAGGCACTCGACGTCTTTGAGAACTCGCAGTTTATGAAGGATGCCCTCGGCGAGCACATCCACAGCTTCTTCCTCAAAAAGAAGCGCAACGAGTGGCATAAGTTTGAGTCCACGATCACCGAGTGGGAGATCAAGCATTATCTGGCGAACTCCTAATCGCGCTGGCTTGTTCCAGTACGATTGAGCTCATTTCCTTGGAGGCCGATATGTCCGAAAAGAGTGCCCTGTTCATGGCGCGCACGACGCGCTTCCACGAGTTTGCCCGCAGCTTGACGACCACCCTGGGTGTCGAGGTGAGCCTGGCTACCCCCGATTCGCCGACTGCGGCGCACGACTTTGACCTGCTGATCCTCGATTCCGACGGTATCCGCAGCGACCGCATCGATCAGATTGCCAAGTGGCTTGACGATCGCGGCGGCGTCCCCATGCTGGTGATTGTCGACGACGAGGCGCTCGGCACCCTGCGCCTGCCGAATCACGCGCATGCCGACTTTGTATGCCCCACGGCGACGCCCAACGAGCTCAAGGCTCGCGCGCAGCGCCTGATGGGCGAGGAGGAGACCGTTACCGCCGACGATGTGCTCAACATTGACAACCTCGAGATCAACTTGGCTACCTACCAGGTGACGCTCGATAACGAGCCCATCGACCTGACGCTGATGGAGTACTCGCTGCTGAGTTTTTTGGCGACGCACCCCAACCGCGCCTACAGCCGCGAGGTGCTGCTGCACCGCGTGTGGGGCTTTGAGTACTGCGGCGGCACGCGCACCGTCGACGTGCACATCCGACGCATCCGCTCCAAGGTGGGCCCGCAGATAGCGGCGCACATCACCACTGTCCGCGGCGTGGGTTATCTGTTTAAGGACTAGATTTCCACCACAAAGGGGACGGGCACCTTTGTGGTGGTTTTGACGCAGGCGCGGGTTCCTCTCGAATCTGCAACAGAACTTAAGCCTTCCTAAAAGATTGCGTTCTCATACACGTGCACCCGCACATTGGGGTACAACTCAACGTGAACATTGATGGCCCGCCACATGTTTGGCGGGCCTTTGGTTATTTGACGAAAGGATCGCAGCTATGAGCGAGTACGATTCCCAGCGTCCCCAGGATGCGGGCAACGCCGGCGAGACGCAGCAGCAGCCGCGTGTGCAGGTGGAGTCGACGCCTGCCGACAGCAACATTCCCTACGTGCAGGCCTACGACACGCAGACCGGCAAGCCGCTGGGCGGTGCGCAGGTCGTGAACAAGCACACAGTGGTCAAGACCAAGACCAAAAAGCTGCCGATCTTTATTACGGCACTCGCCGGCTGTGCCTGCGGCGCCCTGCTGGTCATCGCGCTCATTATGAGCGGTACGCTCGATATCGGTGGCGGCAAGAATGCCGTGACGGCGGGTGCTTCGGGTTCGTCGACGCAAAAGATCACGATCGACTCCGAGGACACCACGCTGGCCGAGGCCGTCTCTGCCAAGGCCCTGCCCTCTGTCGTTTCCATTACCGCCACTTCGAGCGGCAGCCAAAATGGCTCGCTTTCGCAGTCTGCTGATGAGTCGGATAGCTCGGGCAGCGTTGGTTCGGGCGTGGTGCTCGATACTGAGGGCCATATCCTCACCAACAACCACGTGGTCGATGGCTATGACCAGTACGTGGTGACCATGGACGACGGCACCACCTACGAGGCCGAGTTCGTGGGCAACGACGCCTCGAGCGACCTGGCCGTCATCAAGCTCAAGGACGCCGACGCCTCCAAGCTTACGCCGATCGAAATTGGCGACTCCTCCAAGCTCAACGTTGGCGAGTGGGTTATGGCGATCGGCTCGCCGTTCGGCAACGAGCAGTCTGTCTCCACGGGTATCGTGTCGGCGCTCTATCGTTCCACGGCCATGAGCTCTACCAGCGGTAACACCATCTATGCCAACATGATTCAGACCGATGCCGCCATCAACCCGGGCAACTCCGGCGGCGCGCTCGTCAACGACAACGGTGAGCTGGTGGGCATCAACTCGCTCATCGAGAGCTACTCGGGCTCCAGCTCGGGTGTTGGCTTTGCCATTCCGGTCAATTACGCCAAGAACATTGCCGACCAGATCATCGACGGCAAGACGCCGGTGCATCCGTACATGGGAGCTACGCTTTCGAGCGTCAATGCGCTCAACGCCCGCACCAACAAGCTGAGCACCGATAGCGGCGCGTATGTGGCGAGCGTCGTCGAGGACGGTCCTGCCGCCAAGGCTGGCATCCAAGAGGGCGACGTCATCACCAAGCTGGGCGACGACGAGATCACGAGCGCCGATGGCCTGATCATCGCACTGCGCAGCCACGAGGTGGGCGAGAAGGTCGAGATTACGCTTATGCGCGGCAAGGAGGAGAAGAAGGTCACGGTTGAGCTGGGCTCCGATGAGAAGCTGCAGAACCAGCAGCAGGACGACAGTTCGACCGACACTGGCAACGGCGGTATTACTGACGAGCAGCTGCGCCAGTACCTGGAGGAGCTGCTGGGCCAGCAGGGCCAGGGTCAAGGTTATGGCCAGGGGTTCTAGCGAGCCGTTTCGCACATACCAATGCCAGAGGGGGCTGTCCCATCAACGTGGGACGGCCCCTCTTTTTCTTATTGATCCGTTGGGGACGGAGGAAAACGGATCATTTAGAGCTGATAAGAGCATGGTTTGATCGCGCGATCCGCCCCGGTCTGGTGGCTGCCGATTCGGTGCGGTGTTAGCGCCGGAATAATTTAGCCAAATATAGTCGGCCGAGATTGACCAATCCCGGCCGACCCATTTTAGCCAACACGCCCGCATCTATGACTTTCCTATCGCATTCCTACATCCCCTCGGGCTGGATCCCCCTCACCTTCACCGCCTGGGGGACGGCCTCCACCGAGTAGGTGTCAAGCTCCCTGCCGCGGTAGCTCGGGCCCCGCATCACGAACACCGACGCCTTGTCGAACAGCCTGTCGAGGGCGCAGAGGAGCGTGTCGTCGCCCGTGAAGAACTCATCCCACCCGCTCGGGGCGATGTTGCTCGTGAGGACCATCGCGTTCGGCCCCTCCTTCTCGTAGCGCCTGTCGACGACATCGAAGAACAGGTCGGTGCACGGCCTGTCGTAGACGCATCTCCCCACCTCGTCAACGATGAGGCACGACGGCTTGACGAGCGAGGAGACGACCCGCGAGGTGTTTCCCCGCTGGACGGCCTTCTGGAACCTGTCCCTGAGCTCGGTCGCCTTTATGTAGTAGGTCTTGAGCCCCCGCATGCAGCACTCGCGCCCGTAGGCCTGCGCGAGGTGCGTCTTCCCTATGCCGCCGGGCCCGACGAAGGCGACGTTGCGGTGCGCGTAGAGGTCGGCCAGCGACGGGAGCTTGCCCAGCGCGGCCGCGTCCCGGCCCTGGATCCCGGAGAAGTCGAAGCCCTCGAAGGTCTTGGGCTCGCGCCTGGGCAGCCTGCTCAGCCTCAGCAGCGTCTCGATGGAGGCGAGCCTCCTCTTCTCCGCAAGGTAGGAGAAGGTGGCTGCCACGGCGGCCATCTCCCCGTCGCCGAGGTCGAGGTCCGAGGCGAGGGTCGCGAGCTCCTCCGCCCCGACGGCGATCCCGAGCCTCGACGCGGCGTCGCTCGCGAGCTCGTAGGGGCTCGCCCCCGCGCCCGCCATCATTCGGCCCTCCCGAAGTCGAACCTCTCGAAACCGGGTTTCGTCCTGGGCGGGGCGATTTGCTCGACCACGGTCCCCACCGGCTGGGTCGGCAGCTCCTCGGGCTGCGCCGGCGATGTCTCCCACTGCCCCTCGCACCAGCTGTCGGCGCCGGTGCCGACAGCGTGGGCGACGAGCTCGCGGGAGAGGTCGTCGCTGTATATGTGCACCACGCGCCCCTCCCGGTTCACCCTGCACTCGCGGCGGACGTACCAGTAGGGCACGCCGTAGCGGTGCCCCTCGAAGCTCACGAAGCCGTCGAAGGAGATCTTCCGGCGCGGGCACAGGTACCGCTCGACCTCGGCCGTGACCTCGAGCGGCCTGGTGTTCGCCGAGCACGCCGCCTCGTGCTCGCGCATCGGGACGCATGCCGCCGCGCGCCGCCAGCGGCCTCCCTGCTCGGCGCACCAGAGGGCGGCCTCCCGGTTGAGGGCGTCAAGGTCGGTAAAGGACCTTCCCGCGAGGAAGTTCCCCTTCACGAAGCGGACGAGCCTCTCCACCTTGCCCTTCGTATAGGGGTGGCGCGGCCTGCACAACCTGGTGCGGAAGCCGACGACGCCCATGAACTCGGCGTAGTCGGCCTGCCAGACGGGCCGGCCGTCGGCATCGCGGCGGACGACCACGCTCTTCATGTTGTCGGTGAGCACGGTCGCGGGCACGCCCAGCGCCGAGAACGCGTGCAGCATCCCGATGAGGAGGTTCTCCTGGCGCGCGTTCGGGAAGAACTCGACGTGGGCGCCCCCGCAATGGTGGCAGACCATGGCGAAGCAGGCGATCCGCGCCCGCTCCCCGCCAGGGCGCTCGACCGCGACGAAGCCCCAGTCCATCTGGTAGGCCTCTCCGGGCGCCGTCCTGAAGCGCTGGCCGCGGCAGCTCTGCGGGGCCGCCTGCTGCCTCTTCGCGGGCACGAGGTCCCGGTGCGCGGCGATATAGGTCTTCACCGTGGTGAGGCCGCCGGCGTAGCCCTGGCCGAGCAGCCGCTCGAATATCACCTGCGAGTTGGTGACGCCCTTCCGCAGGAGGTCGTCCACCAGGCCGGTGTGGCCGGCGAGCACGCCCGGCGCGGCCCTCCTCCCGCTGTTCCCGTGGGGCAGGGCCCTGAACCCGTGTGCCCTGACCGTCCTCGCGCGGGAGCGGGTGAGCCCCGTCCTCCTGCAGAACTCCGCGAGGTTGCATGCCTGCGGGTCGAACCCGTCGCCCTCCTTCGCGGCCATCTCCCGGAGCGCCGCGTCTATAATCTCCTGTAGGTCATCGTGTCTCTCGTTCACCTCAATGGTCCTCCTAACGCCGGCGTGTTGGCACCACCAGCGTAGTGGCGGCGGGGAGGCACGGTGGCCATTATTCGGTGACCGGGATTGGTCAAAATAGTTTGACTATTAGCGGCTAAAATCGCCCGGCGCTAACACTAACTGTCCACCCCAGTCTGGTGGCTGCCGATTCGGTGCGGTTCGAAAGGGCTATTCGGCCCCGTTGCGACCGGTGGTACTCTAGTATCCGTTTGAAATCGAGCGAAGGAGTGCCGCTATGGAGCAATCGAGCCTGTTTGGTGACGGTGTGGACATCGATACCGAAACGCCCGCGAGCGCGGATGCCGCCGCACCGACCGACGCCCGTGCCCAGGCGGCAGCGCGCGCGGCCGAGCTGCGCCACGAGCTCGATTACCACGCCTATCGCTACTACATGCTCGATGCGCCCGAGATCACGGACGCCGCCTTCGACAAAATGCTCGTTGAGCTGCAGGAAATCGAGGCGGCCTATCCCGATCTGGTGACGCCCGATAGCTATACCCAGCGCGTGGGCGGCTACGTGAGCGAGCAGTTTACGCCGGTCACGCACATGGCACGCATGTATTCCATGGACGATGCCATGAATCTGGACGAACTCGACGCATGGCTCCAGCGCACCGAGGATGCGCTCGGCGCCGGCAGCGTCACCTATACCTGTGAGCTTAAGATTGACGGTCTGGGCGTGGCGCTTACCTACCAAAACGGCACCTTCGTGCGCGCGGCCACGCGCGGCGATGGCACCACGGGCGAGGACGTGTCGCTCAACGTGCGCACCATCAAGGACGTGCCCATGCATCTGTCCGAGGCGGCGCTCGCCCATATGGGTGCCGATCGCGAGCGCACCATCGAGGTGCGTGGAGAGGTCTATATGCCCAAGGGCAGCTTTGTTCGTCTGAACGACGAGGCCGATGCCGAGGGCCGCGACCCCTTCGCTAACCCGCGCAACGCTGCCGCCGGTAGCCTGCGCCAAAAGGATCCCAAGATCACGGCGCGGCGCGATCTGGCTACCTTTATCTACGCCATCGCTGATACCGACCCGCTGCACGTCCACAGCCAGCGCGAGTTTCTGGACTGGCTGCGCAGCGCCGGCTTTAGCGTCAACCCCAACGTGGCACGCTGCGCCACGCCGGCCGAGGTTCACGAGTTCTGTGCCCAGGCGCTCGAGCATCGCGGCGACCTGGACTACGACATCGACGGCGTAGTCGTAAAGGTTGACAGCTTCCAGCAGCAGCTCGACCTGGGCTTTACCGCCCGCGCGCCGCGCTGGGCCATTGCCTTTAAGTTCCCGCCCGAGGAAAAGCAGACCGTCCTGCGCGAAATTCGCATCCAGGTGGGCCGCACCGGTGTGCTCACGCCGGTCGCCGAGTTCGACCCGGTGACAGTCGCCGGCTCCACCATCGCGCGCGCCACGCTGCACAACATCGACGAGATTCGCCGCAAAAACGTGCGCGAGGGCGATACCATCATCGTGCACAAGGCAGGCGACGTAATCCCCGAGGTCGTGGGCCCGGTACTCGATAAGCGCCCGGCCGATTCGGTCGACTGGCACATGC
This sequence comes from uncultured Collinsella sp., assembly GCA_902495545.1. Classification (GTDB taxonomy): domain Bacteria; phylum Actinomycetota; class Coriobacteriia; order Coriobacteriales; family Coriobacteriaceae; genus Collinsella. The sequence continues at coordinate 27,647 of CABUXM010000011.1, read as the reverse complement.
CCGAGGTCTGCCCCGTGTGCGGCAGTCCCGTGGTCCACGAAGACGGCGAGGTGGCCTACCGCTGCGTCTCCATCGACTGCTCCGCGCAGCTCAAGGAGCGCTTGCTCCACTGGGTGAGCCGCGGCTGCATGGACGTCGACGGCCTAGGCGACGAGATCGTCGACAAGATGATCGCCGCCGGGCTGATTCACGATGTCGCGGACTTCTACCAGCTCACGGTCGATGACATCGCAGGCCTGGACACGGGGCGCACCTATGCCAGCTCCAACAGCAAAAAGGGCGTTAAGAAGGGCGACCCCATCCCGGTAGGCCTCAAGACGGCCGAAAAGATCATCGCCGAGCTCAACAAGTCCAAGAGCCAGCCGCTCGGTCGCGTGCTGTTTGCCCTGGGTATCCGTCATGTGGGCAAGAGTGTGGGCGAGGTCATCGCCGAGCGATTCCTGTCGATTGACAAGCTCATCTTGGCGAGCGAAGAGGACATTGCCGAGTGCGAGGGCATTGGTCCCAAAATTGCGGCGAGCGTCAAGCAGTTCCTGGCCGTGCCCGAGAACCTTGCCGTGCTGGAGCGGCTGCGCCAAGCGGGCCTTTCGCTCGAGGTCGACTTGGGCGCCGCGCACGCGCAGGCCGCAGCCGACGCTGGCGTGGCAGGCGAGCTCGCCGACGCACAGCCACTCGCGGGTCTGACCTTCGTGCTCACCGGCACGCTCGTCAACCGCACGCGCGATGAGGCGGGCGCGGCGCTCAAGGTGCTCGGCGCCAAGGTTTCGGGCAGCGTGTCAAAGAAGACAAGCTATCTGGTCGCCGGTCCCAAAGCGGGCTCCAAGCTCACCAAGGCCGAGCAGCTGGGCGTGCCCGTGTTGGATGAGGCGGCACTTGAACAGATTTTGGCGACGGGTAGGGTCCCGGAGGCATAATGATTTGTTGAGGAACTGCGCAGAGGCTCAGTTCCTCAACATCTCCTTATAGTGTTTGCCTGTTCAATTTCGATATCGTTTCCCTCGTATGATCCAGATGCGTCTACCGACTCAAAGCGTGAGTAGGAAACTCTTGTCCCAACTTTGATTTGGGAAAGCTTGTCTTTGATTCGGCCAGATGAGGGGAATGTAATCCGGGTTTGCTTTCCAGCGTCGGTGTAGCGGGGACTGTTGTCTGTTTGGATTACGAGTTCCGTTCCCTCAATAGAATGAACGCTGCCGACTCCAAAGACAAGGTAATCATCTCCTCCGCTATAGCGGGCTCTATCTGTGCATGAAGAAACGGATGCAAACATAGCGAAAATCACCAATATCGTAACCAGGGCAAAGGCCGTGGTGCCATAGCATTTTGATGGTGCCATCCGGTTTACCAAAAGACTGTTCCGTTCAATTTGACCATATTGGGCGTTGCATAGTTAATCGCTCGGGGATAAGTGTTCCATCCGTCGAATACTTCGAGCCACTGCAGTTCGATGCCAGAGCTTCCATTATGCCCAGTAAAATAGCCAGTTACCGTGACTGTATGACCTGATAGCTCGACGGATCCTTCACTGTTTCGGCTGTTGATCCACATATGATACAAGCCGATATTCCCTTGATCGATAGTTGCTCTGTACTGAGCGAATTGAGGCTGATAACCGAAAAATTGAGTATTAAGTGCTCTACCCTTTTGAGCGGCAAGACTTTTAAACGGAACAATTCCATCTGGGATGATCGTGCTTCCGTACTCGACGCCCTGATCATTGGTCTTATACGTTGTTGTGCCAGTGACGTTCCATATTTCTTTATAATAATCGGGATTAAATTGATTAGCGTTTGAACTGGTGAGACCGTAATGCATTGATACAGCGTACAAGGCAGAAACGACGCATGCATACTTATTAGTGCGGGCTTCAACTAATGATTCCGAGACTCCTCGGAACGGTATTCCGTTTAAATCGTCTATTTGGAAATGCAACATCAAGTCATCTTCATTGATAATGACTGCATTCCATGAAGTTGGGTTATTGCTTTGAGGTGTTATACCCTTTTCGGTGACAATCGGGACAGACCGTATATTGTTATAGTTGGTTACACAGTCTCTAGTTCCTGGCACCAAAGTTCCATATTCAATATCGTTGTACGAAATTAGTACGGTTGGGTTTGTGGCCTGTTGGCCGGAATAAGTTGAAATGGCGTTTGATAGAGAAGCTGAAATCGGAAGAATGGTATCGCCGAGGGTTATCTCCTTCAGAAGCCCAGGATATGATGCGTCAAGTACTAAATAACCGTAAGGGCTTCCTTCCCTTGTGACACTGATTTCATAGCCACAGATAAGGCCGATTTGTTGGCATACGGGAACGATTTGCTCGATCTCTAAGTTCGCGGATCCGTCGACGATGGGCAACAGGGAAAGCGCGTAGTCTTGTGCTAGGTCTGATGTAAAAGCGACGGATGAGTTTGAGTCGGCAGCGAATACTCTTGTTGGGCGTGACGCGGATAAGCCGATGATCGAGGCTAGGCCGAGAAGAAACGAGCGACGTGATTGAACTCTGGGCATAATGTCTCCTGCCTATGGGGGGGCAATATGCTGTCATTTTATTTGCTACCTAATACAATCTAATTCGGATTAAGGTAAATGGATGGAATTGCTCGATAAATGGTAGTGATTAGCGGACCGGTATCGCGATCCTCGTCACATACGCCCCCGGGTCGTCGCTGATGATGTCGTCGATGGGGGCGATTTCGCGCGAGGGACCGGCGGGGGACAGGTCGCGCTCGTGCATGTAATCGAGTAAGCGCTCATAGCGCGGGGCCGCCTGACCGTGCGTGCCGCGGAAGCTGACCGTCAGACACCGCGCGGCGGGACGTACTTCGACATCGCCCAGGTAATCGTCCGTGCCATCCAGCAGCAGAAAGACCTCGTCGTAGCCATCAAAGTCGCCGGCGGCAAGGCGTTCGGGCGCGATCCCGACGCCCAAGTTGTCCAGAAAAACAAACGTCTCGTGCTGGCCCGTCTGCAGTTGACGAATTTGCCACTCCAGCGCATAGGCGTCGGTAGGGTTGACGCGTTCGCGCAGCACGGCGCAGCGAAGTTCGGGCGCATCGATTGTGCAAATGATATCGAGCTCGTTGTTCAAGGCATCGTGCAGCAGGGCAAGCCGGCTGTTAATCTTGCGCGACACGCGTTCGAGCTCGCGGCGCTTGCGCTCGATGAGCTCCTGCTGCTGAGCCAGCTGCCGCTGCATAAGGTCCACATCGCGCGTGGTCACAAACTCGCGGATTTGCGCGAGCGGCAAGTCGAGAACTCGCAGGTGGCTGATGGTGTTGAGGGTGGAGAGCTGCCGCGATCCGTAGTAGCGGTACCCACTTGCCGGATCGATGCGAGCCGGATCCAACAAGCCGATCTGCTCGTAATGACGTAGCGTTCCCACGCTCAGGTTAAACAGGCGTGCCACCTCGCCAATGCGGAGCAGGCCCTCTGTATGTTCAGCTGGCGAGTCGGTCATGGGACCGTTCCTTTCGGTAAAAAGCGGGGGAGGGGCGTCAGGCCTGCGTCGCTCCGTTACGCCATCAGCTTGTCAAAAGCCCCGCGCCGGTTGAGCACGGTAAACGCGACAACACAGATGCCTGCCGACAAAATCGATCCGCACGGCGAAGCGATGCCCATGGGAAACAACGTATCGGAATAGGCGTTCGACAGCAGCCACGCGCCCGGCACGCGAATGAGCGCCACGGCCAGTACGTTGTGCGCAAAGCCGATGTAGCTCTTGCCATACGCAGCGAAAAAGCCACTAAAGCAAATGTGGATGCCGGCAAAGATTGCATCGAAAATATAACTGTGCATATAGCCGGTACCGGCCGCGACCACCGCGGGGTCCTTGGCAAAAAAGCCGATAAACGCCGGCGCCACTAGCCACATCAGCACCGTGATCAGACAGCCGTACACGACCGAGATGGTCATGGCGTCCTTGAGCACCTGACGCGCGCGGTCGCCCTTGCCCGCGCCGGCATTTTGCGCCGTGAGTGCGCTGACGGTGGCGCCCATGGAACTCGGCACAATGAACAAAAAGCTGATCATCTTTTCGACCAGGCCCACGGCGGCAGCGTCGACGAGCCCTCGGTGGTTGGCAATGACGGTGATGAACATAAACGCCACCTGGATGCAGCCGTCCTGCACGGCCACGGGCACGCCGATCTTAAGAACGCTGCCGAGCACCTCGGGCTGGGGGCGCAGGTCGCTGCGCTTAACGTGGATGTTCGTGCGGCGGCTCTTGAGCCACACGAGCGCGAGGGCAACGCTGGCCGTCTGCGCGGTTACCGTGCCGAGCGCCGCGCCCACGGGGCCGAGCCCCATGTGGCCGATAAACAGAAAGTCGAGCGCGATGTTGATGATGCATGCCACGCCAATCACGTACATGGGCGAGCGCGAATCACCCAGGCCGCGAAAGATGGCCGAAAGAATGTTGTACGCGGCGATAAAGGGAATGCCGACAAAGCAAATACGCAGGTAGGCGGCGGTTCCTTCGACCGCCTCGGCCGGCGTGCCAATGAGTGCCACGATCTGCGGACACAGTGCGAGCAGGACAGCGGCCAGCACCACCGAGACACCCATAAAGAGCGTGATGGTGTTGCCGATGGCGGTCTCGGCGCGGTCGAAGCGGCGTGAGCCCACGGCGTGGCCGACGATAACCGTCGTTCCCATGGCCAGGCCCACGAGCGTCACGGTAATGATATAGAGCGTCTGCGCGCCATTGCCCACGGCGGTGATGCCGGCGGCGCCGCTAAACTGCCCCATCATGTACAGGTCGGCCATGCCGTAGAGCATCTGCAAAAAGTACGAGAGCATATAGGGCAGGGCAAAGACCGCGATGGTCTTGAGGACATTGCCGCGTGTGAGGTCGTGTTCCATGGGCGGGGCTTTCTGGCTGGGTTTGTTTACGTACCAGTGTAGTGAAAACCCTACAACGATTGTAGAGTCAAGGTTTGTGTCGGCAGTGGGGCGAAAAAAATCGCGCGCACCATTATTCCGAGTGAATATGGACACACGTCACGAGAACTCGCCGCCGTCGCTAACCTTGCAGAAAACGATTTCGGAATACTTGACACCATTATTCGGCGCGCAATAATACGTGCGTTTGCGAACAACGTTTGATGGGGGTTGAACCTGCGTGCGCAATCTCAAAATACTGTTTTCCTATCTAGGGGCATACCGTCGCGATGCCATCCTCGGCGTGTTCTTTGTGTCGGTCGAGACGGTGCTCGAGCTGTTTATCCCGGTCATCATGGCCAACATCATCGATGTGGGCGTGCCTGCGGGTGATATCAACTACATGCTGCTGCAGGGCGCGTACATGTTGGTGTGCGCTGCGCTTTCGCTGGTACTGGGCTTGGGTTATGCCCGCACGTCCGCCCGCGTTGCCTCGGGCCTAGGCGCTAACCTGCGCGAGGCCGAGTACAAAAAGATTCAGACGCTCGCTTTTGGTAACCTGGACAACTACGACGCCAGCTCGCTCGTCACCCGCATGACCACGGACATCACCGTTATCCAAAATGCTGTGGGCAACGGCTTTCGCCCTATGGTGCGCGGCCCGGTGACGCTTATCGTCGGCCTTATCTACGCGCTGATGCTGTCGCGCCCGCTCGCCACCGTCTTTGCGATCATCTTGCCCGTGCTTGCAATCGTACTGGGCGTCATCACCTATCGCGTGAGCCCGCTCTACCGCCAACTCCAGACCTCGATGGACCACCTCAACGGCGTGGTACAGGAAGACCTCACCGCCGTGCGTGCCGTCAAGGCCTACGTTCGTACCGAGCACGAGGAGGCCAAGTTCGACACCGTCAATACCGAGCTCGCCGGCACGGCGACCAAGACCTTTGGCAACGCGGTGCTCAACCTGCCGGTGTTTCAGCTGTCGATGTACGTGGCTGCGCTCTCCATCCTGTGGATTGGCGGCCACATGATTCTCGCCGGCAAGCTGGGCGTGGGCTCGCTCACGGGCTTTATGAGCTACGTGCTGCTGATCATGAATTCGCTCATGATGATTTCCAACGTGTTTTTGCTGCTCACGCGCGCTCTTACGAGTGTGGGCCGTATCGCAGAGGTGCTCGATGAGGAGCCCTTTATCGCCAACCCCGCGGGAGACCTCGCGATTGCGGCGCCAGCGGACGGCAGTATCGAGTTTCGCGACGTTTCCTTTAAATACCGCGCGGATGCAGCCGAGGATGTGCTCGAGCATATCGACCTTCGCATCGAGAGCGGCTCGACGGTGGGCATCCTCGGCGGCACGGGCTCGGGCAAGAGCTCGCTTGTGCAGCTGATTGCGCGCCTGTACGACGCCACCGAAGGCGCCGTGCTTGTGGGCGGACACGACGTGCGCGACTACGACCTCGCCGCCTTGCGCGACGCTGTGGGCATTGTGCTGCAAAAGAATGTGCTGTTTACGGGTACCGTGCGCGAGAACCTGCAGTGGGGCAATCCGCAGGCGTCGGACGATGAGCTCCTCGCGGCTTGCCGCGCGGCGTGCGTGGACGAGTTCCTTGATCGCATCGGCGGACTGGACGGCGAGTTGGGCCAAGGCGGCGCCGGTGTCTCGGGTGGCCAGAAGCAACGCCTGTGCATCGCGCGCACGCTGCTCAAGCATCCGCGCGTGCTCATTTTTGATGACTCCACCAGCGCGGTCGATATGGCGACCGACGCTAAGATTCGCGAGCACATCGCCCGGATTTCCGATACGACCGTGCTCATCATCGCCCAGCGCATCGCGAGTGTCATGGATGCCGATCGCATTGTGGTGTTGGACGACGGTCGTGTCCACGGCGTGGGCACGCACGAGGAGCTGCTGGCGGGCGACAACATCTACCAGGAGATTTACGCCTCGCAGATGGAGTTTGCGAGGAACGCGGACGCCGGCGACGGCAGTGACGATGGTTGTGCGAATGATCCGTTTTCCTCCGTCGCATGCGGATCGCCCTTGGAAGGGGGTGAGCGTCATGCCTAAGACCGCAGCCCAAGCACGCCCGGCCGACCTCAAGCGCACTGTGCGCCGCTTGCTCTCCTACATGGGGCATGCCAAGTTCTCGTTGCTCGCGGTGGGCGTGCTCGCCTCCGTTGCCGCCATCGCGAGCCTCGCCGGCACCTACATGGTGCGCCCCATCGTTAACGGTTTGGCCACGGGCGGGGAGGAACTGCTTGCCAAGCAGGTCATCCTGACGGCGATCATCTACGCTGCGGGCGTGCTCTCGGCCCTGGGCTACTCGCAGATTATGGTGCGCGCGGCCCAACACGTGGTGTCCGATATTCGCCGCGACCTGTTCGCGCACATCCAGACGCTGCCGCTCAGTTATTTTGACAGCACGCGCTCGGGCGACATCATGAGTTTTTTCACCAACGACGTCGACACCGTCTCCGAGGCGCTCAACAACAGCTTTGCCAACGTGATTCAGGCCGCCATTCAGGTTGTGGGTACCACGGCTATGCTCATCATCCTTAACTGGCAGCTCACGATTATCACACTCGTGTGCGATGCGGCCATTGTGCTGTATGCGCGCTACTCGGGCGCGCGCTCTAAGCGTTTCTTTGCTGCCCAGCAGGCATCGCTTGGCGACCTGGACGGATATATCGAAGAAATGGTCTCGGGCCAAAAGGTCATCAAGGTCTTTAACCGTGAGGCAGCGAATGTCGCCGGCTTCACCTGCCGCAACGACGAGCTTCGCCGCACCGGCACCGCCGCCGTGAGCTATGCCAACTCCATGGTGCCCATGACTGTCGTGATTGGCTACGTCAACTATGCCATCGTCGCCGTGGCGGGCGGCATGCTCTGCATCAAGGGGCTCGCCGACGTAGGTGCGCTCGCGAGCTACCTGGTCTTTGTGCGCCAGGCCGCCATGCCCATCAACCAGTTTACGCAGCTCGGCAACTTCTTGCTCAACGCGTTGGCCGGTGCCGAGCGCCTGTTTGCGGCTATGGACCTTGAGCCCGAGGTGGACGAGGGCTGCGTGGAGCTGGTGCAGACGGGCGATGCCGCGTGGGCGTGGAAAATTCCCGAGGGCCAGGGCGTGGGCGTCTACGGGCACCTGCATGACGTGGCAGCCGTTGATGAGTCGGGCCGCGCGGTGGCCGCCGACGGCACCGAGCTCACGTGCGGCTTGGTCCCGCTTGCCGGCGACGTGCGCTTCCATGCCGTGGACTTTTCCTACGTGCCGGGCGCCCGCGTGCTCACGGACCTCAACCTGTTTGCCAAGCCGGGGCAAAAGATTGCGTTTGTGGGCTCCACGGGCGCCGGCAAGACGACCATTACCAACCTCATCAACCGCTTCTACGAGGTCGATGACGGCGAGATCACGTACGACGGCATCGACGTCAAGCACATTGCCAAGGCCAGCCTGCGCGGGTCGCTCGGCATTGTGCTGCAGGACACGCACCTGTTTAGCGGCACCATTGCGCAGAACATCCGCTTTGGCAAGCTCGACGCGACCGACGAGGAGGTGCGCGCCGCTGCCGAGGCCGCCTGCGCCGACTCGTTTATCCGCCGCCTGCCGCGGGGCTACGACACACCGGTCACGGCCGATGGCGCCAACCTGTCGCAGGGCCAGCGCCAGCTGCTCGCCATCGCGCGCGTGGCCGTCGCCGATCCGCCGGTGCTCATCCTGGACGAGGCCACGAGCTCCATTGACACGCGTACCGAAAAGCTCATCGAGCGCGGTATGGACCGCATCATGCGCGGTCGCACCACGTTTATGATCGCGCACCGCCTGTCCACTGTCCGCGACGCCGACGCCATCATGGTCCTCGAACACGGCCGCATCATCGAGCGCGGCACGCACGAAGAGCTGCTCGCCCAGCACGGCGAGTACTGGCAGCTGGCGCATGGCTTAAAAGAGCTGGATTAACCCGTTCGAGCACGATGCTTTGATCCCTCCGTGCCCCTCACCTCGCCTCAAACCATCACAACATTCGACGTATTTTGCCAAAATCGGGAAAAGCATCGAATGTTGTGATGGTTTTTTGCCACTCGACCGGGTGGAATCGCTTTCTTGTGCACGAAGGTGTGTGGACCCGTGGGCAGGGGAATAAGGTTGGTTATCCGACTCCATTGGAGGGCTTATGGACCTGCCGATCGTCCTGTCCCATAAGACTGCTTGGCTGTACCACAACGTGGCGCGCCCGTCCGAGCCGCTCTCGCGAACAAGCAGCCTATACGATGGGGACTTGCTTGCTAACGAGGCGGAACCGACCGCGAGCCTGCCCAAATTGGGACTCGATGCCAAGGGGCTGAGGGCTTCAACGGCAGTTGGGATCGTTGCCGACTATCTAGTTTCGCTCGGTATTCCACGAGAAGAGCTCGATCATATCGACACGCTCGTCAACTTCGATTTTGAGCGTTCGACGCCGGCTGGATTCAGATGCCACGTGTTTGGGGCGCCGGTACCTCCAGGCCATCTTATCGAGGTGGCAGAGGGCCTTCTAGTGGTTGATGAGGCCATGTGCTTTGTCCAAGCGGGTTCGTGGATGAGCGAACCCGAGCAGCTGGAATATGGTTACGAAATCTGCGCCCGATACCATTTGAATCATCTGTCGACAGGCGATTATATCGAGATGGGGCAGAGGTATACCGTTGCCGACTTGATTGCTTATTGCAACGAGAACCGATCTCGTCAGGGGGGCTATACGCGCGGTCGCCGTGCTCAAGCGCGTGCACGATGGCGCGCGGTCGCCCATGGAGACGGCCACCGCAATCATGGTCGTAGCAAAACGTTCCCAGGGCGGGCTGGGATACGCCAAGATCGAGCTCAACCATCGGGTCGATGTTCCCAACGAGTTCAAATATCTCGCAAAGGCCGGATATTTCGAGATCGACGTATATGCGCCTGCGAGCGGTACGGGGATTGAATACAACGGCTCGGACCATCTTGATAAACAGCGCAGCGCGTCGGATGCGGAGCGTATGACCGTGCTGAGCGCGCTGGGCTTTAGGATGATCGTCCTCACCGGGACTCAGTTTGCCCACCAGCTGCAATTGCACCGGGCGATGAACGCCATCGCGCTCGCTATGGGCCTTAAGTGCGACCGAAGCGAGGCATTCCAGAAACGTCAGAACGACCTGCGAGAATTCGTGATTCGGCACTGGGACGGCAGCCTTTAGGGGCGCATTGGCCCTTCTGCGGGGTGCCGTGGGCAGGCAAACCATCACAACATTCGACGTTTTTCGCCAAAAACGGGAAAAGCATCGAATGTTGTGATGGTCTGTATGTTGAGGATGGGCTTGGAAAGCCGGTCTTGCTCGAAGTGACCTGTCCTGTCGTACGGGTGTCGGCATGATTCTCTCGTGGGGTATTATGTTTTCCGAAGAATAAAACGCCGCGTGAGGGGAGGGCTGCGTGGACGGGCGCGTGCAACACGACGGTTTTGGCCGCGATATCAACTACCTGCGCATTGCCGTTACCGACAAGTGCAATTTCCGCTGCATCTATTGCATGCCGGCCGATGGCGTGGCGCCCCGCGTGCACGACGAGCTGCTCAGCGCCGAGGAAATCGCCCGCTTTGTGCGCTTGGTGGCGGGGGAGGGCATTCGCCGCGTGCGTCTGACGGGCGGCGAGCCGCTGGTCAGCCGCCGTATCATCCCGCTCATTTGTGATATCCGCGCGATTCCGCAGATCGAGGACATCTCGCTCACCACCAACGGCGCCCTGCTGCCCAAGCTGGCGCCGCAGCTCAAAGATGCCGGGCTTAACCGTGTCAACATTTCGCTCGACACACTCGACCCTACGCTCTTTGGAAAGATCACGCGTCTGGGTCGACTCGAGCAGACCATGGCTGGCATCGACGCGGCGCTGGCTTGGGGCTTTGAGCCCGTTAAGGTCAACTGCGTTGTTGTGCGCCGACTCAACCAGGATGTGGCAGCCCTCGCACGACTGACCGTCGACCGTCCCATCCACCTGCGCTTTATCGAATACATGCCCATCGGCGACGAACGCACGAGCTCGCATTGCACTGTGGACCCGCATGCGCCCGCGCTCAATCCGGCGCTGTGGGATGCGAGTGACACCGTTCCGAGCGACGAGCTGCGGGCGCGCATCAATGCCGGGGCCGCCGCGACGGGGCTGGGCGAGCTCGAGCCGCTCGACATCAACGACGCTCCTGCCGGCGCGGGCCCTGCGCGCTACTGGCACTTTCCGGGTGCGGCGGGAACGGTCGGCTTCATTAGCGCCATGTCCAACCATTTTTGCGCGAATTGCAACCGTCTGCGCCTGACGGCAGACGGCAACGTGCGTCCGTGCCTGTTCAGCGATGCCGAGTATTCGGTGCGCGACGCCCTGCGCCGTGGTGATGATATGCAGGTACTTTCGATTTGGCGCGATGCCGTGGCCCACAAACCGCAGGAACACGCGATAATTGAGGGCACGCAACGATTTATGTCCCAAATCGGAGGATGATCATATGGCCAAGAGCAGGTACGCCGATGCCACCAAGGCCGCTCGCAGGGCCGCGATGTCTGCCCACAAAGTCACGGCTGCGGCGAATGCTGGCAACGCCGACGCGTCCGCGCAGCCGTCTGCCAGTGCTGTCGCCGAGCCCGCCCGCGACGCCCGTCGCGACGAGCTGACGCACGTGGACGCCAAGGGCGAGGTGCGCATGGTCGACGTGTCCGACAAGGCCGAGACCCATCGCATCGCCATCGCCGAGGGCACCATCCTCATGCATCCCGAGACGCAGGCCATGGTGCTGCAGGACCGCGCCAAAAAGGGCGACGTGCTTGCCTGCGCGCGCGTGGCGGGCATCATGGCCATCAAACGCACGAGCGACATCATCCCCATGTGCCATCCGTTGCTCATTACCAAGAGCAAGTGCGACATTGCGCCCATCGCTGCGGCAGGGACGCCGGCCGAGGACATGCCCGAGGGCTGGGCGCCGGCGCGCACGGACGGGCGGGTTGGCTTTCACGTGCTGGTCACGGCCGGCGTGACGGGCAAGACGGGTATTGAGATGGAGGCCCTGACCGGCGCGAGTGCCGCGTGCCTTACGATCTACGACATGTGCAAGGCCGTCGATCGCGGCATGGAGATCGTCGACGTGCGCCTGCTGCACAAGGAGGGCGGCCGCTCGGGTGTGTGGGACCGCGCCGAGCGCCAGGCCGCTGCTGTTGAGGCCGTGGGAGCCGCGGGCGACGCACCCGCGAGCGCACCCGTCGCCGTCGCACCCACAGCTCCGACACCGGCCGTCCCCGCGATCGCGTTTATCGGCTACCAAAACTCGGGCAAGACCACGCTCGTCGAGAAGGTTATCGCCGAGCTCACCCGCCGCGGCCTGCGCGTGGGCTCGCTCAAGCATCATGGGCATCACGGCTTTGATATCGATGTGCCCGCTAAGGATACGTGGCGCCATCACCAGGCCGGATCCAAACACGTGGGTCTCATCTGCGCCACGCGCTGGGCGGAGTACGCCGACACGCGCGAGGAGGACGAGATGCCCGCGCGCGAGCTGCTGTCGCGCTACAGCGATGTGGACGCGGTGATCATCGAGGGTTACAAGACCGAGGGCTTCGACAACATCGTGGTCGCGCGCTCCGGTGTCGACCGTCTGCGCGGCAAGAGCTCGCTCGACCTGGTCGACGGTCACACGCTGGCCCTTGCCTGCAACGAGGCCCTGGCGCGTCAGGCCTTCGACGCCGGCTTTGCGACCCGAGCCATCAACATCAACGACGCCCGAGCCATCTGTGATCTCATCCAAGACCATCTGGCCTAAAACCAGCCAAAAAGGGACAGGTTTATTTTGGCAGGTTTTATCTGGGCAAACGTCATTTCCACCACAAAGGGGCCAGACACCTTTGTGGTGGTTTTGATCAAAGAGCCTTTGACTTAAACCTACCTCAAGGTGCAATAATCGCTGACAAACGATTGCGATTACGGAGGTCTCATGTCAAAACTGTACTTTATGCGTCACGGTCAAACGCTCTTTAACTTGCTTCGTCGCAAGCAGGGTTGGTGTGACTCGCCGCTTACCGAGCTGGGGATCGAGCAGGCTAAAACTGTCGGCGCGACCCTGCGAGAGCGTGGCCTTGCGTTCGACCATGCGTACAGTTCCACGTCCGAGCGTGCGTGCGACACGCTTGAGCTTGCGTTTCCTGATCAGCCTTACGAGCGCGTCAAGGGCCTTAAGGAGTGGAATTTTGGCAAGTTTGAGGGCGCGAGCGAGGATTTGAATCCGCGCCTGCCGTACGGCGATTTTTACAAGCAGTATGACGGCGAGGGCGAAGACGAGTTTCGCGAGCGCATCATGGCTACCATCATCGAGCTCATGCAGCGCCCCGGACATGAGAGCGTGTTGTGCGTGAGCCATGGCGCCGCAGCGGCTCAGGTCATGCGCGGCGTGGGCGTGGAACCGCTCAAGATGAAGAACCGCATCGGCAACTGCTGTGTGCTCGAGCTTGACTTTAATCTCGCCACCAGCGCATTTGCTCTCGCAGATTTGTACAACCCCTACGGCACTCCGCGCGAGTAACATCGGGGCATCAGCCAAAACCACCACAGAGGGGCCAGGCACCTTTGTGGTGGTTTTGCCGTTTACGGGCGATTTCCTACCGTTCGGCGGACTTTCGTGCCAATGGGGCTTACGCCGCATGCAAGTTTCATCCTACAATCGCCCACGTGCTCACAAGTTTGTTACTCCTCGGGAGGCATCACTTGCGCATAATAGAAGACGAGGAATATCGCCCCGTCGTCTAGCGCCGATGTCCGAGGAGTTTTTTCATGCTCATTTTAAAAAAGATCAACAATAACGTTGCTCTTGCCGCCAGCGATGACGGCCGAGAGGTTGTTGTCTTTGGCAAGGGCATCGGTTTCCACGAGATGCCCTACGAGCTTGCCGATGAGTCTCTCATCCAGCGCAAATTCTATAACGTTCCCGAGAGTCTGCAGGATATGGTCGGCACCCTTCCCGACGATGTGCTGCTCGCGGCAAGCGACATTGCCTGCTTCGCGTCGCAGCAGCTTGGCTGCAAGCTATCCGGTGGCCTGCCCTTTATCCTGGCAGATCACCTGCAGTTTACCGTCCAGCGCGACGACGACCAGCTCAGCGCTCCCAACCCGCTCGAGCACGAGGTGGCCTTCATCTACCCGCGCGAACTCGAGATCGGCCAGGCCGCGCTCGCTATCGTGCAAAAGCACACCGGCGTCAAGCTGGGTCAGAACGAGGCCACGAGCATCGCGCTCCATATCGTTAACGCCGAGGTCGACGGCATGGGCCGCGCCAAGGACATGGACTTCATCATGAAGAGCACCCGCGTCCTCGATGAGGTAACCCATTCCGTGGAAAAGCAGCTCGGCTGCTCGCTCGACACGGCGTCGTATAGCTACATTCGCTTTCTTGCGCACCTGCGCTTTTTGGTTCGCCGCCTCTGCAAGGGCAAGTGCACGCAGGCCGAGAACTCCTCGCTGTTTATGCAGGCCGCCCGCGATTTTCCCGAGGCATACCAGTGCGCGTACGCCATCAACCGCGTGTTCGAGAAAGAGTTTAAGCAGAGCTGCTCGGACGAGGAGCTTTTGTATCTGATGATGCATATCAACCGTCTGCGATCGGCTTCGCAGACCGAGTGAGTAAGGCCGCCAGCCTGGCGGCAATCGCAACAATTCTTTTTGGTTTCTGGCTGCGGGCAAGGTACCGGCTCGCGGTAGGGGATATTTTTGTCGAAATTTGGAAAAGAGAGGACAGATCATGGCAGGTAAATACGACGATCTTGCTGCCCAGATCGTAGAGCTGGTTGGCGGTAAGTCCAACGTCAAATGCGTCGCACACTGCATTACCCGCGTTCGTTTTAAGCTCAAGGACGAGTCGAAGGCCAATGACGAGGCAATCTCCGAGCTGCCCAACGTCATCAAGGTCATGCACGCCAACGGCCAGTACCAGGTTGTTGTGGGCAACATCGTCGAGGACGTCTACGATGCCGTTCTCAGGGCCGGCGGTTTTAGCGACGGCGGCGCCGTCGACGCCGATGACGACGATGCCGCTCCCAAGGGCGTTACCGATGTGATCATCGACCTCATCTCGGGCATCTTCGCCCCCATGCTCGGCACCTTCGCCGCCGCCGGTATCATGAAGGGCCTGCTAGCGCTCGCTACCTTCCTGGTCCCGAGCTTTGCCAACGACGGCGCCTACACGCTGCTCTACACCGTCGCCGACGGCATGTTCTACTTCCTGCCCGTGGTGCTTGGCTACACCGCGGCCAAGAAGTTCAAGATGAGCGAGTTCAACGGCATGGCCATCGCCTTTGCCCTGGTGTATCCCACCATGGTTGCCCTGACCTCGGGCGAGGTTGTCGGCTCCGTCGAGCTCGGCTTTGCCGGCACCTTCTCTTGGTACACCACGTTCCTGGGCCTGCCGCTCATCATGCCTGCCTCGGGTTACACCAGCTCCGTTATCCCCATCCTGCTCATGGTTTGGTTTGGCTCCACCCTCGAGCACTGGGTTAAGAAGTGGATGCCCGCTTCTATGAAGATGTTCTTCACCCCGCTGATCGTCGTCACCGTTACCGTTACCCTTGGCTACCTGGTCATTGGCCCCATCGCCACGCTCATCACCAACCTGCTCGGTGAGTTCTTCGCACTGCTGTTTGGCCTGCCCATGATCGGCTCCCTCTTGGGCTGCACCCTCGTCGGTGCCTTCTGGATGTGCCTGGTCATCTTTGGCTTCCACTGGTCGCTCGTGCCCATCGCGCTGGTCAACCTGTCCACTCTGGGCCACGACTACATCCTGGGCTCCGTTATCGCTCACTCCTTCTCGCTGGGCGCCGTGCTTTTTGCCATGTATCTCAAGAACAAGGACGAGAAGTTCCGCGGCATCGCGCTGCCGGCCATGATCTCCGCCTTCTTCTTTGGTGTCACCGAGCCCGCTATCTACGGTGTCGCCCTGCCCGATAAGAAGGCCTTCATCAACGCCAGCATCGGTTCTGCTGTGGGTGGCCTCATCATTGGTCTCTCCGGCGCCGTGGTGTACATGTCCGGTGGTCTGGGCGTCTTCAACTGGCTGTCCTTCATCGACCCCTCCGGTGTTAACGGCATCAACCACATGATCTGGGCCATCGTTGCCTCGCTCGTGGGTGCCGCCGTGGGTTTCGCGATCGAGTTTGTCACCTACAAGCCCGAGGCTGCTAAGTAACCCAAACGACAAAGACTCGGTACCAAGCCGGCGGGGACAAACGCCCTGCCGGTTTTTTCAAATGGGCGAGATGGCCTGCGCATGCGCAAAAAGGGGTCCCGCCACGAAACTCACTCCAACACGTACGAAAGGAGCCAACATGGCTTTCCCAGATGGATTTCTGTGGGGCGGCGCCACTGCCGCCAACCAGTGCGAAGGCGGATACAACGAGGATGGCAAGGGCCTCGGCGTTCCCGACATCATGACCGGCGGCACGGTCTCCGAGCCGCGCCACATCACCGACGGCATTCTGCCCCAGTACCACTATCCCAGCCACGAGGCCGTGGACATGTACCATCACTACCTCGACGACATCAAGCTTTTTGGCGAGATGGGCTTTAAGTGCTACCGCATGTCCATCAACTGGAGCCGTATCTTCCCCAACGGCGACGAGGCCGAGCCCAACCAGGCCGGCATCGAGTTCTACCGCCGCGTGTTTCAGGCCTGTCAGGAGCAGGGCATCGAGCCCATGGTCACCCTTAGCCACTATGAGCTGCCTTATGGTCTGTCCAAAAACTACGGAGGCTGGAAGAACCCCAAGCTCATCGATTTTTACCTCAACTACGCCCGCACCGTCATGACCGAGTACAAGGGCCTGGTGCGCTACTGGCTCACCTTTAACGAGATCAATTGCCTGCTCATGGGCGGTTTTGGCGGGGTGATGGGCGGCGGCATGGTGCCCGAGGCAACTGACACGCCCATGGCCTTTGGCGACTGCGACTGGGACGACCCGCAGGCGCGCTTCGACGCCCTGCACCATCAGTTCCTGGCGAGCGCCAAGTGCGTCACCATGGGCCATCAGATCGATCCCCAGAACAAGATCGGCTGCATGATCGCCGGCAACGCCTGCTATTCGCACACGTGCAACCCGGCAGATGTTCTGGCCGCACAAAAGCAGCAGCGCGAGATGAACTTCTACTGCGGCGACGTGCAGGTGCGCGGTGCGTATCCCTCGTGGGCGCCCAGCGTGTGGCGCCGCGAAGGCGTGCACGTAGAGGTCTCGCCCGAGGACGCCGCCACGCTGGCCGCCGGCAAGGTCGACTTCTACAGCTTTAGCTACTACATGAGCGCCACGGCCACGGCCGACCCGGTGCTGCTGGAGCAGGGCAACATCTTTGGTGGCGCCGGCAACGAGTATCTCAAGAAGAGCGATTGGGGTTGGGCGATCGACCCCGAGGGCCTGCGTTACTACCTGGAGGAGGTCTACGATCGCTACCAGGTGCCGCTGATGATCGTCGAGAACGGCCTGGGCGCGGTGGACGAGGTCGAGGCGGACGGTTCGATTCACGACAGCTACCGCATCGATTACCTGCGCGAGCATATCAAGCAGATGGAGATTGCCATCGAGGACGGCGTGGACCTGATGGGCTACACCATGTGGGGCTGCATCGATTTGGTGAGCGCCTCGACCGGCGAGATGAAGAAGCGCTACGGCTTTATCTACGTCGACAAGGACAACGACGGCAACGGCACGCTCGCCCGCAGCCGCAAGGACAGCTTCTTCTGGTACAAGAAGGTCATCGAGTCCAACGGCGCCGATCTGGCCTAGCCAGCACTAAACCTGCCAAAAAGGGACAGGTTTGTTTTGGCAGGTTTTATCTGGGCAAACGTCAAAACCACCACAAAGGGGCCAGACACCTTTGTGGTGGTTTTTGCTTTGGTAGATGTGTGAGACATGCCTTACAATCTACCAAGTAGTTCATGACGGGCGAAAAACGGAGAGAAGGGGCTTGATGCGTCCTTAATATTTCATGCGGATAGATTGATTTGACAGACGGTGGCGAATGCCCGCCGTCCGCATTCGTACGAAACAAGGAGTCTCCATGCTCGCACCTCTTCTCTCAAAACCTCAACCTTCGCTGTCCGCGCAGGCCAGGCGCCTGGTGGCGATGCGCTTTCTCATCTACACCGGTTTTCAGACTAGCTACTTTATCGGCGTCATCGGAACGCTTACCTATGCGGACGATGCCTCGGTCGTCGCGACATCGCTGGCCGTCCTGTTCATGAACGTTTTCGTGATCATGGGATCCTTTGCGGGTGGCGCGGAGCTCGACGCCTGGGGTCCGCGCCGCCATTTCTTGCTGAGCATCATCGGCGCTCTCGCAACTGGCACGGCAATCATCGCCTTTGGTGGCGCGACCGGCGTCGTCCTACTCGGCGCGGTGTTTCTGGGCTTTACGATGGGATTCGCCCAGCCCATCGCCACGTCCTATCCGGCGTATCTCACCGACGACCCCGTCGAGCTCAAAGACATCAACTCCGCCATTGCCATGTTTTCAAACGTGAGTATCATCGTTGGCCCCACGCTGGGCGGCTTTGTCGCGGCGGCTGCGTCGTCGCGCGCGGTGTTCGTGCTCATGATGCTCTTTACCGTGCTGGCATTCGTCGTCGGTTGGGGCTTTAGGCCGCAGACCGGCCATGTCGCCGGGCATGCGGATGCCGATTCGGCAGAGGAAAGGGAGCGTGCGGGACAAAGCTCCAGCCCCAGCACATCCGCCCGCGCCACTTTCGCAGTCAGCATCAAGACAGTCTTCACCAACAGCGTCCTTGCGCTACTTTTCTGCATCATTTTTCTTTCGAACTTTGGCTACGGAGCCTTCGATCCGCTCGAGTCGTTTTTCTATCGCGATGTCCTGCACGTCGGCGTTGAGTGGATGGGCTGGCTCTCGTCGGCCAGCGGTGTGGGCGCGGTGCTGGGTGCCGTGGCCGCGCTCCGCTTGCCGCCGAACCTGGTCAACCTTAAGACGCTGCTCGTGGCGCTCATGTCCGTGGGTCTGGGAAGTTTGCTCTATGTGGGAACACCGTACGTGGGTGTAGCCCTCGTCGGCCAGATTGTCCTGGGCGTGGCGTGGGGCGTCGTCAACCCGCTCCACAACACGATCGTGCAAACGACGGCCCCGCTCGAGCAGCTCGGTCGCGTGAACTCGGTCATGGGCTTTGGCAATATGTTTGCCGGCGTGGCGCCGCTGGCGATTGCCCCGTGGCTGGCGGCGACATTTGGCGTGCAGCAGACGCTCGTAGGGGCGGGCATGGTCGTGACGGCGGTTCCCGCGGCGTTGCTGCTGCTTGGCCGCTGGCACTTGGATCGTGCCGCAAGGCAGTAAAAACCATCACAACATTCGATGAAAATCGCGATTTTGCCGAAAAACATCGAATGTTGTGATGGTTTGGCCCGCAAACGTCGCAACCACCACAAAGGGGCCAGGCGCCTTTGTGGTGGTTTTTGCTTTGACACGCCGCACCTGTGCCTTGGTATACCATGAACGCCACCTCCAGATACACCCCACACCGCCGCACAACCCAGAAAGGCTCCCCATGGACACCACCTTCAGCCACATCAAAGCCGTGTTCTGCGATATCGACGGCACGCTGCTCACGAGCCAGCACACGGTGTCCCCGCGCACCGTGGCGGCGATCCGTGCCCTGCGCGAGCGCGACGTGCTCTTTGGCCTGTGCACCGGGCGCGACGCCCACGCGACCGAGGTCATGTACGAGCTCTGGGGCATCGAAGGCCTGGTGGACGTGCTCGTGGGCTGCGGTGGCGCCGAGGTCATCGACCGCGCGCACGACATCAACGAGCTGAGCTATCCGCTGCCGGGCGAGACCGTCGCGCGCATCTGCAGGCACATGGCGGGCCTGCCGGCAACGCCCGTCTGCCCCCGAGACGGCGTGTTCTACGTGCCCGAGAGCAACGCGTGCGTCGAGCACCTGTCGCGCGTCGACGGCGTGCCCTACCAGGTGGTCGATTTTGCCGAGTTTTTGCGCGAGCCGCAGCCCAAGGTGATGTTTACCATGGCGCCCGAGGTGATGCCGCAGGTCATCGAGCGAGCATCGACGTTTGCCGACGACACCGTCAAGGCGGCCGCTCTGCAAACTACGCAGCGCCTCTACGAGTTTATGGATCCGCACGTGTCCAAGACGCGCGGCCTTGTGCGCGTGGCGGAGCTCAACGGCATGGAGCTCCAGAACATCTGCGTGTTTGGCGATGCCGATAACGACACCTGCATGGTGGCCGACGCCGGCGTGGGCGTGGCCATGGCAAACGGCAGCGACGCCACCCGTGCCGCCGCCGACTTTGTAACCGCGAGTAACGACAAAGACGGCATCGCGATCTTTATCGAGGAGCATCTGCTGTAGCGCAGGGGGAGAACCACCACAATGGGGACAGGCACCTTTGTGGTGGCCTCAGGCGATTTGGGCGAATTGATGCTTATAATCTGCGCGCAAATTCAAATATGGTCGTCAGAACATTACGCTTCTAACCACTGATGGGTTGAAGATATTCTCATCAGTTTGGTAGGGTATTCCTTCCGGTTAATGACCTACCGCTCACGGTCGATTTTCGACCGTTCACAGGATGTTTGCTCTTGAGCAAAATGTTGTGCAAATAAATCTAATGCCATTAAAAAATAATAGGAAATTAAACTACCAGTAGAAACAAGAAATAGATAGCGAATAAACGAAGGTAAATCTGAACAATTATCAAGAGAATTGAGAACTCGCTACAAAACTGTCGATATTTGTTGCTCAGATGTTTAAACAATCATTAGAATAGCATTACTAAGCGTGCGCAATTACAGGTTGCGCAGATACGTTTGATAGTGAAAGAGCAAGATCGCGGTCTCTTGGGGAGGAGACATCGATGAAAGCAAATTCAGACAAATCTAAGCAGAGTAATAAAGCGACGCGCCGTGTACTGGCAGGCGTTTTGTGCGGAGCCTCCGTGTTGAGCCTGGTACTGTCGCTCGTCATGCCCCCGATCTCGCAGGCCATTGCCAACGATGGTCAGCCAGCTTCTACCGAGGAAGCCGTTGCAGACGAGAACACTTTGGACGAGGAGGCCGGTGCAGGCAATTCCACGGGCAAAGACGCCGAAAACCGGAATAGTGACGAGACCGAGGGCGGCGAGACCGGAGACGGCACTGCCGAGATGGCCCCGTTGTCTGATGACGCGGAAGCCGAGGGTGCTGCGCAGCCTGCGGATGACGACGCGAACGGTGAGGATTCGACCGCACTTACTGGCGAGAACACTAGCGGCTATACCGAAATAGAGGGAGATGTTACTGATCGGTTCGCTAACGGTGGCAACTATCTTTTGAGGAGCGATGCTTGGTCGGAGAAGCCGATTACCATTAACAATGACACAGCCATTGACCTTGCGGGTCATAAGCTTTATTACCGCGTTGGTAATAACGACACGTTCATTACGGTAGCGAGTGGTGCGCTTACCATTATGGATTCTGGAAAGAAGGATTCTGGAAAGCCACTTGATGAAACTACTACTGTTAATGATAAAAACCCTGGCCGGCTTGCAGAGATGAAATGGACCGGTGGCAACAACGGTACCCCTCAGAGCCTAACCTATTATGAAACCACGAGCACGCCTAATAAAGATAATCTCGGCACTACCGAGACTGCGACTATGCATGTCGTCAGCGGTTTCGGCGCAATCGTTGCTGCATCGACAGTGGTTCGGTCAAACAAGTCATTTCGGTTGCGGACGGCGGTACGCTTAACCTCAACGGAGGCATGATCACGACGCCTCGTACCCTGGGCGACGACGGTCACGTTATTTTCTCTCAGGGCGCTGTTAATATTTCTGGCGGTTATGTCACCAACGGTAGCGGCGGCGGTTGGGGCGGCGGCCTGTGTGTGACGGGGGCGAACGCCAGCCTCGTAATGATTGGTGGCGTGATTGCGGGAAACAAGGCTGCTTCTGGCGGTGGCATCTATGCTGACAAGGGCGCGGTGCTGAATCTCTCCGGCGGTGTCATCTCGGGTAATGCAACATATGCCAATGATATCAACAGGGGTGAAAACCCCTACGCCGGCGGCTACGGTGGCGGTGTTTATACCCAGGGTGCAACCGTAACCATCAGTGGTTCTGCCAATATGACTAACAACCGAGCTGAAGCTCGCATCACTAATAAAGACCTTTACAACAAAGGTCTCCTCGGTGGCGGCGGCATTGCATCCACGAACGGTGGAACGCTGACCATGACGGGTGGCTCCGTTACTGCTAATTACTCCCATGAGGCCGGCGGTGGAATCTACGCTGGCTTCTACGGGCAGGGAGTTGGATTCGCCATGTCCAGCGGTTTTATTGCGGGCAATATGTCCGATAATGCCGAGGGCGGTGGTCTCCGTATTTCTGGCGGTACTACCGGCGTTATCGGCGTTAGTAATACGGAAAATGCATCAAACAGGGTTTACATCACCAACAACAAGACCATGACGGGCAGCAATAGCGACCGCGGTGGCGACTGGGGTGGCGGTGGTGTCTTTGTTCAGGAAGGCGGTACGCTCGACATCTTCAAGACGCTGATCACTAATAATAAGGCCGGTGGCTGGGGCGGTGGCATCGGTGCTTGTCCTACGGGCCAGACAATCGTTTCGCACTCAAAAGGTGCTGCTATCTATGACAATACTGATAACGTTGATCAAGATGGCACTCATTTGGAACCACCTCATTATTCCGCCGGCGGCAGCGGTAAAACTGAAGACAGCGATTCTGATTACATTACTGATTCCTTCAAAAAATCCGGCCATAAGGATTTCTTCTTGGTACGCAAGAACGACAGCCAAAATACGGTTGCAGTCGTTCTTGGCAAGATGCTCGGTGGCGGCTCGGCTGGCTGGAAGGGCACCTGCGATGGCAAAGAGATCGAAATCGATGCTAACGGCGGTGCCGAGGCCAAGTACATGTTTGGCCTTGAGGCTCATCCTTCCGACCAGGCTAAAATTGATGCACAGGCAGCGGCTACGACCATCATCAGCGGTAATTACTCTTACACCCACGGCGGCGGCATCATGACCAACGGCGACCTCATCGTCGGTGAGGTTACTTCCCTGGACGTGTATCCTGCAATCAAGGTCAAGGCTAACAAGGTCCTCATGAAGGACGGCAAACCGCAAGGCCTCACGGGCCACGGCTATAAGTTCAAGCTGTTGGGTAAAGCCGCCGATTCAGCTGGGGAGCCGTATTGGAATACGGACGGCTCACTTAACGCAAACGGATGCGAGGCGACGTCCGAGGTTACCGTTAATGAAAGTGGAGAGATCGTCATTGATACGGCTGCGAACTACCAGTCGGGCAATTACGACCTCTACCTTGTTGAAGTCCCTATCAATGAGGAAGGCACGACCTTTGATAAGGCCATTTACAAAATACATATAAAGGTTGGTACGGCACCAGTTAATACGACCAACCTCTTGGGGATCAATATTAATCGTTATGAAGTTGATAAGAGCGCTTCCACAGTATCCG
Source organism: uncultured Collinsella sp. (assembly GCA_902495545.1). Classification (GTDB taxonomy): domain Bacteria; phylum Actinomycetota; class Coriobacteriia; order Coriobacteriales; family Coriobacteriaceae; genus Collinsella. The sequence goes on along the minus strand of CABUXM010000011.1, from coordinate 4,234 downwards.
TTAAAAGGGAAGGCGAAACGGGCTTCACCGAGTGTAAATCTCCTGAGTTCTATAACTGGAGTGTAGATCCGAAAGACAATACAATCTCGACCGTAAAAATCGGCAACAACTCCAAACCTGCGTTTACGAACGAACTTGCGCCCTACCAGACTTCAGGCACTTGGACACCTCAGGTGACCAAGAAGGTCGATGGCGGCGAGATGAAGAAGTTCAAGTTCGAGCTATATACCATGGATGGCAGCGAGAAAACGGTGCTTGATACAAAGAGTACCGCTGATGACTCGAACAACTTGCAGACGGTGACGTTCGCCGAGCAGAAGATCGGACCACTCAAAGTCAGCGACTTCAACGACGGTAAGGCAACATTCACTTATTACATTTGTGAATGTGCTGCTGACGCCGGCGAAGGCACCAGCCACAAGGGCTATACCAACGACACCAAGACCTTCAAGGTTGTGGTGACGGCAACGGATGACGGCGAAGGACATCTGACCTGCACGCCGGCCTACTACGAGGTCGACGCCAACGGAAATGCAAACTCAACCCCGACCCCCGCTCCCACCTTCACCAACACCTACTCCACCTCTTTGCCCCTTTCTGGTATGTCGGGCGTCACTCTGACGTACCTTGCCGGCGCGGCGGTGCTTTGCGCTGCTGCGGCCTGGATGCACATTCGTCGCAAGGCAAATGCGAAGGGAGGCGAACGTCGTGAATAAGAAAGTTTGCTCCTTCCCGATCTTGTTTGCGCTGCTTGCCCTCCTGATCGGCACCTGCGCGGTTGTGTTCCCCGCATCCGCGCAGGCCGCGCCGACCTCGACCGGTTCCATCACGGTGAGCGGCGCCGTGGCGAGCAGCTACGACGCCTACCAGATCTTTAGCGCCAACGTCGTCGACGGCGACAGCGACGCCAAGATCGCCACCGACCTCGCCTGGGCAAGCGACACCGTGCGCGACGCCGTGCTGCCTGTGCTGCACAGCGCCGGCATGCCCAATTCCCAGACCACCGCGCAGGAAGCTGCCGAGTGGCTCAACACCGATTCCCACCTTACGAGCGCGCTGAGCGCACAGCTCGCTCGTTCCCTTCAGAGCTCTGGCGCCGTGTCTGTGGCCCTTAACGCGGGCACGACGGCTGAGCTGCCCTGTGGCTACTGGCTCATCGTCGCCGACGACGATGCCATCGCCCAGGGCGAGGCCGGCACCGCGCCGATCATGACCCTGGTGGGCGGCAGCGCCGTCACCGTCAAGCCCAAGGCGGCGACACCCAAGGTCGCCAAGCACGTGCTGGAGGACAGCGCCGCCGCATGGCAGAAGGCTGCCGACGCCACGGTCGCCGATGACCTGTACTGGCGTCTCTCTGCCACGGTCCCGGCGGGCCTTACCGCCTACGACACCTATACGGTGCAGTTCGTCGATACTATGAGCGCGGGGCTCGACCCCTCCAAGGTGGCCGCTAGCATGCATGTGTACGTGGCGGCGGGCGCGGACGGTGGCTTTGACGCCGTCTCGGCCGGTAAGGACGGCCGCGCCGGCACTGAGCCCGCGAAGGGCTGGACCGATATCACGGCCCAGTGCGCCACCAAGGTAGCGGCCGACGGCAAGACCTTCACCGTGCGCACCGCCGACTTGATCGCCGCGCTCGGCGGGGCCGACGCCTTCACCGCGGGTGCCCGCGTGGTCGCCGTGTACAATGCGCCGCTCAACAGCGCGTGCAGCCACGGCATCGCGAAGGGCAACCCCAACGAGGTCTACCTGCGCTACCCGCGCTCTCCCTTTGCCGACCAGTCCGGCGACGCCGGCTTCACCCACACGCCGAGCGACGATGCGTGCGCCTACACCTGGGATCTCGCGCTCACCAAGCGCGGTAGCGACGGCGACAAGCCGCTGCCCGGGGCGGTCCTGAACATCGCCGACGACCGCGGCCGCACGCTAGCGGCCGACGGCACGTGGGATGCAGAGGGTAAGGCCACCGTCACCACGGGCGAGGACGGTCGCGTGGCCGTCTCGGGCGTGGACTCGGGCAAGCTGGAGGTCCGCGAACTCAAGGCGCCCAAGGGCTACACCGCCTTTGAGGGCACACGCTCCGTGACGGTCAAGGCCGAGGGTCTGGACGTCGACCAGGTGGCCGCCGCCAAGCCCAAGCTCACCATCACGGCCGAGTCGCCCCTGCGCGCCGACAGCGCGGACGGGTCGACGGGCAGCCTGGAGGCGTCGCTCATTAACACACCCACCGGCACACCCCCTAGCATTACCACCGGAGGCTTTATGCCCTCGACTGGCGATATGGCAATGTTCACCGCGGCCGCCGCAGCGGCCGCCGGAGCTGCGCTCATCGTGGTCGCGCTCCTGGTCAAGCGGGGAAGTGGCAGCCATAAAGAGTAGCTGGCAGCCCCACAGAGAACGGGGCGAGACATAACGAAGCAGATGCTAAGACACAGACAGATGATGATCGATCGAATGAGAACCAACCGGAAAACGGAGGAAAAGAAGATGAGCATGAGCAAGAACATCGCACGCCTAGCAGTAACGGCAGGCCTCACGGCGGCGTTGAGCTTCGGCGGTGTGATGGCGCCGGTGACCATGGCGTTTGCTGAGGAGGGTGCCGCCCCCAGCTATTCGCTCACGATTAGCCAGGCCGCGGACAATGGCCCCACTTTGTTCAAGGCGTATCAGATTTTTACTGCTGACGTTATGGACGGAACGTCCGGTAAGGTTACGTCCAACGTTAAGTGGGCGAGTCCTGCCGCAGAGAATGCGGTCCTGGACGAGCTTGTTGCTAATAAAGTCCCTGGAATTACCAAAGACTCGACTGCTTCTGATGTTGCCGACTACCTTTCCACGATCACTGATACCACTAATACCACGAGTTTGCCGCAGGGCAGCATCCTTAACAAGATTGCCTTGGCTGTAGAGAAGAGTGTTACCGCTACGGGCAATTCCTTTGCTGCCGGTTCCACTTTCACCACTACGAAGGCCGGCTACTACCTGTTCATGACCGATACCGACTCGCTCAATAAGAAAGAGAAGCAGACCGGTACCTCGCCGATCTTTGCGGTCGTGGGCGGCGACGCAGTGAGCGTTACCGAGAAGACGAGCATCCCGACCGTGATGAAGCAGATCAAGGACGATGCTACGGGCGTCGAGTGGCATGACAAGGCGGACTCCCAGATGGGTCAGACCGTTCAGTACAAGCTGACCGGCACGGTTGCAAACAATGTCGACACGTTCGGCACCTACTATTATGAGTTCTACGATGAGCTGTCTGCCGGTTTGACTGTTGATGAGTCCTCTGTCAAGGCCGTGATTGGTGAGACTCCTATCACGCCTACTTCTGTGACCGTGTCTAATCCCGATTCAAATGGCAAGACGGTCTTGAGCGTAAAGTTTGACGATCTTAAGGCTGCCGCCGGGGCGGCCGGTGTCACTGTTGACGAGAACACAAGGGTCGTTGTCAGGTACAGCGCCAAGCTCGACCCGAAGATGTCCCAGCATGTTGTTGTCGGTGGCACGGGCAACTCCAACACCGTCAAGCTCATCTACTCCAACAACCCTGGCCACGATACCAAGGGTGAGTCTGTGCCCGACACCGTGCGCGACTACACCTATGCGCTCAAGCTCGTCAAGAAGGACGCGACTGATGAGAATAAGACACTTACCGGCGTAAGGTTCACCATCTGTGCCACTAATCCCGACGATACTACATCCAAGGACATGTATGTCCAGGGTGATGGCTCCCTCGATAATAGGCGTCATGAGTTCACGACCTCCGACTCCGGCGAGATTAACGTCAAGGGCCTCGATGCCGGCACCTACACCGTCAAGGAAACCCATACGCTCGCCGGCTACAACACCATCCCCGATTTCACCTTCACCATCAAAGCCACTGGCCTCGACAAAGCAGAGGGTGTGGGAGAAAACAAGCTCACGGTCAAGACGAGCACCAAGGGTTCCAATTTGGTCGAGGTTGACACGACCAACACGGACAACGGTACTGCTGTTTTGATTGTCAAAAACAAGCAGGGCACCGGCCTCCCGCTGACCGGTCTCAACGGCGTGACCTTCACTTGGATCGCTGGTGGCGCGGTGCTGTGCATCGGCGTGGCGCACCTCATCCGCAGCCGTAAGCAGGCTGAGGAGTCCGAGCAGGAGTAACGCTCACTCACCCATCCCTTTGGCAGGTGGGATGTGATGGCCATGAGACTTGCGGACACTTTTCTCGTCCATCCACGTTCTTGCT
>CABUXM010000010.1 GCA_902495545.1 uncultured Collinsella sp. | reverse complement strand
TCAACCAAAATGGCGGAGGAGGAGGGATTCGAACCCTCGTGACCTTATACAGGCCAAACGGTTTTCGAGACCGCCGCATTCAACCACTCTGCCACCCCTCCGCGTGGGGTAAAAACAAAGCAGGCTTAAAGGCCTGCTTTGGAATTAACTGGCGGAGAGTCAGGGATTTGAACCCTGGAGACGCTTTTGACGCCTACACGATTTCCAATCGTGCTCCTTCGGCCACTCGGACAACTCTCCGTTAAATGCGAAAGTCAGTATACACGAGGAATCGCAAAGTGCAAACAGAAAAGTTGGCATTTTTTAAAGCGCTTGACCGCGCTTGGCGTTGCAGTGGGGTTTGAGGTACCAAAAAACGCCTTCCGACCAGCGTGGTTGATTAACTCAATTGTTCAAAAGGGGTATTCATAAGTGACTCGGCAATGAATTTAAAAATCTTTGGGTGGTGCTGTGAGCCACTGGTATGTATTTTGCGACCACAACCATGCGCCCGCTGACCTGCGACTTAACCCAGTTTGTCCCCGTGGCACCGTATCTTGTCCACAAATCCGTCAAGTTCTTGGTCGGCATTTGGTTAGAACGCGCATGAAGTGCTGTGTAAGCATGGGCATATGTGGAGGTCATGAGGTTGTAGCTGCATATTCTTGCAGCCTAGGAGGTTGAAAGATATTATTACCAAGTCTTTTCCTGCTTCAGGCGCACCTTCACGACCTGAAGCCACATTTGCCCAGAGGAGGTGACAATATGAAGGCTTATGAACTGCTGTTCTTTGTTGACCCGTCGCTCGACCCCGAGACTCGTCTCGCTGTTATGAAGCGTATCGATACCACGATCGCTGAGGGCGCTGGCAAGGTCGACTCCGTTGACGAGTGGGGCAAGCGCAAGCTCGCCTACGAGATCAACGACCTCACCGATGGTGACTACACCCTCATCAACTTCCACGCAGATCCTACCCAGATCGCCGAGCTTGATCGCGTCCTGCGCATCACCGACGCTGTGGTCCGCCACATGATCGTCCGTCGCGACGACCAGGAGTAAGACTGTCGTTTTGGACTGGGCTTGTGCCCCAAGAGGAAGTAGTGAGTTATGAGCATCAATCGAGTGAACATCACCGGTAACCTCACGCGTGATCCCGAGCTGCGCGCCACCGCCGGCGGAACCCAGGTTCTGTCCTTTGGCGTCGCCGTCAACGATCGTCGCCGTAACGCGCAGACTGGCGAGTGGGAGGACTATCCCAACTTTGTCGACTGCACTATGTTCGGCACCCGCGCCGAGGCCGTGAGCCGTTTCCTGGCAAAGGGAAACAAGGTCGCGATCGAGGGCAAGCTGCGCTACAGCTCTTGGGAGCGCGACGGCCAGCGCCGGAGCAAGCTTGAGGTCATCGTCGATGAGATCGAGTTTATGAGCTCCCGTGGTGGCCAGGGTGGCTACGATCAGGGCGGTTACGCCCCCGCAGCTCCCGCGCCCGCAGCACGTCCTGCCGCACCGGTGGCCACACCTCCCGCGGTCGACGTCTACGATGAGGACATCCCGTTCTAAGGGTGTTCACCTATTTTTGAGTGAGAGGCGGCTTCGGTTCGCCGAAGTTGCCAAATGAAAGGTATTTTGACATGGCTAATGATTTTTCTGCACGTCAGCCGCGTCGTAAGTACTGCCAGTTCTGCAAGGAGAACACTGAGTTCATCGACTATAAGGACACTCAGCTTCTCCGTAAGTACATGACCGACCGTGGCAAGATCAAGCCCCGTCGCGTCACTGGCGCTTGCACGCAGCATCAGCATGACATCGCCAACGCCATCAAGCGCGCCCGCGAGATGGCTCTCCTGCCGTACACCGTCCCCGTGGTTTCCTCTCGTGGCAACCGCGACCGCGGCTAAGAAGGGAGACGCATCATGAAGGTTATTCTTCTCGATGAGATCAAGGGCAAGGGCGGCGAGGGTGACGTCGTAGAGGTCGCTCAGGGTTACGCTGAGAACTTCCTGTTCCCCAAGAAGCTCGCTGTTGCCGCCACCAAGGGCAACCTCAAGCAGCTTGACGAGCGTCGCAACAACATCGCCAAGCGCGAGGCCGTCCGTCTGGCTACCGCCAACGAGACCAAGGCTGCCTTCGAGGGCAAGACGGTCACCGTTGACGTCAAGGTCGGCGACGAGGGCATCCTCTTTGGCTCCGTTACCGCCGCTATGATCGCTGACGCCATCAAGGCTCAGCTCGGTATGGACATCGACCGCAAGCGCGTCGAGCTCGGTAAGCCCATCAAGGTTGCCGGTGCCCACACCGTTGCCATCTCGCTGTACCGCGAGATCAAGGCCGAGGTTGTCGTTCTCGTCGGCGTTACCGCCGAGGAGCTCGCTGCCGAGGCTGAGGTCGAGGAGGCCGCTGAGGTCGCCGAGGCCGAGACCGCCGAGGTCGAGACTGAGGCTGCTGCCGAGTAGCATTTGCTGCAACGCAACAATCTTGTTCTAAGAAGGGCGCTCTGGGAAACCAGGGCGCCCTTTTGTTTTTTTTTGCGCTGAGTGAGTGTCATGGTGAACGTTGCGTCGAAGTCCTATATACAGGACCGTTCATCCGTTTGGTTCGGTGATGATTGGCGGCGCGCGGCGCGTTTTGGGACCGTGGCTGATACTATGGATGCTCGCAAGCGATATGAATGAGGATGCTCATGGCATATGACGATAGGGAGACCGGGCTGACGGTTGAGGACCGCGGCTCAAAGTTGGGTCTTCCCCAAAACCAAGATGCAGAGGCCAATGTACTGGCCGCTATGCTGCTATCGCCCGAGGTGGTCGAAGAGGCCCAGGTCGAGCTGCAGCCCAATGACTTCTACCGGCCCATTCATAAGACCATCTATACCGCGATGGTCGATATGTACAACAGCCGCATTCCCATCGACTCCATCTCGCTGATCGATTATCTGCGAAGCATCAACAAGCTCGATGCCGTGGGCGGCGAAGCGTATATTTTGGAGTTGATGGGTCAGACCCTGTCGCTCGTCAACTGGCAGCACCATGCCGCCATCGTTCGCCGCGATTCGATGCTGCGTGAGCTGATCGGCGCCACCAACGAGATCAACGCGCTGGCATATAACGCCCCCACCGACACCAAAGAGGTTGTCGAGCTGGCCGAGAGCAAGCTGCTCAAGGTTACGGCGCGCGAGGTCAAGTCGAGCTACAAGACGCTGACCGAGTTTATGGTCGAGGCCTATAACGAGGCCGAGGAAGTGTGCCAGGCCGGTGGCCAGGCTGCGGGCGTGCCCACGGGCTTCCCGTCGCTCGACCGCATGCTCATGGGCTTCCGCGAGGGCCAGCTCATCATCATCGGCGCCCGTCCTGCTGTAGGTAAGACGTCGTTCGCTCTGAACCTGGCACTTAACGCTGCCGCTGCTGGTTATACCGTCGGCTTCTTCTCGCTGGAGATGTCGGGCAAGGAAATTGCCCAGCGTCTGATTTGCGCCTATGCCATGATCTCGATCAGTGATTTCCGCATGGGCCGCATTAGCCCCGAGCAGTGGGCCAATATCAACGAGGCCACGCAGACCTTATCCAAGCTGGATATTCTGATTGACGATACGCCCGGCACCACAGTGACCGAGATTCGCGCCAAGAGCCGTCGCATGCTCCATAACAAGGAGAAGGCCATCATCATCCTGGACTACCTGCAGCTGGTGAGTCCTCCGCCGGGACGCCGCTCCGAGAGCCGTACCGTCGAGGTTTCGGAGATGTCGCGTGGTCTGAAGATCATGGCCAAGGAGCTCAAGATCCCACTCATCGCGCTGTCGCAGCTCTCGCGTCAGGTCGAATCCCGTACCGGCAAGCGCCCGCAGCTTTCCGACCTTCGTGAATCGGGCTCCATCGAGCAGGACGCCGATATCGTTATGTTCTTGGACCGCTCCGCGGACGAGGCCGAGGCCTCGCGCGACGATCGACCCGACGAGGGCGTTACGCGTATCGTCGTGGCCAAGAACCGTTCGGGCCCGATCGGCGACGTCGACCTGATGTTCCTGCCGGCATCCACCAAGTTCTATGAGCTTGATGGGGCACATGCCGAGGAGTAGGACAGGCGCCCGTTGCACGGGTATACTGGGAATGTTTTGTGCTTCTGCGTGCCGGCGTGGCGCGTAGACAGGCCATGAATGTAAGGAGTAAACATGCCGTCAACCGTTTTGGTCGGTGCCCAGTGGGGCGATGAGGGCAAGGGTAAGATTTGCGACCTGGTCGCCGGCGACTTCGATGCTGTCGTGCGCTACTCGGGCGGCAACAACGCCGGTCACACCATCGTCGTCAACGGCAAGAAGTACGGCCTGCACCAGGTGCCTTCCGGCATCATGTATTCCGGCCACGTGTCGGTGATCGGTAACGGCTGCGTCGTCAACCCCAAGGTTGTCCTTGAGGAGATTGACATGTTCGAGGCCGACGGCATCACCACCAAGAACCTCAAGATCAGTGGCAACGCGCATGTCATCATGCCGTACCACATCGATCTGGATGGCGCCTTTGAGCAGAAGCTCGGCAAGAAGAACATCGGTACCACCAAGCGCGGCATCGGTCCGTGCTATCAGGACAAGATGGCCCGCATTGGCCTGCGCATGCAGGACATGCTGGACGAGACGCTGTTCCGCGACAAGCTGGAGACCGCTCTCGCCCGCGTGAACCCCGAGCTCGAGCTCATCTACAACCTGCCCACCTACACCGTGGACCAGATTTGCGACGAGTACCTGCCGATGGCCGAGCGCCTGCGCCCCTACATCACCGAGACGAGCCTGCTGCTCAACAACATGATCGACGAGGGCAAGGACCTGCTGTTTGAGGGCGCCCAGGCGACGCTGCTCGACATCGACCACGGCACCTATCCGTACGTGACGTCTTCCAACTGCACCGCCGGCGGCGCCATTACCGGCTCCGGCGTCGGCATGAAGAACGTCGATCGCGTGCTGGGCGTCATGAAGGCCTATATCACCCGCGTCGGTTCGGGCCCCATGCCCACCGAGCTTTCCTATGAGTCCGAGGCTGGCCACACGCTGACCGAGGAGGGCTATGAGTACGGCGTGACCACCGGTCGCCGTCGTCGTTGCGGCTGGTTTGACGGCCCTATCGCCAACTATGCCTCGTGCGTCAACGGCCTCACCGACATCGCCGTGACCAAGCTCGACGTGCTTTCGGCCTTCGACACCATCAAGGTGTGCGTGGCCTACGACGTCGATGGCGAGCGCTACACCAGCGTGCCCGAGCATCAGGTGCGCTTTGAGCATGCCAAGCCCATCTACGAGGAGCTCCCTGGCTGGAAGTGCGACATCACCGGTTGTCGCAGCTTTGACGAGCTGCCGCAGGAGGCTCAGGACTACGTGGCGTTTATCGAGGATCTGGCACACACCCGCGTGACGTTCATTGGCGTTGGCGCTGGTCGCGAGCAGATTATCAACCGATTCTGGAAGTAATCGGGACTATTTGGTTATTGCGATATACCCCTTTGCAGCCCGGGTGGGCGGCCGAGGGGTATATTTGCTTGCAAGGGGCTCGCGCGGAGCGGGCCATTCATCCATAGAGGAGGCACCCTTGAAGGCGGACACTCAAACCATCGACATCCTGTTGTTGGGCAGCGGCGGCCGTGAGCATGCTTTGGCAGCCAAGCTCGCAGCATCACCGCGCGCCGGCAAGCTCTACATCGCGCCGGGCAACGGCGGCACCGCGAGCTGCGGCGAGAACGTTGTTCTCGACGACTGCGATCCTGCGGCCGTGGCGGCGTTTGCGCAGAGCCACGGATGCGGACTCGTGGTAATTGGCCCCGAGGCTCCGCTCGTGGCGGGCGTGGCCGACGCCGTGCGCGCGGCGGGTATTCCCTGCTTTGGCCCGGGTGCCGAGGGCGCCCAGATGGAGGGCTCCAAGCTGTTCTCCAAGCAGCTCATGGAGCGTGCGGGCATTCCGACGGCAGCCTACGGCTCGTTTACCGACGAGGCTTCGGCTCTCGCCTACGTACGCGAGCAAGGCGCCCCGCTGGTCGTCAAGGCCGACGGCCTTGCCGCAGGCAAGGGCGTTATCGTGGCGACCGAACTTGAGCAGGCCGAGGAGGCCGTGCGCGAGTGCTTTGGCGGCACCTTTGGCGATGCCGGCAACACCGTGGTTATCGAGGAGATGCTCGTTGGTCCCGAGTGCTCGCTGCTGGCCTTTACCGACGGCAAGACCGTGCGCCCCATGGCCACCTCGCAGGACCACAAGCGCGCGCTTGAGGGCGACCTTGGTCCCAACACCGGCGGCATGGGCGTCTACAGCCCGGTGCCCATCGTGACTGACGAGGAGCACGCCACCATGGTGAAGGTCATGGAGCAGACCGTGGCCGAGCTCGCTGCCGAGGGTATCGACTACCGCGGCTGCCTGTACGGCGGCTTTATGCTCACGCCTGCCGGCCCCAAGGTGCTGGAGTTCAATGCCCGCTTTGGCGACCCCGAGACGCAGGTCGTTCTGCCGCGCCTTAAGAACGACCTGGTCGAGGTCATGCTCGCCTGCGCCAACTGCGAGCTCGATCAGATTGAACTCGACTGGCGCGACGAGTGGGCCGTGGCCGTTGTCCTGACGAGTGCGGGTTATCCCGGCAGCTACGAGAAAGGCAAGGTCATTACCGGTATCGCCGATGCCGAGGCCATGGAGAACGTGACCGTGTACCACGCGGGCACTGCCGTGGTGGACGGCCAGCTCGTGACCAATGGTGGCCGCGTGCTTGCCGTGACCGCGCTGGGCGATACGTTTGAGAACGCCCGCAACCTTGCCTACGAGGCCTGCGAGAAGATTGATTTTGAGGGCAAGACCCTGCGTCACGACATCGGCCTGCGCGCGCTGCGCGGCCGCGACGCCTGGGATGCCTAAAATCCGAGAGGAATGAGACGGATGGACGAGAAGAACGAAGAGCTCGTGGACGCGCAGATCGTCGAGGAAGATAGCCGCGCGTACGGACACGCCGAGGACGAGCCGGGTGGTGAGGTTGTCGACGAGCCGATGCTGGTGCTGGGCGATGACGACCCGCACGATGCCGAGTTGCACGAGAAGATTCTTTCGGAGGAGTGCGCCTGGAAGGGCAAGATCCTTGACGTCCACCGTCTTGAGGTTGAGCTGCCCAACGGTCACCGCAGCGCCCGCGATGTGATTCGACATCCGGGCGCGGCGGCCGTCGTGGCGCTTACCGAGAGCGGCAAGATCGTGCTGGTGCGTCAGTACCGCACCGCCATCGACCGCGTGACGGTCGAGATTCCCGCCGGTAAGCTCGATCCGGGCGAGGATCCGCTCGATTGCGCCAAGCGTGAGCTGCACGAGGAGACGGGCTTTAGGGCCGGTCGCATTCGCTTTTTGACATCGATCGTCACGACCTGCGGCTTCTGTGACGAGATCATTCACATCTACCTGGCTACCAAGCTCGAGTTCGATGCGCCCAACCCCGATGATGACGAGTTCGTCAACGTGGACCTCGTGCCGCTGCACGAGCTGATCGACGCCGTGCTCGACGGCAAGATCGAAGATGCCAAGACCGTAGTGGGCGCCTTGGCCTGCGATAGCATCGCGCACCGCCTGGGTGGTTCTGAACTCTAGGTTACGCGGTTTTACCAAACCGCGTAACGAGTCGACGCTGCAAACGCCCCTAAGCAGCAATCTGCCTTTCAATCGTCGCTCGCGTACCGAAGTACGCGTCGCTCCTCTTTCAAGGCACCTTGCTCGCTTAGGGACGTTTTCGCTGACGCTGCCAGAACATCGGCTTTATGCTTGTTGGGACGCTTTGTTTTCAGCCCGAACGGTTCAACCGGATTTCTCACGCTACTTATTTACCCCCCCCGAGGACTGCATGTTTAGAAGGTTTTTGTCTTATTACAAGCCCCAGATGGGGCTTTTTGTTGCCGATACTGTTTGCGCTCTGGCGCTTGCCGCCATTGACCTGGCGTTTCCCATTATCCTGCGCAATCTGACCGGCGGGCTCTTTACCCAGGGTCAGGCTGCTATTATGCAGGCGCTCGGTTTGATCGCGGTTGGCTTGGTACTGATGTATGCCATCCGTTGCGCCTGTCGCTACTTTGTGAGTTACTGGGGCCACGTGATGGGCGCGCGCATGGAGTCCAAGATGCGCGAGGACCTGTTCGATCAGTACGAGCGTTTTAGCTTTGCGTACTTCGATCGCAACAGCTCGGGTGACATGATGAGCCGCGTGGTCAACGACCTGTTCGATATCTGCGAGGCGGCCCACCACGTGCCCGAGTGGATTATCATCTGCGGCATCGAGATCGTCGGCTCGTTTGTGATCCTCTTTACTATTGCCCCGGTGCTGGCTCTTGCCATGGTCGTGGTGACGGCGGCGTTTGCGGTCATCATGTTTTGGCAGAACATGCGCATGCGCGAGGTCTTTAGCGACAACCGCAAAAAGATCAGCGGTATTAATGCTCAGCTGCAGGATTCGCTGGCAGGCATGCGCGTGGTCAAGAGTTTTGCGAACGAGGAAGCTGAGCGCTCCAAGTTCCGCACCTCTAACGACCGCTATCTTTCGTCCAAGGAGAATATGTATCACGCCATGGGCGTCTACACTGCGACGTATGGCCTGCTCTCGGGCGTGTTGTACGTGATCGTGGTGCTGCTGGGTGGTTGGCTGGTGGCGCAAGGCCAACTGCAGGCGGTCGATATGGCGACCTTCGCGCTCTACATTTCACTGTTCTGCACCCCGCTCGAGACGCTTGTGAACTCGGCTGAGACGTATCAGAAGGCCATCGCCGGCTTTAAGCGCATGGACGAGGTACTTTCGACTGCCCCGGATATCCAGGACAAGCCGGATGCCGCGGACCTGCAGGTGACGGCTGGCGCGGTTGAATATCGCGACGTGTGCTTTAGCTACGAGGATGTTGAGTTGGGCGAGGGCGGCGCCGACGGACGCCCTGTTATCGACCATATGGATCTGTCCATCAAGCCCGGACGGACCATTGCCCTGGTTGGCCCCTCGGGCGGTGGCAAGTCCACAACGTGTTCGCTGCTGCCGCGCTTTTATGACGTGGCTGCTGGATCCATTAGCATCGACGGCCAGGACGTGCGCGACGTGACGCAACAGAGTCTGCGCCGCGCCATTGGCCTGGTGCAGCAGGATGTCTATCTGTTTGACGGTACGATTGGCGAGAACATCGCCTATGGCAAGCCGGGCGCCACGGCAGAAGAGGTCGCCGAGGCTGCCCGCCGTGCCAATATCGGTGCCTTCATTGAGTCGCTGCCGCAGGGCTACGACACGGTCGTGGGCGAGCGCGGCAGCCGTCTTTCGGGCGGACAGAAGCAGCGCGTAGCCATTGCGCGCGTGTTTCTCAAGGACCCCAAGATCCTGATCCTGGACGAGGCGACGAGCGCTCTGGATAACGAGAGCGAGGAGGCGGTGCAGGAGTCGCTTGAGCGCCTGGCACGCGGCCGCACCACGATCATCATCGCCCACCGTCTCTCGACCATTAAGCATGCCGACGAGATTGCGACCGTCGAGCATGGTCGCGTTGTGGAACGTGGTACGCACGAGCAGCTTCTCGCCCGTGGCGGCACCTATGCCCGTTACTATCGAATGCAGTTCGAAGGTGCGCGTGCGCACGAGCTCGACTGATTGATATGACAGGAAGTATATGGCTGAGAAGAACCCTTTGACTCCGGAAGAAGTGACGGAGTTATTCTCCGAGATCGACGCATCCGGCGTTTTGGATCCGACGCTTGCCAAAAAGCGCACCGAGCGCATGCGCGAAAAAGAGGCCGCGGCCAAGCGCGGCGACAAGGCGGCGCTGGCGCAGCTTCGCAGCGAAGATCGCGCAAGCCAGACAAAGCAGATCGACCCGCTGTCCGAGGACGACCCTTCGGGCTCGCAGGTGAGCCATACCATTACGAAGACCGCCATGGCTGTGGTCATCGGCATCCTTGTACTGATCGTGGGCATGCAGATCGGCTACGGCGTGATGCGCCGCTTGAACACTGCCAACCTGTCCGAGAGCGTCTCGGTCGATACCGTTTCCACGGCACTGAAGGGCGGCCTTGAGTGGGGTAACGGCTTTACGCAGTTCCCGCTCGACTTTAGCGTTGACGAGGCGGACGAGCGCACGGGCACGGTCGAGGTGACGGTGTTGGACACGTCGTCTGCCAACGAACTCGAGCTGCTGTCCAACGGGCAGATTCAGGCCGCGGCACTTGCGACCAACGCGCTGCTCAACGATAAGATCGACCGCGTGGTGTATAACGTGCACGCCTATATTGACGAGGACAGCAAGATCCAGCACGACTCTTTCTTTGGTATGTTTCCCGCACAGGGCCATCAGAGCGCCATTCTGACGTTCGTGTGGACCAAGAGCTCGTCAAATGCCACGAGCATCGACTGGAAGATGCGTATCGTGAGCATGGACGACACGATTGCCGAGCGCATCCAAAAGCAGGTGAACTCGGTGTCGTCACTGATTGAGGACCCGGCGGTAAGCCAGACCAAGATCACGGAAGAAAAGGCCGAGCGCGACTTGGAGCATCGCCTGCACGGTCGCGAGATCTTCCGCGGCGGCAAGCCCGACCGCACGCCGTCCGATCTGCTGGAGCAGGATAAATAAGACGCCATCATCCCGCGGGGGCCAAGTGCCCGCGCGGGATGATTTTTCTGGGACGGAGATTAAAAAATCACTCTGAGAGCGGGGCTTTGTCGCTGAGTAGTCAATTTGGGACGGGGCTATTTTAGCTACCACGGCCGGTGGCACACCGGTTAGGTTGGTCGACGGCGTGGGTAGCTAAAATAGCCCCGTCCCAAATTGACTACTCGCCAACTGCATGCATGACAGAATGATTTTTTAAGCCCCGTCCCAGAAAAATCATTATGCATAGAAAGTCATAATTATCATTTCGTAAACATTTCAATGAAATTAACGCTATGGTGCATGCTTGCGGTTACAATACCGCAAGGCCTAACTACCAACCTTTAAGCCGGTCCGGAGAGACCGGGAAGGAGAATTATGGCGAACAACCATACTGCGGGCATTGCTGCCCGCACCTTCGCGCCCAGCGAGCTTTGCCAGCGTATGCTGGCCAAAACCAGCAAGGGCGCCTGCGGTCCCTGCATCCTGTACCTTGAGGATGGGACCATTTTTTATGGCCGTGCATGCGGTGCCGAGGGCACCGCGACCGGCGAGGTCTGCTTCAACACCTCGCTTGAGGGCTACTTTGAGGTCATGACCGACCCGAGCTATGCCGGCCAAATTGTAACCATGACCTATCCGCAGATCGGTAACTACGGCATCGACGAGACCGACGTCCAGTCGGCCTTCCCCGGCGATGCCGCTCGCCCCGCAAACGCTCCCGCCATGCGCGGTATGATCGTCCGCGACATGTGCGCCACGCCTTCCAACTGGCGCTCGGCCGTCAGCGTGTCGGAGTACCTGCGTGCCCACGGCATCGTCGCCATCGAGGGCGTCGACACCCGCGCTCTTGTGCGCCACCTGCGCGACAACGGCTCCAAGATGGGTATTATCTCGACCGAGATCTTTGACGTCGACGAGCTTGCCGAGCGTCTGGCCGCAGCGCCGACGCTGGTGGGCGAGAATCTGGTCAAGACCGTGAGTTGCCCCGCGCCTCACGAGTTTGCAGCTGCCGACCTGCCCGCTACGCATGGCTTTGCGCTTGCCCCTGCCGCTCCTGCCCGCCACAACGTGGTCGCCTACGACTGCGGCGTCAAGCGCGGCATCCTGGAGGGTCTGGTCCGTGCCGGCTGCGACCTTACCGTCGTGCCGTGGGATACGCCCGCGAGTGAGGTGCTCGACATGAATCCCGACGGCGTCTTTTTATCCAACGGCCCCGGCGACCCCGATGCCGTGGTGGAGACCTACGAGCAGGTGCAGCAGCTGATCGGCAAGGTGCCAGTCTTTGGCATTTGCCTTGGTCACCAGATGATCAGCTTGGCGTGCGGCGCCCAAATGGAAAAGCTTAAATTCGGTCACCGTGGCGGTAACCAGCCGGTTATGAACCTGGTGAGCCGTCGCGTGGAGATCACCGCGCAAAACCACGGCTTTGGCCTACTGTTCCCCAGTCTGGGCAAACTGATCCCGGAGCTTTCCGGCGGCGAGACCGAGCATGCGGCCGATGGCGACCTGCGCGCCTGGGTGCGCCGCGGCATCGCGCCGGTCGTGATGAACGAGCGCTTCGGTCGCATTCGCCTGACGCACGTGAACCTCAACGACGGCACCGCCGAGGGCATCCAGCTGCTCGACGCCCCGTGCTTCTCGGTCCAGTACCACCCCGAGGCCTCGCCCGGTCCCACCGATGCCCACTATCTCTTTACCGCCTTTATGCGACTCATGGACGGCGAGGAGAACTATCTGGCCATCGACACCGCGAAGGACCGCCTTGCCGGCTGGAATTTCGCCGAGTCCGAGAACGCTGCGACCGAGGAGAACTAACATGCCGAAACGTACTGACATCAAGCGCATCCTCGTCATTGGTTCGGGCCCCATCGTAATTGGCCAGGCCTGTGAGTTCGACTACTCCGGCGCCCAGGCCTGCAAGGTGCTCAAGGAGGATGGCTTTGAGGTCATCCTGGTCAACTCCAACCCGGCGACCATCATGACCGACCCGGGTCTTGCCGACCGCACCTATGTCGAGCCCATCACCGCCGAGTTTATCGAGCGCGTAATCAAGAAAGAGCGCCCGGACGCGCTGCTGCCCACGCTGGGCGGCCAGACCGGTCTGAACGCCGCCGTCGAGCTGGCAAAGGACGGAACGCTGGACAAGTACGGCGTCGAGATGATCGGCTGCGACCTGGCCGCTATCGAGCGCGGCGAGGACCGAAAGCTCTTTAACGAGGCCATGGCCGAGATTGGCCTGGAGGTCGCGCGCTCGGGCTATGCCTATAGCGTCGCCGACGCCGAGGCCATCGCCGAGCGCCTGGGATATCCCTGCGTGCTGCGCCCGAGCTTTACCCTCGGCGGTGCCGGCGGCGGTATCGCACATACCCACGAGGAGCTCGTCTCCATCGTGAGCCAGGGCCTGGAGCTCTCGCCCGCCCACGAGGTGCTGGTCGAGGAGTCCATCGAGGGCTGGAAAGAGTATGAGATGGAGGTCATGCGTGACCACGCCGGCAACGGCATCATCGTGTGCTCCATCGAGAATCTCGACCCCATGGGCGTGCACACCGGCGACTCCATCACCGTGGCGCCGGCGCAGACGCTCTCCGACCTTGAGTATCAGCGCATGCGCGTGGCCTCGCTCGCCATTCTGGAGAAGATCGGCGTTGAGACCGGTGGCTCCAACGTGCAGTTTGCCGTGAACCCCAACACCGGTCGCTTGATCGTCATCGAGATGAACCCGCGCGTGAGCCGTTCGTCCGCGCTGGCCTCCAAAGCCACGGGTTTCCCCATCGCTAAGGCTGCTGCACGACTGGCTGTGGGCTATACGCTCGACGAGATCGTCAACGACATCACCAAGGCCACGCCCGCCTGCTTTGAGCCCACGATCGACTACTGCGTCGTTAAGGTGCCGCGCTTTGCCTTCGAGAAGTTCAAGGGTACCGACCCCACGCTCACCACGCGCATGAAGGCCGTGGGCGAGATCATGGCGATTGGCCGCACCTTTGAGGAGGCCTTCGGCAAGGCCATGCGCTCACTGGAGGACGGTCACCAGGGTATCTGCGCCGGTGGCAAGGAGGGTGCCGACAAGCTGAGCGACGACGAGCTCGCTCAGGCCGTGGCAACGCCGACCGAGCATCGCATTTTCTTTGTGGTCGAGGCCCTGCGCCGCGGCTGGGATGTCACGCACATCCATGCCATCTGCGGTATCGATCCGTGGTATCTCAACCGCATCAACGATATGGTGCAGGTTCAGGAGAGCATCCGCGGCCTGCGTGTGGAGGACATTGACGCCGACGCGATGCGTCTGCTCAAGCAGTATGGCACGAGTGACGCCGAGATTGCCACGCTGACCGGCTCCGATGAGCGCTTTGTGCGCGCCTACCGCAAGGGTCTGGGCGTGGTCCCCAGCATGAAGACGGTCGATACCTGCGCTGCGGAGTTCTCGAGCGCCACGGAGTACCACTACAAGACGTACGAGAACATCTACCGCACGAGCCCGGATGCCAAGAAGCGCGTGGCTCCCGACGAGACCATGCCGGCGGACAAGCCCAAGGCGATGATCTTGGGTGCCGGCCCCAACCGCATTGGCCAGGGTATCGAGTTCGATTACTGCTGCGTGCACGCGAGCTATGCGCTGGCGGCCCGCGGCTTCGAGACCATCATGGTCAACTGCAACCCCGAGACCGTCTCGACCGACTACGACACGTCCGACCGCCTGTACTTTGAGCCGCTCACCTACGAGGACGTCATGGATGTCATCGATGTTGAGCGACCCGACGGCGTCGTGGTGACGCTCGGCGGCCAGACTCCGCTTAAGCTGGCGCGCATGCTCGAGGAGAGCGGCGTGAACATTATGGGCACCAAGCCCGATGCCATCGACTTTGCCGAGGATCGTGAGCGCTTCGCCGCCCTGCTCGACAAGCTGGGCATCATGTACCCGCCGGCGGGCCAGGCCACCTCGTTTGAGGAGGCCGAGGCCGTGGCCGCGCACATCGGCTACCCGCTGCTGGTGCGTCCGAGCTACGTGCTGGGCGGCCGCGGCATGATGATCGCCTACGATGCCGAGCACCTGCGCGATTACATGGCCGAGGCTGCGCGCATTAGCCCCGACTACCCGGTGTACCTGGACCGCTTCCTGGAGGGTGCGATCGAGTCCGACGTCGACGCTCTGTGCGACGGCGAAGCGGTCTACATCGGCGGCATTCTGGAGCATATCGAGGAGGCCGGTATTCACTCCGGCGACTCCGCGACCTGCATCCCGCCGTTTAGCTTTAGTGAGAGCCTGCAGGCGAAGCTCCGCGAGACCACGCGCCGCATCGCGATGGCGCTGGGCGTACGCGGCCTGGTCAACGTGCAGTACGCCATCAAGGGCGAGACCGTCTACGTGATCGAGGCAAACCCGCGCGCGAGCCGTACCGTGCCGTTTATCTCCAAGGCCACCGGTGTGCCGCTCGCCAAGTGTGCCGCACGTATTATGGCAGGTGATTCCATCGCGAGCCTGGGCCTGCCGAGCGACGAGCGTCAGCTTGACTGGTTCTGCATGAAGGAAGCCGTCATGCCCTGGGGTCGTTTCCCCGGTGCCGACGTTATCCTGGGGCCCGAGATGAAGTCGACAGGCGAGGTCATGGGTATCGCCAAGAGCTATCCCGAGGCATACGCCAAGACGCAGCTGGCGATCGACTACAAGCTGCCCGACCCCAGTGCCGGCAAGGTCTTCATCAGCGTGTGCGACCGCGACAAGCGTCACATCCTTTCGGTCGCGCGTATCCTGCGCTACCTGGGCTTTGATATCTGTTCCACCGAGGGTACGGCGCGCGTGCTGCGCGGCGGCAACGTGACCTGCGAGGTTGTGGAGAAGATCAGCGGCCCGCACGACGGTGAGCGTCCCAACATCGGCGACCTCATCGCTGATGGCAAGATTGCGGTAATCATCAACACACCGTACGGTCCGGGCTCGCGTGGCGATGGCTACCTGCTGCGTACCGAGGCCGTGCGTCGCGGCGTGACCTGCGTGACGGCGATGTCCGCGGCCAACACGTACGTGAGTGCCATCGAGGCTGTGCGCGAGGACCAGCGGGGTCACGGCAGTGCCAACGACATGGGCATGGACGTCATCGCCCTGCAGGACCTGCCACAGCACACGGTGTAGTGTGACCTGGTCGGCCGGGGCGGCAGCCGGACACTTTCTCTTGGAAACTGGGCTTCGCGAAGTTTCCGAGAGAAAGGTCCGCCTCCCGCCCCGGCCTACGGTGACTTGGCTGCACCGTGTGCTGCCGAAGGGGCTTTGTGCGATGACTAAGGCTAAATAGAAAATGAGCGTGGGCCCTGCCGTTCGTTCGAGCGGCAGGGCCCACTCTTTGTATGGAGGCCTTTTTACTGTTAGTCGAGGACGCCTCTGGACAGTTAGTTCAAATTCGTATTTTCTAGAGAGTAGGAGAAGGCTGATTTGGACTCATTCGGCCTACTTTTGGCAATCTGAATCGATCAAGATGCTCAGCCAAGCCGGGAACGGCCCAATACTGGGTCCGCGTCGGCTTCCAAGCGGCAGTTTCGTGCCCAAGGCCACGGCCAAATTATACGTATCTGAACTAACTGCCCATCACTCTCCATCAACCTTTGTATCCAAACCAAATCAGTCAACGTACGTCATGGCAATATCCGGTAGGTCGCAGGGTGGCGGCTGAGCCTTTCCCTCGGGAAACTTCGCGAAGCCCAGTTCCCGAGAGAAAGGTACGGTCTGTGTAATACCAGATAAACAGTACATTTTTGCTTAATTGGTATTTGACTGAAGAACCAATTGGTATGGCTTATTTAGCCCACCTTGCCATTGACGCTCATTTTAATACCACTGGGAGAATTACGAACTTGGTTGCGCAACTGCTCCCGTATGATGATTCTACCTAATAGGCGGATATCTGGTTACTACCAGTTGACCCCTTGGTAACGGGTGGGCCCACTGCGCGGAATGTACCGAACACCCCCCCGTTTGATGCGTTCGCCCATGCTGCAGGGCGTGCGTCCGCGACGCTTCCGCATGTCGGAGGGAAGGAGTCCAGGTGCGTAGGAATTCCATTTTTACGAAACGGTGGGTGAAGGGAAGCGCGGTCCTCGTCGCCACTGCGGCGACGCTCGTGTTTGCCAATCCCCAGCAGGCGATTGCCACGCCACTCAAGGGCGTCGACTCAGCGACCGTGTCTCAGTCTGCCTCGAACGTCGTCGACATCGATTTCGCTGACGGCATCAAGGGCCGTATTACGTTCCTCGAGGACGGTATTTTCCGTTATAACGTCGACCCCAAGGGTGAGTTTTCCGAGTACGCCACGCCGCGCAGTAAGTCCCACACGGCTAAGATCCAGGCTCAGCCCGATACCTCGGACACCTACAGCAAGCCGAGTGCGACGGTTGCCGACAAGGGCGACACTATCGAGATCACCGGCGGAAAGGCGACCGTGATCCTGGACAAGGCGACTGGCAAGATGAGTATCAAGTCAGGCGACCGTGGCGTGGTTTCTGAGTCCGCGCCCCTCGACCTTGATAAGAAGGGTACCGTCCAGACGCTCGCCAAGGAGAAGTCCGAGAACTTCTTTGGCGGCGGCACCCAGAACGGCCGCTTCCTGCATACCAACCAGACCATCGCCATCTCCAACACTAACAACTGGACCGATGGCGGCGTTGCCTCGCCCAACCCGTTCTATTGGACGAGCGACGGCTACGGCGTGCTCCGAAACACGTTTGCAGAGGGTTCCTACGACTTCGGTTCCACAGACTCATCGACGGTCACGACTTTGCACAGCGAGAATGAGTTTGATGCCTATTACTTCGTGGCGACCAACGAGGGCGCTTCGAACGTGGCAACCGAGATGCTGCAGGACTACTACAAGGTGACCGGTAACCCGGTGCTGTTGCCCGAGTACGGTTTCTACTTGGGTCATCTTAATGCCTATAATCGTGATGGCTGGTCAACGACCTCGGGTCAAAAGAAGTGGGAGACCAAGGGCAGCAAGCCCTCGAGCGAGAAGGGCGACGTTAAGTACGAATCTGGCATGTCGACGGGCTACAAGCTCGACGGCACACTTGCGGCCGAGACGCTCAACGGTGAGGGCCCTACGGTCGATACCGAGAACATGAAGGCGACCGATTTCGACCGCCAGTTCTCTGCTCGGCAGGTTATCGATGACTACGAGGACAACGACATGCCGCTCGGCTGGTTCCTGCCGAACGACGGCTACGGCGCCGGCTATGGCCAGAACGGTTACTACAAGACCGGCGGCGTCAACTCCGACGGAACGAGCTCGGCTGACCGTCTTAACGCCGTGCGTGCCAATGTCGACAACCTTAAGAAGTTCACCGAGTATGCCAACTCCAAGGGTGTGAGCACGGGCTTGTGGACCCAGTCCAACCTTGAGCCCGACAGCAACTACGAGACCCCGTGGCACCTGCTTCGCGACTTCGACGCCGAGGTCAAGACGGGAGGCATCTCTACCCTTAAGACCGACGTCGCCTGGGTTGGATCTGGCTACTCCTTTGGTCTTAATGGCATCAAGACAGCTTATGACACGGTGACGACCGGCGCCAACAAGCGCCCCAACATCATCACGCTCGATGGTTGGGCCGGCACGCAGCGCTTTGGCGGCATTTGGACCGGCGACCAGTATGGCGGTAACTGGGAGTACATTCGCTTCCATATCCCCACGTATATCGGTCAGAGTCTTTCGGGCAACCCCAACATCGGCTCAGACATGGACGGCATCTTTGGCGGCGACCCCATCATCTCTGCGCGTGACTACCAGTGGAAGACGTTCACGCCCTCTATGCTCGACATGGACGGTTGGGGCACCTTCCGCAAATCGCCCATGACGCACGGCGATCCCTACACGGGCATCTCGCGTTTCTACCTCAAGCTCAAGGCGCAGCTTATGCCCTATATCTACACGGCCGCGGCCTCGGCGGCCAACATCGACACGGGTAATGGTGATGCCGGCCTGCCCATGATCCGCGCCATGCTGCTTTCTGACAACTCCGAGTACGCCGCAAGCACTTCGACGCAGTACCAGTATATGTTCGGTGAGAACTTCCTAGTGGCACCGGTGTATCAGGATACCCAGGCAGATGAGAACGGCAACGACATTCGCAATGGGATCTACCTCCCCAACTACGGCACCGACGAGAATCCCACCATCTGGATCGACTACTTCTCGGGTAAGCAGTATCGCGGCGGCCAGGTTCTCAACAACTACGAGGCTCCGCTTTGGAAGCTGCCACTGTTTGTGAAGGCCAACGCTATCGTGCCGATGTACGCCGAGAACAACAACCCCGAGGCAGTGAGCGACACCAACACCAAGGGTACCGACCGCAGTCAGCGTATCGTCGAGTTCTTCGCCACCGAGGGCGACGGCACCTTTACGCAGTACGAGGACGACGGCTCCTCCATCGAAAACAACACGACTGAGGACGATTCCTACGGCACGATCGACAATATCTCCTACGGGAAGCATGTGAGCACCGTCTACAGCTCCAAGGCCGCAGGCGGCACCGCGACCTTTACCGCCGAGGCCTCGCAGGGTGGCTACAACGGCTACGACTCCAACCGCACCACGACCTTCGTGGCCAACGTGTCCGCCAAGCCCACGAACATTGTCGCCAAGAACGGCGGATCCGCACTCAACGTGGTTGAGGTCGACTCGCAGGAGACCTTTGACGCCGCGACCCCCGAGGCCGGCCAGGCGGTCTACTTTTACAGCAAGACTCCCAACCTCAACCACTACGGCAGCGATGCGGACGACACCGAGGCCGAGCAGGGCGAGAGCTTCAACAACACCAAGATCACCACGAACCCCAAGGTCTACGTCAAGTTCGCGAAGACCGATGTTGCTGCAGCGGCGCAGACGCTCGAGCTGGGCGGTTTCGTGAGCGCCGACGCCACGCTCACAGCCGATCGCCTCAACGAGAACCTTTCCGCACCCACGAACCTTGCCGCCCCCGAGGACGTCACGACCCCAACGAGCATCAAGCTCACCTGGGGAAAGGTCGATGGTGCTACCTCCTACGACCTTAAGGTCGACGGCACTGTGTTCGCCGTGGGTGATGCGGCCGAGTTCACGCACACCGACCTCGCCTACAATAGCAAGCACACCTACCAGATTCGTTCGCGCAACGCCGCGGGTTACTCCGCCTGGAGCGATGTGCTCGAGGCGAACTCCGCACTCGATCCGTGGCGGAACGTCCCCGACGCCGAGGAAATCACCTGGGAGGGCTCACTTTACGGCAGCCATAAGGCCGAGCTCGCCTTCGACCATGAGTTCCAGTCGGGCGACGGCGGTTTCCACTCCGGCGGCAACGATCTGGGCAAGGCGCTTACCGTTGACTATGGACGCGCTTACAAGCTCGATAAGCTCGAGTACTATCCGCGCGATGACGCCGGCAACGGCACTGTGACCAAGATGCGTGTTGAGACGAGTCTCGATGGTGTCCACTGGACGAGCCGGGAGGTCGATTGGGCACGTTCCGCTGATTGTAAGACGGTAGCGTTTGACGGCACCGTGGCCGCCCGTTACGTGCGCATGACACCGCTCGCCTCGGTCGGCAATTTCTTCTCCGCGTCCGAGATTGCCATCTACAAGACCGACGGCACGGATGGCTTCGCCGTGGGCTCCAACCTTAACAAGGCCACGATCTCCGACGGAGACTACTCCAACATGAAGAACTATCTGGGCCTCGAGAATCGCGAGCCCGATACCCCGACGTTCGGCTCGCAGATCCGCGACCACTTCGCCGACCTCAACGATAACGGCGTTTACGACGTCTACGATTACTCGTTCACCATGGCGGGTCTTGACGGCGGCACTAAACAAAAGGGCAAGGTCACCGGTTCGCTCGCGGTGATTCCGAGCAAGACCGAGGTCGAGGCTGGTGATGAGATCACCGTTGATGTCTATGCGGCCGACGCCAAGAACGTCAATGCCCTGGGCGCTCTCGTCAACTTCAAGAGCGACCAGTTCGAGTTTGTTTCTGAGAGCATCGCGCAGGACGGCTCGACTGCCGGCATGGAGAACCTGTCTCGCGAGAAGGTCCAGTTCGCGGACAGAACGCAGACTATTAATCTCGCCTTTGCCAACCGCGGCGATGGCAAGCTCTACAACGGTACCGGCGCGGTGGCGAGTTTCAAGCTCAAGGCCAAGACCGCTGGCAAGGTCGAATTGCCCTCGACATCTTGGCTCATCGGTCCGGCATGCGACGCACTTGAGTTTGCGAGCGACGGCACGGTGACGATGCCGGATATTCCTCAGCCAACGGTCGCCGAGTACGGTCAGGATACCTTCAACATCACGATGACCAACGATGAGCTCACGACCGACGACGGGACCAACGTCGAGAAACTTATCCAGCAGAAGAGCTATAACGCGCTGTTCGATAATAACGAGGGCGACAACGGCTTTGAGTTCCTATGGAACTGGAACGCCAACTGGGACAGCGAGGGTAAGCTTCCGAGTTACGTGAAGCTTCCCACCACGATGACATTCGCATTTAAGACGCCGTCGAAACTCGATAGCGTCGAGGTCGTTAACCGCAACGGTGGCAACGGAACCGTGCAGAAGATCAAGGCCGTCGTGACGTTCGAGGATGGCTCGACCCAAGAGTTCGCGGGCGGGGAGTACGATTCCTTCCGGGCTCGCTACGCCTTTGGCCTCTCTGCCGAGAACAAGGGCAAGAAGGCGACCAAGGTCGAGGTCACGCCGCTTGAGGCATCGGGTGACCAGATGCTCACACTGCGTGAGGTCAACTTCAACTACACGCAGGGTGTCGAGGCCATCGAGGGTGTCGAGCTAGGCAAGAACCAGACCGAGTTCTTTGAAGGCGACGTTTCGCTCGTCGACGCCAAGGCCACGCCTGAGAGCGCCGGCTACCCCTATGTGACGGTCGAGAGCTCCGACCCCTCTGTGGTAAGCGTCTCCGCTGTTCAGGCTGGCGATAGCGTGAGTTACTACCTGCGTGCCAACAAGGCCGGCAAGGCAACGATCACGGTGGCGTCGGTACTCGACCCCTCCAAGACCGTATCCTATGAGGTCGAGGTCAAGGCTGGTGTCGATACCTCTGCGCTCGTGGCAGCGCTTTCCAAGGCCGCGGGCTACAGAGAGTCCGTCTACACCAAGGATTCCTACGCAGCTCTCACCACTGCGGTCGAGGCGGCTCAGAAGCTCCTCGACAGCGGCCAGGGCAGCTATAGCAAGAAGGATGTCGCAGACGCCACAGCCAAGATCGAGAAGGCCATCGACGGCCTCAAGATGCGCCCTGTCGATGAGAAGATCCTCATCAACACGCCCGAGAACCGCAAGAACGTCAAGGTGGCCGGCTTCTCGAGCGAGGCCGACTACGAGGGCAACACCGCCGTCAACGCTCTCGACGGCGACGAGCGGACGCTCTGGCACAGCGACTGGGCCCATGGGACCGGTATGCCCCAGTATCTGAGTGTCGACCTGGGCCGCGACTACGATCTCACCGACGTCACGTTCCTGCCGCGCCAGGACGGCGGCACTAACGGTGATATCTTCGAGGCCGAGATACTGGTCTCCGACACTGCCGACGGCTATGAGATGGGCACCGCCGCGTCGATGGGTACGTTTGCCTTCGACAACGACGGCCGCGTGCTCACCGACCGTGGCGACTGGAAACAGATGAGCTTTGGCGCCGCGCGCGGTCGCTACGTGACCGTCAAGGTGATTCACGCCGGCGGTGGCAACGTCGATGCCTACTGCAGCATGGCGGAGCTCAAGTTCTACGGTACGGCCGTCCCCGATCCGGTGGCGAAGGATGATCTCGCTGCCGCGATCGAAAAGGTTGATGCCGAGGTTGCTGCCGGCGACCTCAAGGCCGGTGACTACACCGAGGCCTCCTGGACGGCGCTCGAGAACGCCCTGGCGAGCGCCCGCGCCATCTTGAGCGATGAGGACGCCACGCAGGACGAGGTCGACCAGGCGCTCAGGGCGCTCGAGAGCGCCCGCGGCGCGCTCGAGAAGACCCCGGTGGTCCCGGTCGAGAATCCGACTAAGAAGCAGCTCAAGGCCCTGGTCAAGCAGGCGAAGGAGACTGACACCAGGGGCAAGACGGACGAGTCTGTTAAGGCCCTGACGGATGCCATTACCTACGCCGAGGACGTCTTGGGTGATGAGAATGCTTCCGACACCCAGCTCCAGGCGGCCTATGACCAGCTCAAGCTGGCCATTGAGAGCCTCAAGGATGCCGACTCCGGCAATCAGGGCGGCTCGGGCAACCAGGGTTCCGGCAATGGCTCGAACGGCGGCAACCAGGCGGGCAAGCCCGCAGGCGACAAGGCCCAGGGCAGCAAGAAGAACGGTTCGGCGATCCCCAATACCGGCGACCAGACGGCGGCGACCGTCGTGACCGTCGGTGGTCTTGGCGCCATCATCGCCGCGATCGGCGCTTTCTTCCATCGTCGCAGCAAGGCTAAGTAGCCCCAGCAGCAGCTAAGCAAGCGTGCCCGCCGTCCCACCCAAGGACGGTGGGCATGCTTTTTGAATGTAGGCGGAAAGCTCCGACCCTTCGGCCTTAATCTCGCAAAGGATTCCGTCTCTCACCGAACACATCGGCATCGGTGGCTATACTTGAATTATTTGAAGTTAAGGGTCGCGGATCCGCCGCGTCGCCGCTCTCAACAGGAGGTCTTTGTTTATGGCAGATCAGAAGCCGGTTGTCGGGATCATCATGGGCTCCAAGTCCGATCTGGGCGTTATGGAAGGCTGCACCGCCGAGCTCGAGGCACTGGGTGTGCCCTACGAGCTCGTGATCGCGAGCGCGCACCGCACGCCGGCGAAGGTCCATGAGTGGGCCTCGACTGCTGCCGACCGCGGCATCAAGGTGATTATCGCCGCTGCCGGCAAGGCTGCTCACCTGGGCGGTGTCGTGGCCGCGTTTACGCCGCTGCCAGTTATTGGCGTGCCCATGAAGACGAGCGACCTGGGTGGTATGGACTCGCTGCTGTCGATGGTGCAGATGCCTTCGGGCGTGCCCGTGGCCTGTGTTGCCATCAACGGTGCCAAGAACGCCGCCATCTATGCCACACAGATTCTGGGTGCCTGTGACCCCGAGTACCGCAAGGTTATCGAGAAGATGAAGCAGGAGATGGCCGACGCCTAAGCGGCTTGCCATTCCGTTGTAATCATAGGGAGAGTCATGTCCGACTATCAGGGAAAACGTTTCTCGGCTTCTCAGATCCCCGATCCGGCCAAGTCGGGATCGGCCCGCTCCATGCAGCAGGGTCGGGCATCCTCTCCTCAGCAGGCTCGTGCGCCGCGTCCCGTAACGCCGGCGAAGCATTGCCGTCCGGATACACCTGCTGCATATCGCCCTTCATCATACAGTGCGGCCAAGAAGTCACCTCGCTCTTCGGCGTATGCCGCACCATCGAGCTATACCGAGCCGCCATGAAAAACGCGGTGCTCCGTCGTCCCCATTCTGCTCATCATCATCGGCATTGGCCTGATCGTTGCTGCGGCCGCCATCTTTATCAATGCGCAGATTGGCTACAAGCAGGCGAGCGAGTCGTATCAAAAAATCGAAAAGCAATATGTGAGCGACAAGGACGCCAGCGGCGTGCCGATCATTGACTTCAACGCGCTTGCCCAGACAAATCCCGAGGTTGTGGGTTGGATTTACGTGCCTGGCACCAACATCAACTACCCCGTGGTGCAGACCAACAACAACTCCAAGTACCTCAACACGCTGTTTGACGGTACGGCCAATGCGTCTGGTGCCATCTTTTTGGATAGCGACGATACCGCGCCGGGCATGGTGGATCAGCAGACCACGATCTACGGCCATCACATGAACGACGGCTCAATGTTCAACGTGATTTCGGACACGACCGATCAGGCGACATTCGACAGCATGGAATACGTGTACTACATCACGCGCGATGCGACGTATAAGTTGCGCCCGCTGGCGACCAAGGTGGTCGAGGACACGTATGCCAAGGCGCGCACGCCCAACTTTGAGGGCGCTGACGGACTGAAGAATTACCTGTCTGAGATGCTCGACGGCGCCTCTGCCGTGGCGAGCGATGCCACCGACCGCGCTGCTTCGGCAACCAAGATCGTTACGCTTGTGACCTGCCGTTCGCTGTCGCTGAGCAACACGCGTGCCGTCATGGTGCTCACACCGGTCGAAGAATAAGGTGCTCGAGAGTAGCTAAAAGAGCCCCGTCCCAAATTAGCTATTCGACGACGGTAAGGGAGAAATGATGCTCGAGAACGGCAAAACGATGCCTTCAATTGATGCCTGGCTGCGCAAGGCCAAGGCCGATGCTTCGGCGGCTGGCTGCGGCATGTACCTGACACACAACGGCGTGGTGCGCGCAACGCCAAAATCCGAGGCACGCGGCATCGAGACCGGTGGCGTGGCACCTGGACACAGGGTGGGCGGTATGGTGTTTGGCTTCGATGCCGAAAAGGTGCAGGCCGCTATCGAGGCCACGCGCGCGATGCCGGGTATCGGCTATGTGCGCGTGTGGCTGGCGAGCGGAGAGCTTGCCGTGGGCGACGACATCATGCTCGTGCTCATTGGCGGGGACATTCGCCCGCATGTGGTCGATGCGCTGCAGGCGCTCGTCGGTACCATCAAAAATGCGTGCGTGAGCGAGGTCGAGCGCGAGGCGTAGGGGCTTGCGTCGATAGAAGGCTCGTTTATAAAAATACCCGCTGGTACGTGTGGTACCGGCGGGCATTTTGCGTTTTGGGCGCGGTGGGCGCTACACGCGCGTCGCATCCTTGGGGCTCATGGTCATGCTCTGGAAGCGGTTCTCCATGTAGGCGTTATCGAAGTACTTGCCGTAGAACTGCGCGACGGGAATATGCGGTTCCGTGCCGTTGACGCGCTGGTACCAATAATCGAGCGACTGCAGCGTCATAACGCCATCGACCAGCATAATGATGGTGAAGAGGACGGTAGCCGAGTAGCGGCTCTTCCACGGAATCATGTTGATGAGCTTGAGCAGCCTCGGCAGCAGCAGCTTGATCCAGATAAGGCCACCAAGGCCCCACAGGCAGGCAAAGCCCGTGCAGGTGCGTCCGCCCGTAAGGACGGCGAGTGGGTCGGGCATGCCGAACAACTTCATGTGCGAGTAGCTCCACGAGACCACGCCAAATGAGGTCTGCATAAACCAGCCCACGAACACCTCAAAGCTCGCGCCGAGCACAGCGCTTACCAGGAAAATGATGATGGGGCTCTTTTTGTAGAAGCGGTTGAGCACCATGGTCATGAGCACGGCGCCAAATCCGTAGATGGGGCTGAAGGGGCCAAACAGCATGCCGGCGCGGTTCTGGTAGACGCCCGGGTCGTCGACCGTCATGTGCCAGATGTCCTCGGCGACCAGGCCGAGCACGCAACAGACAAAGAATACCCAGAACAGGTTGAAGTAGTTGAGCTTGATGTAGCCTTCGCCGGTTTCATCGCGTCCGAGCATACCCTCGGCGGCAGCGTCGCGGTCGAGCATCTCCTGCAGGCGGCGCTGCAGTTCGCGCTCCTGACGAAGCGTGGGGTCAACGGTGGCCGAAAGCGCGACGAGGATGCCGAGCTGGATGGCGGGGCGCAGCAAGAAGGGCCCGATACCCTGTAGCATCACGTCGACCAAAAGCTCGACGACGGTAAACGCGATAAGGATATAGGACAGACGGGCGGCGTTACGGCGCTGGTTCTTGATGAGGTCAAGGCCAAAGATGATCAAGATGACGGCACTGGCAGCCGAGAGCATGATGCCGGCGACAATCAGTCCGACCGCGACGAGCGTGTTATCGCCGAGCTTGGCGGCGGCGTTGCCGTTGATGAGCGCGGTGATGACCTGCCACATAAAGGCGCCGACCGACGGGAGCGTGCCCACGCCGGACAGGATGCACAGGACGGCGTATACCTTAATGATGAGGGGGATCTTCTTGACCTCCGTGGCGCTGGGGACGCTGGGGTCGAGTTCGTTTCGATCCATACATAACCTTTCTCGTTTTGCTGTAGGTACAAGGATACGCCGCCGACCTGCCAAAAGACAGGACGAACGTCCCAATTGCAACAATGCAAGCCCCAACGGCGGGCAAGACGCGTCGCAACGGAAGTATGCGGGATCGTCGGCCCCGAGGCGCCTGCCCAATAAAATGTTTGGCTGCAAAACGGATTATAAGCTCGGTGGGCTTTTAAAAAGCGCTGTTCATGCGCGGGAGTGCTTGTCTTGCCGTGCGTATAATAGGGCAGGTAACGCCAAATAACGAGGCTCTGAGGGGATGCCATGTCTCAAGAAACCATCCGCGCGGCCGAGCGTGCCGCGGGACAGGTGAAGACCATGTCGACGTATGATCCGGACTCCGACCAGCTGCATGAGGAATGCGGCATTTTTGGTGTGTGGGCACCCGATCGCGATGTGGCTCGACTGACGTACTTTGGTCTGCGCGCGCTGCAGCATCGCGGCCAGGAATCGGCGGGAATCGCCGTGGGTGATGGCGGCACGGTTATGGTTCGCAAAGACCTGGGACTGCTCGATCGCGTGTTCTCCAACGCCGACCTGTCGACGCTCTCCGGCCAGCTGGCCGTGGGCCACGTGCGCTATGGCACTGCCGGTGCCAAGAGCTGGGAAGCCTCGCAGCCGCATCTTTCTACCATCAACAGCGTCATTATCGCGCTTGCTCACAACGGCACTCTGGTTAACACCGACGAGCTGCGCCGCCAGCTGATCGAGCTGGGCGTGCCGTTCCTCTCCAATTCGGATTCCGAGGTCGCGACTAAGCTTATCGGCTACTTTACTCAGCGTACAGGCCATCTGCGCGAGGGCATTCGCAAGACCATGGAGCTCGTGCGCGGCGGCTACGCCATGACGCTCATCAACGAGCAGGCACTCTACGCATTCCGAGATCCGCACGGCATTCGCCCGCTCGTGCTGGGCAAGCTGGTGGACGAGGGCCTGGACCAGGCCGATGCCGCATCCGTTTCGCAGCTGCCGTCGCAGGACGGCGCCGCGACGGTCGACTCCGCCGTCCGTGTCACGCGCGCCGGCGGCTGGGTCGTTGCTTCCGAGACCTGCGCACTCGACATCGTGGGTGCCGAGTACGTCCGTGACGTCCGTCCCGGCGAGATCTTGCGCATCAGCGCCGAGGGTCTGGTATCCGAGCAGGGCGTGCCTGCAGCCGAAGAGCCCGCAAACTGCATCTTTGAGCAGGTCTACTTTGCCCGCCCCGACTCCATCATGAACGGCAAGAGCGTCTATGCCTGCCGTTACGACATGGGTCGCCAGCTGGCACACGAGGAGCCCGTCGAGGCCGATCTGGTCATCGGCGTGCCCGACTCCGGCCTGCCGCCCGCGGAGGGGTATTCGCACGAGAGCGGTATTCCCTTTGGCGAGGGTCTTATCAAGAACCGCTACGTGGGCCGTACGTTTATCGAGCCCACGCAGGAGCTGCGCGCCATGGGCGTGCGTATGAAACTCAACCCGCTGCGCGACAACATCGAGGGCAAGCGCCTGGTCGTCATCGACGACTCCATCGTGCGCGGCACCACCATGGTGCAGCTCGTCAAGATGCTGCGCAACGCTGGCGCCAAGGAGATTCATATCCGCATCAACTCGCCCGAGGTCATCTGGCCGTGCTTCTACGGCATCGATACCGACGTGCAGTCGCAGCTTATCAGCGCCAACAAGACGGTCGACGAGATTTGCGAGTATATCGGCGCCGATTCGCTGGCCTTCCTTTCGGTCGAGGGCCTGCTTAAGGTCATGCCCAAGGGCGGTTACTGCGATGCGTGCTTTACCGGCCGCTACCCCGTGGCGATTCCCGAGAGCTTTGGCCGCGACAAGTTCATGGAGGGCTTTAAGCCCCGCAACCTGGACAAGCCGCTGCACGTTGATGACGACGCCGTGGTCGAGAAATACGACGATCGCAGCTGGGAAGAGGAACACGGCGAGGCCTAAAACCTGCCATGTAGGGACAGGTTTATTTTGGTAGGTTTTACCTGCTGTTTTGTTGATATGACGGCGCGCGTTGTTATGGCGCGCGCCGAAATGAACGCAACTATGAGCACCGTTTGGCGCCCGCGCGGCGCCACGGTAGTGGGAGAGGAAGGCTCAGATGAGCGACAGCAAGCATGTGACGTATGAGGATGCCGGCGTCGATACCGCCGAGGGCGGCCGCGCCGTTGACGCTATTAAGCAGATGGTTAAGGACACCAACCGTCCCGAGGTCATCGGCGGTATCGGTGGCTTTGGTGGCTTATTCTCGGCCGCCGCGCTTAAGGATATGGAAGACCCGATTCTGATTAGCGGTACCGACGGCGTGGGCACCAAGCTCGTGCTTGCCCAGATCATGGACCGTCACGAGACGGTGGGCCAGGACCTGGTCGCTATGTGCGTCAACGACATTTTGGCTTCGGGCGCCGAGCCGCTGTTCTTCCTGGACTATGTTGCCATCGGTCACATCGAGGCCGGGCACATGGCAAAGATCATCAAGGGCGTGGCCGATGGCTGTAAGCTCGCGGGCTGCGCGCTCGTGGGCGGTGAGATGGCCGAGCACCCCGGCGTCATGGCTCCGGCCGACTACGACCTTGCCGGCTTTACCGTGGGCGTCGTCGACCGTCCCAAGATGCTCGACCCCGCAAACGTCCGCCCGGGCGATGTGATCCTGGGCCTGCCTTCCACCGGCGTGCACTCCAACGGCTACTCGCTCGTGCGCAAGGTCATCGGCGTCGACGGCATTAAGCCGGGCACGCCCGAGGCCGCCGCTAAGGCGGAGGAGCTGAGCCGTCCGCTCGAGGAGCTCGGCGGTGCTTCGCTGGCAGACGCCCTGTTGGCCCCCACGCGCATCTATGTCAAGCCGATTCTGGAGCTGCTGCGCGGTGGCGCTCCGGTGCACGCCATCGCCCACATCACCGGCGGCGGCATCACCGAGAACCTCAACCGCGCGCTTGCCGACGACGTTGACGCCGTGGTCACCCGTAACGGCGCCGAGATGGGTTGGGACGTTCCGCCCGTCATCACCTACGTCTCGCGCCAGGCCGAGCTCGCGCCCAATGAGGCATGCAAGACCTTCAACATGGGCGTTGGCCTGTGCCTGATCGTCGCCCCCGAGGACGAGGCCGCGGTGACCGAGGCTCTGGTCGCGCTGGGCGAGAAGCCGTTCCGCGTGGGCGAGTGCGTCGAGGGTTCCGGTAAGGTCGTGTACTCCGATGAGCGCTAACGAGCAGATGACTGCTGCCGCGAGCCTGGGCTTTGTGCCCTACACCCGTCCGACCGGCACCGATACGGCCGAGCCGCTCAAGATCGGTGTGCTCATCAGCGGTTCGGGTACCAACCTGCAGGCGCTGATCGACCTGATCGCCGCCGGCAAGCTCAACGCTTCGATTGAGCTTGTGGTGTCGAGCCGTCCTTCGGCTAAGGGTTTGCAGCGCGCTGAGCGCGCGGGCATCCAGACGCTCACGCTGTCCAAGGATGTCTATGCCGACCCCATCGCCGCCGACGAGATCATTGCGCACGAGCTGCTCGAGCGCGGTTGCGAGTATGTGGTCATGGCCGGCTACATGCGCATGGTGCACACGCCGCTGCTGGCGGCATTCCCCAATCGCGTGGTCAATCTGCATCCCGCGCTGCTGCCGAGCTTTACCGGCGCGCATGCGATCGACGATGCCTTTGCGCGCGGCGTCAAGGTAACTGGCGTGACCGTGCATTTTGCCAACGGGATCTACGACAACGGCCCCATCATCGCCCAGCGCGCGCTGGCTGTTGAGGAGGGCTGGGACGTCGATACGCTCGAGGAGCACATCCACGCGATTGAGCACGTGCTGTATCCCGAGGTCGTGCAGATGCTCGCCGACGGTCGCGTCCACGTGCTGGAGAGCGGCAAGGTCGCAATTGACGCGCCTCGCGGCTAGCGGCGCACAGTACAATTTAGCCGAGTAGTCAGGGTGGTCATTGGCGCCAAGGCGCGCGTGGCCACCTTTTGTTTTGGGTAGTCATCGGGAACGGTCTTTAACGACTGGTCATTCAAGAACGTCGCAGGTGACTAGATGAGAGAGGTGAGCGCATGGCGGATAACGAAGCACTGTTTACGCCTGAGCTGGTGTTTTTTGATTGGGAGTGTGCGACGCCGGATGAGGTGTTCGCGCGGCTTGAGGGCGAGCTTGCACCACGTGGCTACATTGCATCCGGTTGGCTCGACGCCGTTCGCACGCGCGAGGATGCCTATCCCACGGGTCTTGCCATGCCGGCGGCAAACATTGCCATTCCGCATACCGATCCGGGGTTTGTGGCCAAGCCCTATATCGCGGTGGTGAAGCCCGCCGCGCCCGTGACATTCAACGCTATGGCTGGCATGGGCGCTCCGGTGCCGGCGCAGATCGTCATCAATCTGGGCATCGCCGAGCCGGGCGGCCAGGTCGAGGCCCTGCAGGCGCTCATGAACATCTTTATGGACGCCGATGCCGCAGCCGACGTGCTCGGCCAGACCACGTCCCAGGGTATGGTCGACGCCATCCGCCGTCACTTCTAAGGTGGGGCTGAGTCGGCACTTGGGGACGTTCCTTTTCTGCTGGCAGTAAGGGACGGTCCCCAAGTGCCGGCATATAAAGAACGTCCCCAAGTGCCACATCTGTCCCCTTTGCACCAAAATGGTGCAGATTAACCTGCCCCCAATGCACCAAGCGTGCCGCGGGGGCCGCGTTGTGACACAATGGCGTTTGTTCGATTCGTTATGCGAAAGGCCAACTATGGCAAATAAGAAAAAGAACCCTGCGCCCGAGCCGACGCCCGAGCAGCAGGCTCGCGCTGCCTCCAGCTCTCGCAAGAAGCAGCGCAAGACGTACGTGTCTAAGACCGTCAAGATCGTCCTGGTGGTCATCGGCGTGCTGGCGATGCTGCTTTCCGTCTCGGCGATGGCGTGCTCCGGCCTTATGTCGCAGGCCGAGGACGCCTCGGGCTACAAGCTGACCGGCGGTGTTGCTGCAACTATCAACGGCACCAACCTCACCGAGGACACCGTGACCAAGCAGATCATGAGCATGCGCACGTCCTACGGCTACACCAAGGATAAGGATTGGGCGCAGTATCTGGTTGACAACGACCTCACGCCCAAGAAGTACCGCAAGCAACTCATCGACTCCTACACGCAGCAGATTCTGCTTCAACAGGCACAGAAGGAGAACGGCGTGACGGTGTCTGACGAGGAGGTCGAGAAGGCTTGGAAGGACGCGTGCAAGAGCGCGGGCGGCGCCAAGGCCTTTAAGAAGACCCTCAAGACCTACGGCTATACCGAGGACACCTACAAGGACTCACTCAAGGAGAGTCTGGCGCAGCAGAAACTCAAGGATGCCGTCGCGCCCACGAGCAAGCCCAAGGACAGCGAGATTGTCGATTACATCAACGAAAACCTGTCCAGCTACAACGACGCCCGCCGCTCGTCGAACATCCTGATCAAGGTTGATTCTGACGCTTCCGACGAGGACAAGGCTGCCGCCAAGGCCAAGGCGCAGGAGTGCCTGGACAAGATCAACTCCGGTGAGCTGAGCTTTGAGGACGCCGTTGAGCAGTACTCCGAGGACACCGGTTCCAAGGAGAAGAAGGGCGATGTGGGCTGGGATAAGCTCACCACTTTCGTCGACAGCTACCAGACGGCGCTCGAGGGACTCAACAAGGGCGACGTGAGCGAAGTCGTCGAGTCGACCTATGGCTACCACATCATCAAGTGCACCGACTACTTCCATGTCGATAATCAGGTTGATGACATCAACCAGGTGCCCAAGGACATCAAAAAGTACGTCTCCAACGTGGTGAAGACGCAAGCGGCCAGCACCGCGTACAGCGAGTGGCTGGAGCAGTACAAGAAGGATGCCGACATCACCGTCAACCCCATGCCCAAGGACGTACCCTATAACGTGAGTCTGAAGGGCGTCACCAAGAGTTCGACCGACGATTCGTCGAAGACTGAGTAACCATGGGGCGGTGCTCGCGTGAGTGCCGCCCACGCTATTAGAGAGGATTTGCAGATGACCAACGAAGAGCTGCAGAAAGAAATGATCGCGGCCATGAAGGCCAAGGACAAGGTTCGCCTGTCCATCATTCGCCAGGTCAAGGCCGAGGTGAAGAATATCGAGGTTAACGAGCGCCGCGATGTGACCGAGGAAGACGTCAACAGCATGATCAAGCGTCTGATTAAGCAGACGAGCGAGACGCTGGAGATGTCCATCAAGGCCGGCACCGACCAGGAGCGTACCGACAACCTGACCGAGCAGGTCAAGATTCTGGAGAGCCTGCTGCCCGCGCAGGTTTCGGGCGAGGAGCTCGAGGCCCTGATCGAGCAGGTCATCGCCGAGCTGGGCGCTACTTCCAAGAAGCAGATGGGCCAGGTCATGGGAGCACTCGGCAAGGCCACCGGCGGCAACTTCGATAAGCCTGCCGCGGCAAAGATCGTCGGAGCAAAGCTGGCTTAAGGGCCGAGCGGTACATAGTTGATGTTAAGGGGACGTGACCATTGCGGTCGCGCCCCTTTTTGCTGGGCTGGGCAATCATTGGGGACGGGCTTAAATGAGTGCCCAATGAGCGGGTACTCATTTAAGCCCGTCCCCAATGAGTGGGTTAAAGGTTGCGGGTTCTTTACGGGAATGTAGTGTGGGCTGCGGAAACGCGGTTCTTTCCGTACAATAGTTCAACTCGTGTAAACGCAGGGAAGGGACATTCATGGCAGACATGATCGAGATCAAGCATCTCAACAAGTACTTTGGCGACCTGCATGTGCTCAAAGATATCAATCTCACCGTCAAGCGCGGCGAGAAGCTCGTAATGATCGGGCCTTCCGGTTCGGGTAAGTCGACGCTCATCCGTTGCGTCGATTATCTGGAGGAGCCCACGTCGGGCGAGGTCGTCATCGACGGTACGCCGCTCACCAAAAAGAATCACCTGGAGATGGCTCGCAAGTATAGCTCTATGGTGTTTCAGCAGTTCAACCTGTATCCCAACATGACGGTGCTGGGCAACCTGACGCTCGCGCCCATCAAACTGCAAAAGAAGAGCAAGGAGGAGGCGACCGAGATCGCCATCGCTGCGCTCAAGCGCGTCGGCATGGCGCATAAGGCCGGCGAGTATCCGCAGAATCTCTCGGGTGGTCAGCAGCAGCGCATCGCCATCGCCCGTGCCCTGTGCACCAAGCAGCCCATCATCCTGTTTGACGAACCGACCTCGGCACTCGACCCCGAGATGGTCCAGGAGGTTCTGGACGTTATGATCGAGCTTGCGCAGGAAGATATCACCATGATCTGCGTGACGCACGAGATGGGCTTTGCACGCCAGGTGGCCGACCGCGTCATCTTTATGGAGGACGGCCGCATTTTGGAGGAGGGCACGCCCGAGCACTTCTTCGATAACCCCGAGAACCCGCGCTGCCGCGAGTTCCTGTCCAAGATTCTGCACTAGGCGCGGTGATGGACATGACGGATATGACGAGGGCGGCCGTGTCGCGCCGTCACTTTTTGCAGCTGGCGGGCGCCGGCATGCTCGCGTTGACGGGGACCGCGCTTACCGGTTGTGGCAACTCCACCAGTGGCGAGGGCTCCGACAAGGGGTCCAAGCTTGCGGCCATTAAGTCGCGTGGCCATCTGAATGCCGGCGTTAAGAAGGATGTTCCCGGCTACGGCTATTACGACACCGCCAAGGGCCGCTTTGAGGGCATGGAAGTCGATTTGTGCTACCAGATCGCCGCTGCCGTCTTCGGCGTGAGCTACAAGGAGGCCCGCGCCCAGGAGCTTGTCGAGTTTACCGACGTAACGCCCAAGACGCGCGGCCCACTGATCGATAACGGCCAGCTCGACGTGGTCGCGGCGACCTACACCATCACCGACGAGCGCAAGAAGAGCTGGGATTTTTCGACGCCGTACCGCACCGACTACGTGGGACTCATGGTCAAGAAACGTTCGGGCTTTACCTCGATTGAGGACCTGGACGGCAAGGTTATTGGCGTGAGCCAGGGTGCCACCACGCAGGGCCTGATCGAGCAGATGATCAAGGACAACGGCTTTAGCTGCAAGCCCGAGTTTAGGGCCTTTAGCGGCTATCCCATCATCAAGAGTTCGCTCGACGCCGGCAATATCGACGTCTTTGCCATGGACCGCTCCACGCTGGCCGGTTACATGAACGAGACCGTTGAGCTGCTGCAGCCCGAGGTCAAGTTTGGCGAGCAGGGCTACGGCGTGGCGACCAAGAAGGGCTGCGACCTTTCGGCTGTGGTCGATCAGGTGATTTGCGATCGCCTGGCCGACGGCTGGCTCGACCAAGAGGTCAAGACCTGGGGTCTTGTATAGGCGCATCGTCCAAGGAAGGAATCAAATGCTCGAAGGATTATTTGACGCCGACCGTTGGTCGACGACATTTCAAAACATGGGGCCCTTCTGGGAGGGCTTTGGCGTGACGCTGCAGGTGGTCGTTGCCGGTCTGCTTCTGTCGCTAGTGCTGGGTACGCTGCTGGGCGTGTTCTCTACCACTCGTTCGCGCGTGTTGCGCGCCATAAGCCGCGTGTACGTGGAGTTTTACCAGAACACCCCGTTGCCCGTGCAGGTGCTCTTTATGTACATGGCCGGTCCGCAGTTTTTGCAGGCCATAACCGGTGCCGACCAGCCGGTGCGCATTGCGCCGTTCGTACTGGGCTTCTTGGGTGTGGGCCTGTATCACGCGGCCTACATTTCGGAGGTCATCCGCACTGGTATCGAGGCGGTTCCGCGCGGTCAGATGGAGGCGGCCCAGAGCCAGGGCTTCACCCGTGCGCAGGCGTACTGGTACATCGTGCTGCCCCAGACATTTAAGATCATTCTGCCGCCGCTGTGTAACCAGGCGCTCAACCTGGTCAAGAACACGTCGGTGCTGGCACTTGTGGCCGGCGGCGACCTTATGTACCGTTCCGACAACTTTGTGAGTCTGTACGGTTACCTGCAGGGATACATCGTCTGCTGCCTTATGTACTTTATCATCTGCTTTCCGCTCGCCATGCTGGTGCAGTGGCTCGAGCGCCGCTCCAAGGAGCGTCCGCGCGGCGTGAGCCTGGCCGAGCTGGGGCTCGACAACGTAGAGGAGGCCTAGCGCATGGAAATCTTCAACGCGACCAACCTGCTCTACATTTGGGGCGGCTTTGTTAAGACGATCGAGATCTCGGCGCTGTCGATCTTTTTCTCGCTCATCTTTGGCACGGTGCTGGCGCTCGTTAAAAGCTACGCGCCCCGCCCGTTCCGTATTTTGGTGAGCGCCTATATCGAGCTGTTCCGCTGTACGCCAAACCTGCTGTGGATTCTGTTTATCTACTTTACGGTGCAGGGTTTGGACATTGTGATTTCGACCATCGCCTTTACGCTGTTTACCAGCGCTGTTATGGCCGAGATTGTGCGCGGCGGCCTCAACTCGATTCCGCGCGGCCAGTTTGAGGCGGCGCAGAGCCAGGGCTTCGGCTTCTTTGCCACCATGCGCTATATCATTCTGCCGCAGACGTTTAAGACGATCATTCCGGCGCTGTTTAGCCAGTGCACGACTGTCATCAAGGACAGCTCGTATCTTTCGGGCATTAACGTGGCCGAGCTCATGTACACGGCAAACGTCGTGATGGCCCACGCGATCGACCTGCCGCAGGTGCTTATGCTCTACGGCCTGGTGTTTGCGATGTACTTTGTGCTCAACTTTGGTATCTCGCTGCTGGTCCGCGCATATCAGAGGCGAATGGTGGCAGCGTAGAATGTGGCAAAGGGACTGTCCCTTTGTCACATAGAGAAAGGAATCGCGATGAGCGATCTGGAGAATAAGAAGAATCCTGTGGTCATTACCATCGCGCGCGACTTTGGCGCCGAGGGCCACGAGATTGGTCGCATGCTTGCCGACGAGTTGGGGATTCCGCTGTACGATAACGAGCTGCTGGTGCGTGCGTCGCTGCGCGCGGGCGAGTCGCTCGACAAGATGGCTGCCTACGACGAGCGCTTGGCCGTGGAGAACATGGCGTTTCTGCCCGACCGTTACGACGCACGTTCGTACTCGGACAAGTTGTTCCAAAAGATGAGCCAGGTGATTTTGGATCTGGGCGAGACCGAGAGCTGCATTATCGAAGGCCGTCTGTCCGATTATCTGCTGCGCAACAACCCCAACCACATTGCCGTGTTGGTGACCGCACCCTTTGAGGACCGTGTCGAGATCGTGCGCAAGAAGCGCGGCCTTAACAAAAAGAAGGGCGCCAAGCTGGTCAAGCAGCAGCAGAAGGCGCGCGAGGCGTTCTATAAGCGCTACAGTGCCGGAAAGTGGAAGATGACGAGCGGCAAGGACATCGTCGTCAACCGCGCCAAGCTGGGCCGCGAGGGCTGCAAAGACGTTATCGCCGCGGCCTACCGCTACAAAGTAGCGCAGCTCGAAGGCTAACCGACCAAAAACCACCACAAAGGGGACAGGCACCTTTGTGGTGGTTTTTGTTTTAGGCCGAGGGGAAGACCTTGGTGAGACCGGCGCGCGTCTGCGTGTCGGTCTTTTGGTAGATAGAGCTCAGGTGGCGCTGTACCATGCGCATCGAGATGCCGAGCTCCTCGGCGATCTGCTTGAGCGGGCGTTCGTCCTGGGTTACGGCCACGAGCACGTCGACTTCGCGCGGGGTGAGAGCGTGATCGGTGATGAAGGCCTGACGCTGCTCCTCGATACTCGGTGCTGCCAGTGCCTCCTCGGCAAGCTGTTGATGTTCGCGCTCCTGCTCGGTTTGGGGCAGGCGGAACAAGCCGGCTGCCACGAATGCTGCGCAGGCGGCGACGAGCAAAACGAGCGCGCCGATCATGATGAGAGCAACGTTGCCCGAGGTCACGAGGGCAAGCGAGATGCCCGATGTGGTGAAAGCGCATACATTGTTGGCGGCGCGGCCCATGCCAGCCCAAAGGGCGGGCGCATGCATGCGCGGTGCCAGCTGTGTAAAGGTGGCGGTAAAGAACGTGACGAAAAAGCCCGAGCTCAGGTAAAAGACGACAAGGCCCAGGTTGGGATCGGCGCCGGCCTC
>CABUXM010000009.1 GCA_902495545.1 uncultured Collinsella sp. | reverse complement strand
GACAAGTTGCTCGAGGCGCAGCGTCTGCAGCAGCGCACCGATTATGATCTTGAGATGCTCGAGACGATGGGCTTTTGCAACGGCATCGAGAACTACTCGCGTCATCTGGACGGTCGCAAGCCGGGTGAGCCGCCGTTTACCCTGATCGATTACTTTCCTAAGGACATGCTCTGTATCATCGACGAGAGCCATGTGACGGTGCCGCAGATCCGCGGCATGCATGAAGGCGACCGCTCGCGTAAGGTAACGCTGGTGGAACACGGTTTTCGCCTGCCCTCGGCACTCGATAATCGCCCGCTTCGTTTCGATGAGTTTGAGGCAAGGATACCCCAGTTTATCTATGTTTCGGCCACGCCGGGCGACTACGAGCTGCGGGTGAGCCAAAACGACGTGGAGCAGATTATTCGTCCGACCGGTCTGCTCGACCCCAAGATCGATGTGCGTCCGGTTCGTGGGCAGATTGACGATCTTGAGGACGAGATTCGCGAGCGCGTTGCCCGCAAGGAGCGCGTGCTGGTGACCACGCTCACCAAGCGCATGGCCGAGGACCTGACCGACCATCTGCTTGATGCCGGCATTAAGGTCAATTACATGCACTCCGATACAGCGACGATGGACCGTGTCGAGATCCTGCGAACGCTGCGCGAGGGCAAGATCGATGTTCTCGTTGGCATCAACCTGCTTCGCGAGGGCCTAGACCTTCCCGAGGTCTCACTGGTGGCAATTCTCGATGCCGATAAGGAAGGCTTCTTGCGCAACCGCCGTTCGCTGATTCAGACGATTGGCCGTGCGGCCCGTAACGCCGATGGCGAAGTCATCATGTATGCGGACGTTGTGACCGATTCGATGAAAGAGGCCATCGAGGAGACGCAGCGCCGTCGCGAGATTCAGATGGCATATAACGAAGAGCATGGCATTGTGCCCAAGACGGTGCGCAAGGCCATCAACGACATCTCAAGTTTTATTGCCGAGGCCGAAAAAACCGTGGGTTCCAAGGGGCGCTCGAAGGGCGACTCTCTTGGCCATGGCGCATTCTATACGCCCGATGAGTCGGGCGAGGGTGGCGTGCCGGAAACGGTGGCGCCCGAGCAGACACTTGCGGAGCAGTTGGAAGAACTGCCGCATGACGAGCTTGTGCGGATCGTCGAAACCATGGAAGAGGATATGCGTAACGCTTCTGCCGCCATGGACTTTGAGGAGGCGGCGCGCCTGCGCGATGCCGTCGTTCAGATTCGGGCGATGCTCGAGGGTGCGTCTGAGGACGAGACGATTGAGCGCTTACGTTCGCAGGCCCGCAAGGGTTCCACGTTCGCATCGGGCAGAAAACGCCAGGGTGCACGGTTTAAGAAATAGCGAACATGCCCCGAGTTCCCTGCGGAGCTCGGGGCATGCGTCTTTTGCGCGCTGGAATTCGTGCGTTAGAGGTCTGCGATCAGGGCTTCGGCACAACGGATGCCGTCGGTGGCCGCGCTCATGATGCCGCCGGCATATCCAGCTCCCTCACCACAAGGGTAGAGGCCTGGGGTCGACACGGCATGGCACGTTCGGTCTCGGGTGACGGTGACCGGTGAGCTCGAGCGAGTCTCCACGCCGGTAAGAACAGCATCGGAGCGGTCGTAGCCTCGTAGCTTTTTTCCGAGTAGGGGAAGTCCTAGGCGGAGCGACTCGACGATATGCTGCGGCAGGGCTTCGTCAATTGCCGTCCAGGTCACACCGAGCGGATAGGTGGGCTTTACCTTTCCGGGTGC
This sequence comes from uncultured Collinsella sp., assembly GCA_902495545.1. Classification (GTDB taxonomy): domain Bacteria; phylum Actinomycetota; class Coriobacteriia; order Coriobacteriales; family Coriobacteriaceae; genus Collinsella. The sequence goes on along the minus strand of CABUXM010000009.1, from coordinate 38,104 downwards.
CTTGCTGGCACGTCCTGCGAGGAAATCTCCGACGAGCTGTGCCGGTGCGTTCCAGTTGGAACCGCCCAGGCGATAGGCGGCCGCCTCGCAGGCACGCTGGAGCTCGATGCCGGCGAGCGGGTCATCGTTGGGAAGGTCCTCGGGTGTGACGTTAACGAGCAGGGCGGCATTTGCGTTGCGTCCGTCGCGGGCATTGAGACTGGCGCCGTTGACGCACAGGTGGCCCTGCTCGGAAGAGGCGGCGACAACCTGCCCGCCGGGGCACATGCAAAACGAGAACACGCTGCGGCCGTTGGGAAGATGGGCGACGAGCTTGTAAGGGGCTGCTCCGAGGGCAGGATGTCCCGCCGAGGCTCCGTATTGGACTCGGTCGATGTCGCGCTGCGGATGCTCGATGCGAACGCCCATGGCAAAGGTCTTTTGTGCGAGGGCCACGTTGTGGTCCTTAAGGAGCTCAAAAATATCGCGAGCAGAATGCCCGCAGGCGAGGATGAGGTGCTTTGTCTCGATTGACTCGTAAGCGGCGTCTTGGGACGATTGGACATCAATACCGGTGATGGCGCCAGACACGTCGATGCGAATGTCGACGAGCTTCGTTCGATAACGGACGACACCTCCGAGCTGCTCGATGCGCTGGGATATAGCGGTGACAACCGTGGGAAGGATGTCGGAGCCAATGTGCGGCTTGGCATCCCACAGAATATCGCGGGGCGCACCCGCCTCGACGAAGGTTTCGAGGATAAGGCGATGGGCGGGATTTTTTGTTCCCGTATTGAGCTTGCCGTCCGAGAAGGTCCCCGCGCCGCCCAGACCAAACTGGATATTGCTCTCGGGGTCGAGGATGCGCTCCTTTAGAAAGAGGTCGATCGCCCGCGAGCGGCGAAATGCCGGGTCGCCGCGCTCGATGAGCAAGGGCTTAAGACCTGCTTCGGCGAGCGTAAGCGCAGCGAAAAGGCCGGCGCATCCGGCGCCGACAACGACAGGGCGTTCTTGAGGTGCGTCGGAGGCGGGGGAGGGGAATGAAAGCTCATCGTCTTCTATCGCGCGTACGCGCGAGCGGTCACGCTCGGCAACGCTGTCGACCGCTTCTCGCTCGAGGTGGGGACTAGTCAGCTCAACACGAAAGCTCAGGATAAAATGGACGTCTCGTTTTTTGCGAGCGTCGATTGACTTGCGGTGGAGCTCGATGGACTTGATCTCGGAGTCCTTGCAACGTAGGATGCGCTTGGCGACTCGCTTGCCAACAATGAGACAGGCATTTTCATCGCCGGCTTCATCGAGCGACGCGTTGACTTGGGTGATTTCAATCATCGAGGTCTCCTTAGAGGCAAGAAAGAGGCCGTCCGGTATCCCAGACGGCCCGAATGCGTTTTTGATTATAGACTGCGCGGCTACAGGCTGCTTGCAGCGCGAATGCCCGAGATCCAGGCCCACGCAAGGTTAAAGCCTCCGCAATCGGCGTCGATGTCGAGCGCTTCACCGCAGACGTAAAGCGGGGCGTCGACAACGCTGCGCGCGCGTAGGCTGGGTGTTGAGATGCTCTCGACAGATATGCCACCACGCGTGACCTGCGCTGAGCGCTCCTCGGCTGTTCCCTCGACGAGCAACTTAAAGTGTTTGAGGATCGAGACCAGGTGGATGACATCGTTGGAGCCTGGATGGCACTGCTCGAACGCTGTGCAGACGACGCGGGAGAGTTGCGGGGCGAGCATGCCGTCGAGCCAACGGGGATCGCGGGGCGAAAAGCCGCCGAGCAGCTCAACGCGCCGGTTGAGCATATCGAGCAACTCGTCTTTGGAGAGGTCGGGGAAAACGTCGAGCAGGATCGTATCGCCGTGCTGGATACGACGAGAGAGGTTGAAGACAGCGACGCCCGAGATACCGAAGGTTCGAAACAGCACTTCACCGTCTTCGTGCCAGAGCTCATTATGATTGTGGGCGAGCGTCAAGCGGGCACGGACGCGCAGGCCATCCAACGTCTTGAGTGCCGCCCGATCGCCAACGACCGTTGCCGATACGGGGCAGAGGATGGGGCGCAGCGAAGTGAGGGGGAGGCGAAACGTATCGGCGATACCGGTGGGGTTGCCGCCCGTAGCGATAATTACGGCATGTGCCTGCAGGGCCTCGTTCTTGCGAGGGACATCGGCGAGCGCTTTCCGAAGCGAGCGGAGCTCCGATTTTCGGCCATCGTGCTTTTTTGCCTTGAGCGCCCGCGCTGGACGGTCTATTTGGAGTGCCCAGCCTTCGGAAGCTTTGTGCGCCGAGGCAACGTTGGCTCCGCAGATTAAGGTGATACCTAGGCGGTCGCAAACGCTGAGAAGCGCGTCGCGCACCGATTCGGCGCGAAGGGAGCGCGGGTACAGCCGGCCTTCCTCGGAGGTTGTCATGATACCCAGCGAGGAGAAGAACCCCATAAGCTCTTGTTCGGGCTGGGGGCCCATGACGGATTCGACGAATGCGGGGTGGTTATACCGCTGAGGATCAATCGATTCGTTGGAGAGGTTGCAGCGGCCGTTACCGGTCGCAAGGAGCTTGAGGCCGCAGGCGACATCGCGCTCAACGATGCAGACGCTTTTGCCAGCGCGTGCGGCCGTAATGGCGGCGGCGAGGCCTGAAGCCCCGCCGCCGATTACCAAGACGTCATAGAGGGCGCTCGTGTTCACTTAGGCCTCGTCGGTCTCGTGCGGAGCGACGGCCTCAACGGCGGAGACGGCTTGGGGCAGCATGCCGGCGGGCAGCGCGGTTTCGACCTCTCCCTTGTCGCAGGCTTCGGCGAGCGCAGGATCGATGGGCAACTGACCAAGGACGTCGAGATGATAGGTCTCGGCGACTTCGGGGAGCTTGCTCTTGCCGAAGACCTCGATCTTCTTGCCGCAGTCGGGGCACTCGATATAGCTCATGTTCTCGACAATGCCCAGAATGGGGACGTTCATCTTCTCGGCCATGTTGACAGCCTTGGCGACGATCATCGAGACTAAGTCTTGCGGGCTCGTGACGATGACGATGCCATCGACGGGCAGTGACTGGAAGACGGTGAGCGCGACATCGCCCGTTCCCGGAGGCATGTCGACCAACAGGTAGTCGATGGGACCCCAAGAGGTTTCGCTCCAGAACTGTCTGATGGCACCCGCGATAACCGGACCGCGCCAGAGGACGGGGTCGGTTTCGTTTTGGAGCAGCAGGTTAGAGCTCATAACCTTGACGCCGTGCTCGGAGATCTCGGGCAGCATGAGGTTGCCGAGAGCATGGACGTGGCGTCCGCTCATGCCGAACATTTTGGGAATGGAGGGGCCGGTGATGTCGGCGTCGAGAATGCCAACCTTGTTGCCGCGGCGGGCAAGTTCGGTTGCGATGGCGCCCGTCACAAACGACTTGCCGACGCCTCCCTTACCGGAAAGCACAGCGATAACGCGCTTGACCTCGGACAGCGTGTTCTCCTCAAATTGCGACGGCGACGTTTGTCCGCCGGCGGCCTGTGCGTGTTCGCAACCCATGTATGACTCCTTTGTATATGCTGGGGCCGGGGCCCCGCGATGTGACACGAGCGTCATTGTACCCTCGTTTGCGAGCGGGAGTCATTTGCGATGCGTTTGGGCCGAGCGTGCTTGCAATACGATGGGCCCAAGCGAATGGGCGGGCTTACTGAACTTTGCTGGCGAACTCGAGGTATTGCATGCGCTGCAGCTTGTCGATCGTCGAGGCGTAGGGGCTGTCTTCCGATTCCAAGTCGTAGCGCAGCCCGTCGGCACCGAGATAGCCGGCGACATTGATGGTGGGCACATCTGACCTTGTCGCAAGCAGGGCCTTTTGGTAATTGGTGAGCGGGGCGCCGATCTTATTAAGGGTAATGGCTGCAATCTCGTTTGCCCCGACGGTGTCGTAGACGTTGAGCTCGGTATTGCCGGCGATCTCATAGTTGGCCCAGACGAGATATGTCGACTGATAGATACGGAAAGCGTGGCTTGCCGTATCTTCCTGAGGGTACAGCTCGTCGTTGAGAGTCGTTGCGGCGCTCGGCTGATGGTCGCCAAAAAAGACAAGAACAACCGGTCTGCCGATATTGCGGAGTTCGTTGATAAAGTACTCGAGGTCCCGGTCAGATGCGTTGATGCAGGTGAGATAGGTGTTGAGCGCGCTGTTGGCACCCTCACTGGCTCCCTCGACCCAATAGTTTGTCAGCTCTTCGGCGGGAACGGTGCCATAGTCGTAGCCGCCGTGATTTTGCATCGTGACGTCAAAGATGAACTGCGGGGCTTCGTCGGTTCTAAGCAGGTCGAGTATTTTGTCGTAGGTGGCGTAGTCGCATACGCCGGCATGGTAATAGGACGCACCTTCGAAATCGCCGATTGAAAGAAAGTCTCCAAAGCCCAGCTGCTGATAGATTTTATCTCGATGGTAGTTGACGGGGTTTTGCGGGTGCATAGCGGTAGCGGTATACCCAAGCTCTTTAAGGTCCTTTGCCAGGCTGTTGACGCCATTCATCTGATACAGCTGATAGGGGATTTTGCCTAATCCGACAAAGGCCGTTGTCGCTCCGGTCAAAAATTCGAATTCGGAGTTCGCCGTTCCGCCACCGGCGACCGAAGCGAGCATGGTGCCGCGAACAAGTGTGTCGGGAAGCGAGTTGTAGAATGCGGGGCCGGTGTACCCGGCCGCCTGGAGCTGCTCAAAGCACGAAAGGTCGCTAAAACTCTCGTTCATGACGGCAACAATCGTCGGCTTGATTTCATTGAACTGGGCAACGGCCGCCGCGCGCTGCTCGCTCGAGCCATATGTGCTGTCGTAGACGGCGGCGAGCTCCTGCTCGATGCTCTGCGCCTCATCGGGCGTATAGTCTTCGGGCTTCTCAATGGGCAACTCGTTGACCATTTCGGTGAACGAAGTGATAAAACCCTGAGACACATACGTGGTGATGGGTTGCCAACGGTCAAATCCAAAATCCAGCGCCTGCTCCAAGTCGATGCTGGAAAAGCCCGAGAGCCCCACAACGGTCACTAGCAGAAAAGCGCAGAGGTTAGCGGCGATTGCGGGGAAGACATGGGTGGGCGTACGGAGCTTTCGCGGTCGGATGAGCGAAAGAAGCCCCAGGGAAATCTCCAGCAGGGCGAGAGAGGTTACGATTCCGGCGGTAAAGGTAAACTCGTATCCCTCGCTCACTTCCATTGCGGTGCCAAGGGCCAAGATATCGCTTGGCAGGATGGCTTCGCCTTTAAACGTTATGACGAAGTGCTCGGCAATGCCAAGGATGCAACAGACGACGGGCACGAGGGCCATGACGCCTCCATGACGCTGACCCAGCAAATAAAGGGAGAGCAGAACCGTCGCGAGCAGCCCGACGGAAAACCCGAATGAGTTGGCGGGAATGCGATAGAACGTTTCGTTGCAGGCAATTTCGAGTGAAACGAACGAGAGCGCTGAAACAGCGGCGATGACAAGGATGTCACGGCAAATACAGGCAACCGTTCCCGTCGCAAGGTCGGTTTGGTCGATAAGTCCCGAAACCAAGGGCTCGACAAGAAGCATGACGGCGGCAGCACCGAGCGCCGAATAAGAAAGGATCCATAGGGAGCTGCCCTCATTTACGAGCAATTGATTCGTAACCCATGCAGCTACCACGCCGAGCGGGATGAGGAGCGTCGCGCACCAAAAGACGCGGGCAATGGGTGGCTTTTCGTTGCGTTTGATTGAAAAATACACGCGCACGACGACGGCGGCCACGATAAGGACGGCGATGGATATGGGCAGATTGGCCATGTCGCTCGAAGTGATTTCAAGGGGGATATCTTCGGTCATGGACGTTCCTCTGTTACGGCAAATTAAGTTCAGTATTAGATTACTGTAACCTTTCCGCGGCATTTCGAGAAACAAAGCGCCCGATACGCAAAGCTAAAGGTCTGCGAATCTTGTATTACGAACATCTGTGCGCGTCGAGTGCGCTAAACTCATCGGCAGTATGATTCGATGCAATAGGAGGCAAGGAGCTTCCATGTCTGATTCTTCTATCGTTATTCGCGGCGCTCGTGAGCACAACCTCCGTGATATCGATGTTTCCATTCCGCGTGACCAACTCGTGGTCATTACCGGTCTTTCTGGCTCGGGCAAGAGTTCGCTGGCATTTGACACTATCTATGCCGAGGGCCAGCGTCGATACGTCGAGAGTCTTTCGAGCTATGCGCGCCAGTTCTTGGGACAGATGGACAAACCCGACTTGGATTCAATTGACGGCCTTTCGCCGGCGGTGTCGATCGACCAAAAGACGACGTCTAAAAACCCTCGCTCGACGGTTGGCACCGTAACCGAGATTTATGACTATCTGCGCCTGCTGTTCGCCCGTGTGGGCACCCCGCACTGTCCCGAATGCGGCCGTGTCATTGAGCGCCAGACGACCGACCAGGTTGCCGACAAGGTCTTGGCGGCGGGGGAGGGCCGCCACGCGTTTGTGCTGGCACCGGTGGTGCGCGGGCGAAAAGGCGAGTACACCAAGCTGTTTGAGGACCTTCGCGCCGAGGGCTTTAGCCGCGTGCGTGTCGACGGCGAGGTTCGCTCGCTTGATGACTCTATCGATTTGGATAAGAAATTCAAGCACGATATCGAGGTCGTGGTCGACCGCATCGTGATTCGCGAGAACTCGCTGGGCCGTATTGCCGAGTCCGTTGAACAGGCGACTGCGCTGGCTCATGGCAATGTAAACGTGTACATGCTGCCCGATCGTGATGCTCCCGAGGGGACCGAGGGCGAGTTGCTGGAGTATTCGCTGGCGTTAGCGTGCCCGGAGCATGGACACTCCATCGATGACCTGCAGCCGCGCGATTTCTCGTTCAACGCGCCCTATGGCGCGTGCCCCGAGTGCGATGGCCTGGGTTTTAAGAAGACGGTCGATGCCGAGGCCCTAATCGAAGACCCCTCGAAGTCGATCGCCGACGGGGTCTTTGGCAGCCTGTTTGGCAACTCTAACTACTATCCGCAGATTTTCGCTGCGGTTTGTAAGCACTTCAAGGTGAGCGTCGATACGCCGTGGGAGGATCTGCCTCCGCGGGTGCGTCGCGCGTTTTTAGACGGCATGGGCGACCAGAAGATTTCGGTCGACTATCAAAAGCTCGATGGGCGCCGCAGCCAGTGGGACACCAAGTTCTCGGGCGTGCGCAATATCCTGTACGAGCGCTATACCGAGACGACGAATGAGAACACCAAGGCGCGCTTGGAGAAGTACATCCGCGAGGAGCCGTGCTCGAGTTGCCATGGTGCTCGTCTGCGCCCCGAGATGCTCGCCGTTACCGTAGGCGGTAAGTCCATTTACGAGGTCTGCTGCCTATCGTGCCGCGAGTCGCTCGAGTTTTTTGAGGGCTTGGAGCTTACCGAGCGCCAACAATTTATCGGCGGGCGCATCGTTAAGGAAATCCTGGAGCGCCTGCGCTTTCTGGTCGATGTCGGACTCGACTATCTGACCCTCGACCGTGCCTCGGCGACGCTTTCCGGAGGCGAGGCCCAGCGCATTCGCCTGGCAACGCAGATCGGCGCCGGCCTCATGGGTGTGCTGTATATTTTGGACGAGCCGTCGATCGGCCTCCATCAGCGCGATAACGAGCGCCTGATCAAGACGCTTGAGCGCCTACGCGATATCGGCAATACCGTCATCGTCGTCGAGCATGATGAGGATACGATTCGTGCTGCCGACTATGTGATCGACATGGGCCCCGGTGCGGGCGTGAACGGCGGACACGTGGTCGCCGCGGGAACGCCTGCCGATATCATGGCGTGTCCCGATTCGATGACGGGTGCCTACCTGACCGGCAAGCGAATGATTCGGGTTCCCGATGAACGCCGCAAGCCCGGTCGCGGCTGCCTTAAGATCACGGGCGCCCGCGCCAACAACCTCAAAAACGTTACCGCCAAGATCGAGTTTGGTACGCTTACGGTTGTTACCGGCGTGTCGGGATCGGGCAAGAGCTCCCTGGTTACCGACACCATTGCGCCTGCGCTTACGAATGCCATTCACCGTTCGACGCGTCCTGTGGGCCCGTACAAAAAGCTCGAGGGTATCGAGTGCATCGATAAGGTTATCGATATCGACCAGTCGCCGATTGGCCGCACGCCGCGTTCCAACCCTGCTACCTATATCGGCCTGTGGGATGATCTTCGCGCGCTGTTTGCGAGTACGCCGGAGTCGAAGGCGCGCGGCTACTCGCCGGGTCGTTTCTCCTTTAATGTGAGTGGCGGGCGCTGTGAGGCGTGCAAGGGCGACGGACAGATCAAGATCGAGATGCACTTCCTTCCCGATATCTACGTTCCCTGCGAAGTTTGCGGCGGTAAACGCTACAACCGCGAGACACTCGAGGTCACCTACCGTGGCAAGACCATCTCGGACGTGCTCGACATGAGCGTCACCGAGGCGCTGGCCTTCTTTGGGAATATCCCGCAGATTAAGCGCAAGCTTCAGACGCTGTACGATGTAGGCTTGGGCTACGTGAGCCTGGGCCAGCCCGCCACGACGCTTTCGGGCGGCGAGGCGCAGCGTGTGAAACTCGCCAAGGAGCTTCATCGACGCCAGACGGGCAAGACGTTCTATATTTTGGACGAGCCGACGACCGGCCTTCATTTTGAGGACGTCCGCCAGCTGCTCGATGTGCTGCAGCGCTTGGTCGATGCGGGCAACACGGTGCTGGTGATTGAACACAACCTTGATGTCATCAAGGTTGCCGACCGCCTGATCGATATGGGTCCCGAGGGCGGTAACGGCGGCGGAACCGTCGTGGTTTCGGGCACACCGGAGCAGGTTGCGGACTGTCCGCAGAGTTATACGGGCAAGTTTTTGGCGCCGTTGCTCAGACGTGACCGGGAGCGTCAGGCTCAACTTGATGCTCAATAAATAGGCGATTCAGTTTATGGGCGCCATCGACTCCTTGTGATTCGATGGCGCTTGCTGTGCCGAAGTGACGTATGCAGCCGAATTGGACATATACTTAATCCTTGCGTCCGAATGCGAGGGAAAGGATATGTCATGGCAAAGGCTGTAAAGACGCCAAAAACCAATGCGATGCGCGAGCTGGAAAGCGCCGGCATTTCCTATGTTCTACATACGTACGAAGACGATGGTGATGAGTCGGTGGGCCTGGGGGTCGCGATTTCGGAGCAGCTTGGCGAGGAGCCCGGTCAAGGATTTAAGACTTTGGTCTGCGTGACACCGTCCAACGACTATGTCGTGTGCTGCATCCCTGTTGCCGACGAGCTCGATCTAAAGTCCGCCGCGCGTGCCGCGGGGGAGAAGTCCTTGGCCATGATGCATGTGAAGGATTTGCTTGCGGCGACTGGCTACGTTCGCGGCGGCTGCAGCCCGGTCGGTATGAAAAAACGCTACCGGACGCTCATTGATGAGACATGCGTCCTTTGGGATACCATTTTTATTTCGGGAGGCAAGCGTGGTTATCAGCTCGAGCTTGCACCCGATGATTTAATTGCATTTTGCGGGGCGACGGTTGCCGCGATTACGAGAGAGGACTGAGCGATGCCGCAGGAAGAATTGAAGCGCGGAACTCATTTTGCAAAAGAATCTGCGCCTCAGACACCCTCATCCGAAGCTTCTTCGTCGCGAGATGACACTGACGACATGGGCTCGTCGGACTACTCCACGGTTGGTCGTTCCGCCGGGCTTATGACCATCCTGACCATCGTGTCTCGCGTCACCGGTTTTATCCGCACGTGGGCAATGGCGGCCGCTATCGGCATGTCGCTACTCTCGTCCTCCTATCAGGTCGCCAACAACCTGCCCAATATGCTCTACGAACTCGTGATGGGCGGCATGCTCGTGACGGCGTTTTTGCCCGTGTACATGGGCGTGAGGCGTGAGCAGGGTCGCGAGGCCTCGAACGAGTACGTGGGCAACCTGCTCGGCATTCTGCTTTTGGTGCTGGGTGGCATTTCGTTGCTGGGGACCGTGTTCGCCCCGGGCTTTATCTGGACGCAATCGTTCCTTTCGGGTGACGGCGGCAGCATGGATACCGCTGCGTTCATGTTCCGTTTCTTTGCCATCCAGATTCTGTTTTATGGTTTGGGTTCGGTGTTCTCGGGCGTTCTCAACGCACACCGCGACTACTTCTGGTCGACGTTTGCCCCGGTCCTCAACAATGTGATCGTCATTGCGAGCTTTATGGGTTTTGCGCCCGTGTCCGCACAGTTTGGTGAACGTGCCGGCATCATCTTGATTGCGGCCGGTACGACCCTCGGTGTCTTTGTTCAGATGGCATGTCAGATCCCCGCGCTTGGCAAGCACGGCGTGCATCCCCATATCCATATCGACTTTAAGGACCCCGCGCTGCGCCAGACGATTGCGCTCGGTATCCCGACGCTGCTCGCCACGGTGTGCATGTTTGTCTCGACTTCTATCACCAACGCTGCCGCGCTGGTGGTCCAGCCCGAGACGGGTCCTTCCGTCATCGCCTATGCGCGCCTGTGGTACACGCTACCCTACGCGCTGATTGCCGCCTCGCTTTCGACGGCGCTCTATACCGAGCTCTCTCATGACGCACAGGAGAAGGATTACGACAGCGTTCGCACGGGCATTTCGCGTGGCGTCGCCCAGATGCTGTTCTTCCTGATTCCGTTCGCGCTGTACCTGATTGTCTTCGCGCGTCCGCTCAACATGATTTACTGTGCCGGCAAGTTTGATGAGTCCGGCGTGGCGCTGGTGTCCGAGTTCCTTGTCTACCTGGCGTTCTCGCTGCCGCTCTACGGCGTGGTCGTGTTGATGCAGAAGAGCTTTTCTGCCTTGCTCGACATGAAGCCCTATAGCCGCTATTGCCTGTATTCCGCCATCGGCCAGGCCGGCTCGGTTCTGCTGTTTGGCGTTGTGCTGGGCTTCGGTATGCCGGCAATCGCGCTTTCGTATGTCGTCGACTACGTGATCTTGGTCGGCTGTTCGCTGTGGTGGCTGCGTCGTCGCCTGCGTGGCCTTCAGGTCAAATCTATCCTACATGGCGGTTTCTTTGGCCTTTTGCTCGGTGGCCTAGGTGCTGCCGCAGGCGCCGGCGTCATGTGGGCGCTTGAACACTTTGTCGGGGCACTTGGCGGCTCGATTCTGATTACTCTTGGCTACGTTTGCGTTGCGGGTGTCGCCTCGCTTGTTGTTACCTTTGGCCTTGCCGTCGTCCTTAAGATGCCCGAGGTCTCGGCGCTGCTTCGTCGCAAGTAGGTGCGCGTGGCCGGTCACGACAACATACCAACGCTTGCCGAGCAGGTTTCGCGCGTTCCCATACAGCCCGGATGCTACCTTTGGAAGGATGCCAAGGGCGATGTCATCTACGTGGGCAAGGCGAAAAACCTGCGCGCCCGCATGCGTCAATACGTGACACTGCAGGATGAGCGTCAAAAGATCCCGCTGATGATGCAGCTGGTGGCGAGCTTTGACTACATCGTTGTCGAAACCGAGCATGAGGCGCTTGTACTCGAGCGCAACCTGATCGGCCAGTACCATCCGTACTTTAACGTCGACCTCAAGGATGACAAGAGCTACCCCTTTATCGCCATTACAAAGGGCGACCTGTATCCCGCGATCAAATACACGCGTGAGCGTCATAAGCCGGGAACGCGCTATTTTGGACCCTATACCGATAGCCGTGCGGCACGTGAGACGATAGATACGCTGCGCAAGGTTATCCCCATCTGCTCTGCATCCTGTGCGGAGTGGCGTCGTTATCGCCGTACCATCGAGTCCCACAAGGGCGAGGAAGACATCGTCAATATGATTTGCGCACAAAACGGGCGTCCCTGCTTTGACTACCATGTCGGGCGCGGCCCGGGTGCGTGTGTCGGCGCGATTTCCCCGGCAGACTATGCCAAGAACGTCAAGCGTGTCGAGCGTTTTTTGTCGGGCCATCGCAAGGATGTCGTCGATGAGCTGACCTCCGAGATGACGGATGCCGCCGAGGCGCTCGACTTTGAGCGCGCGGCACGCGTCAAACGTCGTTTGGAGGTCATCAGGGGTCTGGACGATCGTCAGCAAGTCGTTTTTCCCTCCAGTGTCGATATCGATGTCATCGGGTTCTATCGCGAGGAGACCATCTCCGCCGCTTGCGTCTTCGTCGTTCGCGAGGGCCGAACAGTTCGCACCTGCGAGTTCATTCTCGACAAGGGTCTTGATGTTGACGAGGACGAGCTCCAGTCGGGCTTTCTTAAGCGCTATTACGACGAGACGGCTGATATTCCAGCTGAGGTCAACCTTTCCGTCGAGCTTGAGGATGCGGAGGCGCTGGGGGAGTGGCTTGCGGGCAAGCGTGAGCGTTCCTGCCATCTCCATAGGCCGCAGCGTGGCGAAAAGTACCGTCTGCTCGATATGGCATCCAAAAATGCGCGCCATGCCCTCATGCGCTACATGATGCGAACGGGGTACGCTGACGACCGCACCAATCAAGCGCTCCTGGAGCTCGAAAGTGCGTTGGCGCTGCCATCGCCGCCGTTGCGTATCGAGTGCTTCGATATCTCTACACTGCATGGCACCTTTACGGTCGCCTCGATGGTGGTGTTTACCAACGGGCGCGCCGACAAGAGCCAGTACCGTCGTTTTAAAATTCAGGCCGAATTGGACGAGGCAAACGACTTCGTGTCGATGTCCGAGGTTTTGGGACGACGCTATGCTCCCGAGCGCATGGCCGACGAGCGCTTTGGCTCGCGCCCCGATTTGCTCGTTGTCGATGGCGGTAAGCCGCAATTGACCGCTGCGATCAATCAACTTGAGGCTCTTGGGCTCGATATACCAGTTTGTGGCTTGGCGAAGGCCGACGAGGAAGTTTTTGTGCCTTGGGACGAGACTCCTGTCGTGCTGCCGACCGGGTCTGCTTCGCTCTATCTAATTAAACAGGTACGCGATGAGTCCCACCGATTTGCCATCACGTTCCACCGTGAGTTGCGCGATAAAGCCATGACGGTTTCGGTACTCGATGACGTTCCGGGCGTGGGACCCACCAGAAAACGTGCCCTTATGCGCCATTTTGGCTCGATGAAGCGTTTGCGCGCGGCGAGCGAGCAAGAGATCGCGGAAGTTCGCGGCATACCTGCCGATGTTGCCAAGGCGGTCCACGAGGCGCTCGTTGCATGGAATGCCGAGCGCGCCGAGGCGGCGGCTGGCCATTCCGATAGCTAAACACGAGCCTAAACAACTGATATACATGATTGCGCGATTTTCAACCATTTATTTCGCCATGATTGCCTGCTGGTTTCGGGTTTTATTAACGCTAAAACGTTTGACTAACCCAAGCGAAAACCCTGCTATCCTGCGGGTTGACGAAGACTGATATCTCACCTCGCCGATACATACTGTCTGGCGAATCATTTGTCAATGAATTCGGTGAACGGTAGTAAATACCGTTCAAGCGTATGTATGTATCGGTCGCCGAGCGCGGCACCTCAGTTGGGTTCGTCGGTAGGTAAGGTATATATCGTCCGCAAGTTGCGCGGGGGCACGTCTAGGTGCTCCCGAGTAAGATTCTCTATTGATAGGAGAAGACATGGCCATCATCAACAAGGGTATGTCCAGGCGTTCGTTCCTCGGCCTCACCGGCAGCGTCGCTGCTGTCGCAGGGCTTGGTCTCACCGGCTGCGGTGGCAGCTCTAGCGACGAGGGTTCCGCTTCCGGCTCCACCGATTCCGCCAACCGTGGCGGCGGCGTGATCACCGCTGGTTCCGCTTACGCTCCGTCCAGCTTCGATCCCGCCAGCACTGGCTCCGCTGTGGGCCTGGGTGCTAACTGGCACGTCGTCGAGGGCCTCTACGGCATCGATTACCACGACTACAGCACCTTCAACGAGCTCGCCACCGACGATCCCAAGTCTGTGGACGACACCACTTTCGAGGTCACCATCCGCAAGGGCGCCAAGTTCTCCGATGGCACCGAGGTCACCGCTGACGATGTCGTTGCCTCCTACACCGCTTGCGCCGCTTCCGCTACCTATGCTCCGTTCTTCCAGCCCTTCGAGTCCATCGAGGCCAAGGACGCCAGCACCGTGACGGTCAAGACTAAGGTCCCCAACTTCTCCCTGCTCAAGGATCGTCTGGCCATCGTCCGCGTTACCCCGGCCACCCAGACCGAGGAGGATCGCGCCAAGCAGCCGATCGGTTCCGGCCCCTGGATGTACGACTCTATCTCCGATACCGAGATCACCTTGGTTCCCAACCCCGAGTACAACGGTGAGTATGCTGCCGAGGATAAGAAGATCCAGTACAGCATCCTGACCGACCCCACCGCTCGCGTTACCGCTCAGCAGGAGGGCTCCACGCTCGTTATGGAGCTCGTTACCGCTGACGCCGTCGACCAGCTCGAGAGCGCCGGCTGCAAGATCGATAACGTTCAGGGTTTCGGCACCCGCTTCATCATGTTCAACGTCGCCAAGGAGCCTTGGAACAACGTCAAGGTCCGTCAGGCTGTCATGTATGCGCTCGACACCGAGAAGATGGTCAGCAACACCTTCGCCGGCCTTGCCACCGCTGCCAGCTGCTACCTGCCCAAGAGCTTCACCAACTATCATGAGGCTTCCACGGTGTACAAGACCGACGCCAAGAAGGCTAAGAAGCTCATCGAGGAGTCTGGCATCACCCCGGGTGCCATCACCCTGCGCACCACCGACAACGAGCAGATTAAGGGCATGGCCGCCCAGGTCAAGAACGACCTCGACGCTCTCGGCTTCGATGTGACCATCCAGACCGATACCTCGCCGGCCACTTACGCTGCCATCGACGGCGGCGAGGCCTACGATATCCTCCTTGCCCCTGGCGATCCTTCCTGCTTCGGCGCCGACCCCGACCTGCTGCTCAACTGGTGGTACGGCGACAACGTCTGGATGCAGACCCGTTGCCCGTGGAAGGAGTCCGCTGAGTGGCAGAAGCTCCACGGCCTCATGGACGAGGCTCTTGCCGCCGAGGGCGACGAGCAGCAGAAGAAGTGGAACGAGTGCTTCGACATCATTGCCGACAACGCCGTTCTGTACCCCGTTGTCCACGTCAAGACCGTCTCCGCTTCCTGGGACGATCCGTCCACTGCACCCAACGGCGAGGCCCTCGATGGCTTCAAGGGCATCGGCACGACGAGCATGTCCTTCAGGGGCGTTGCGACCGTCAAGGCGTAAGACTCGCTTGAGTCTGTATGCAGGATGTCGGTCGTTGGGACCGTATCCTCATAGTTGAAACAAAGACCCGGGCGGCAACGATGTCGCTCGGGTCTTGTAATGAGTATCCGTACTCATATACCAGTTGGTCCTACCGACAAAAGAAAGGGGAGAGAACGTGAACAACTTGCTACGTTTGATTGGAAGGCGTCTTGTGGCGCTGCCGATCATGGCATTGGGCGTCACCGTCCTGGTGTTCTTCCTTATGTCGTTCTCCAAGACCGACCCCGCCTACACGGCGTTGGGTGACGGTGCCTCGCCCGAGGCGGTTGCCGAGTACCATGAGAAGTATGGTCTGGACGACCCCTGGCCCGTGCGCTACGTGCGCTATATGGGCGATCTGATCCATGGCGACATGGGCACCTATGGTGCTGCTCGCAACTCCGTTGCCAAGCGCATCTCCACGGCCCTGCCCGTCACGATGCAGCTGACCTTTATCGGTCTTGCTATCGGTGCGGTCGTTTCGTTTTTGCTCGGCGTCATCGCGGCACTGTATCGCGACAAATGGCCGGACCAAGTGATCCGCGTCTTTTCCATCGCCGGCTTGGCAACCCCGTCGTTCTGGCTTGCCGTTCTGTTGATCCTGCTGTTCTCTTCCTACCTTAAGGTGCTCCCGGCATCGGGTGCTCTGCCTCACTTCACCACGAATCCGGTTGGCTATCTGGGACGTATGATCATGCCCGCTATCGCCTTGGCATTTCCGCTGACGGGCCAGATGACTCGTATCGTGCGTACCGCCATGGTCGAGGAGCTCGACAAGGATTATGTCCGTATGGCTCGCGGCGCCGGCGTTCCCGAGAAGGTCGTCGTCGGCATCAACGTTCTTCGCAATGCGCTGATCACCCCGGTCACCACCCTCGGTCTTAAGATCGGTTACCTCATGGGCGGCGCCGTCGTCATCGAGGTTATCTTCAACCTCCCCGGCATGGGCACTGCGATTCTGCAGGGCGTTCAGGGCAACGAGGCGAACCTGGTTCAGGGCGTCGTTATCGTCGTTGCTCTTGCCTTCATCATCATCAACATCGTGGTTGACATGCTCTACCTGCTCATCAACCCGCGCATCAGGACGGTGTAGATTATGGTAAAGATTCGAGAGAAGCAAACCGAGCAGCTCGAGAAGGCTGCCTCCAAGGGGCTCAAGCTCGGTGGCTGGAAGAAGATGACGCTGTCTTCTAAGATTGCAGCCGTCGTGCTGGTGCTGGTCGCCCTGACTGCGATTCTGGCGCCCCTTCTTGCCCCCTATAGCCCGGTCGAGATCTTTACGGCTCGCCAGGCTCCCGGCAACGGATTTATCTTCGGTACCGACGATAAGGGTCGCGACATTCTGTCGCGTATGCTCTACGGTGGTCGTTACTCGCTGATTATCGGCTTTGGCGCCACTGCCATGGCTCTGGTCTGCGGCTCGGTCGTGGGCGCCCTTGCAGCGGTTTCGCGCAAGGCCGTCTCCGAGACGATCATGCGTATCTTGGACATCATCATGTCCATCCCGGGCATCGCCCTCGCGGCCGTCTTCGTCTCCATCCTGGGCAACTCCGTGCCGTCGATCATCTTCGCCATCGGCTTTATGTACACTCCGCAGATTGCCCGTATCGTGCGCGCCAATATCGTGTCCGAGTACGGCGAGGACTATGTCCGCGCGGTCATCGTTTCCGGCGCCAAGGCTCCGTGGATTTTGATCAAGCATGTTCTGCGTAACTGCATCGCCCCGATCATGGTCTTCACCGTTACCCTGGTCGCCGACGCCATCATCTTCGAGGCCTCGCTGACCTTCATCGGCGCTGGTATCCAGGAGCCCACCGCTACCTGGGGCAACATCCTCGCCGACGCCCGCGGCGGCGTGCTCGCCGGTCGTTGGTGGCAGGCGCTGTT
Organism: uncultured Collinsella sp.; assembly: GCA_902495545.1. Classification (GTDB taxonomy): domain Bacteria; phylum Actinomycetota; class Coriobacteriia; order Coriobacteriales; family Coriobacteriaceae; genus Collinsella. The sequence continues at coordinate 21,086 of CABUXM010000009.1, read as the reverse complement.
CCCGGGCCTGGCCATCATGATCACCTGCCTGGCGCTCAACATCCTCTCCGAGGGCATTACCGACGCCATGGCCGCTGCTCCCTCCGCCGCCCTGGATCCTACCGATTCCTCCAAGCGTCGCGAGGCCGATCTGCTGGTCTCCGACCCCGTTCGCGCCTACAAGGAGCAGGCCCAGTCCCTCTCCGCTCGCCTTGGCGCCCTGCGCGATGTCGAGCTCAAGCGTGACGATCGCCACGTGCCCGACGAGTCCGTTGAGCCGATTCTCTCGGTCCGTGACTTCTGCATTCAGTTTGAGCATCACGGTGATATCAACGTTGTCGACCATGTCAACTTTGACGTCCGTCCTGGTCAGACCATGGGCCTGGTGGGCGAGTCCGGTTGCGGTAAGTCCATCACCACGCTGGCCATCATGGGCCTGACCGATGAGGACGAGCACCTTTCCGGCGAGGTCCTCTGGGAGGGCCGTGACCTGCTCAAGATGAGCAAGAAGGAGTGGTTCGGCCTGCGTGGTACCGATATCGCTATGGTCTATCAGGATGCCCTGTCCTCGCTCAACCCCTCCATGCTCATCTCTGCCCAGATGAAGCAGCTCACCAAGCGCGGCGGAACCCGCAGCGCCGAGGAGCTCCTGGAGCTCGTCGGCCTCGATCCCAAACGCATGCTCGAGAGCTATCCGCACGAGCTTTCCGGCGGCCAGCGTCAGCGTGTCCTGATCGCTATGGCCCTTACCCGCGACCCCAAGCTGGTCATCTGCGACGAGCCCACGACCGCTCTGGACGTTACCGTCCAGAAGCAGGTCATCAAGCTGCTCAACGATCTTCAGGCCAAGCTCGGCTTTGCCATGATCTTCGTTTCGCACGACCTGGCGCTGGTCGCCGAGGTCGCCCACAACATCACGGTTATGTACGCTGGCCAGGTTATCGAGCAGGCACCCACCAAGGAGCTGCTCACTAACCCGATCCACGAGTACACCCGCGGTCTTCTGGGTTCCGTTCTGTCCATCGAGAGCGGTTCGGGCCGCCTGCACCAGGTGCCCGGCGCCGTTCCGAGCCCGCGCGATTTCCCCAAGGGCGATCGCTTCGCGCCCCGCTCGAGCCATCCGCGCATTGGCCTGGACACCCGTCCGGTCTTCAAGCGTGTGCCCGGCACCGAGCACTTCTATTCCGAGCTCCCCGACGAGGTGCTCAAGGCAAATGGTTTGACCCCTCACGCGGAGGTGATGTAGATGAGCGAGACCGCAGTCAACGGCGTCGAGCCGATCATCTTCCTTGATGACGTCCACGTCACCTTTAGGACCCGTACCGGCTCGATTCTGCACCCCAACCTGGTTCACGCCGTCCAGGGTGTAACGATTAAGCTCATGCCCGGTCAGACGATCGGCATCGTCGGCGAGTCCGGTTGCGGTAAGTCCACCACCGCCAACGTCATGTGCGGCCTGCAGGCCCCCACGAGCGGCAAGGTCTACTTTAAGGGCAAGGACGTTACCAAGCGTACCGCCGAGGACCGTCGTCACATGGGTCGCGTCATCTCGGTCGTGTTCCAGAACCCGGCCACGGCGCTCAACCCGCGCATGGTCGTTCGCGAGCAGCTGCTCGACCCCATGCGCGTCCACAATCTGGGAACCGAGGCAGAGCAGGAGAAGCGCGTCAAGGAGCTCTTGGAGCTCACCGGTCTGCCCAGCTCCGCTGCCGAGGTTCTTCCCGGCCAGCTTTCGGGCGGCCAGCGCCAGCGCGTCGCAATTGCCCGTGCCCTGTCGCTGAACCCCGATGCCATCATCGCCGACGAGCCCACCTCGGCTCTGGACGTTTCGGTCCGCGCGCAGATTCTGAACCTGCTGACCGACCTTAAAAAGGAGCTCGGCCTGGCCATGGTGTTCATTAGCCATGACATCCAGACGGTCCGCTATATCTCTGACGACATCATCGTTATGAATGGCGGCAAGATCGTCGAGCAGGGCGAGGCCAAGCAGGTCTTCCAGCATCCTCAGGACCCCTACACCAAGATGCTGCTCGGCGCTGCGCCGTCGCTGCTTCATCCCAAGCTCGGCGAGTAGCCTCGCTTTCCCTCCCGTGCGCCCGGTTCACTTACCGGGCGCACCTCCGTTGCGATTTCGAAAGGCTGGGTTCACGAGCCATGCCAAGTGCTCAGGAGCTACAACAGCAATTTGGTGAATATCGAGGCGCTATGCCCCGTCCATCGGATTTCGATCTCTTTTGGAAGGACCGCATGGCCGAGGCCGACGCCGTCGGGCTTGACTATGCGATCGAGGCGGCATCGGTCACCGACGCCGTGACCTGCCAGCTTTTCGACCTCTGGTATACCGGCATGTGTGGCGCTCGCCTTCATGCCAAGTACCTTAAACCCGTCTCGGACGAGCCCGTGCCATTGGTACTTCAGTTCCATGGGTATCCAGGTGCAAGCCGCAGCTGGTTTGAGCAGGCATCGTTTGCGGGCATGGGCATGGCACTCATCGCCCTCGACTGCCCCGGCCAAGGAGGTCCCTCCGAGGACATTGGCGGATTTGAGGGCACAACGGTTGCGGGCCATATCGTCGCCGGTATCGACGGCGACCCGGCCAACCTCTACTATGTCCGCTTGCACCAAGATATTCGCATCCTGTGCCGCATCGTTCGCGAGCTCGAGGGCATCGATCTTGCCCGTGTGTTTGTGAACGGCGCGTCGCAGGGCGGCGGTCTGGGCATTGCTACCTGTGCGCTTAACAGCGAGCTTATCAATCGCGCCGCCATCCTCTATCCCTTCCTGTCAGATTTCCGCCTGGTCTGGGATTTGGATGCCGACGACATTGCCTACGAGGGCCTGCGCTATTGGTCTCGCTGGTTTGACGAGGACTCGACTCGTATTGACGAAGCCTATGCCAAGCTGGCGTACTTCGATTCCAAGAACTTTGCCCCTATGGTCAAATGCCCCGTGCTGTTTGGCACCGGCACAGCCGATATCGTCTGTCCGCCAGCGACGCAGTTTGCGGTCTATAACAACCTGACCTGCGAAAAGCGTCATGAGTTCTTTGAAGGCTTTGGCCACGAGGAGATTCAGGATTTTGACGATCTGATCATTCCGTTTTTCTGCAAGGGAGGGGAGGCTCATGTCTAAGTGCGAGAGCAATGTTGACGAGCTGATTGTCCCCGGACTCGTGGGAATTCCTGGAACGGTTTCGTCAGGGCTCGCAGAATATCGGGACTGGCGCGGTGATGTCCAAGCAGATGTTTCTGATTTAGAGACATGCGCTTCGAATCTTGAGATTCAAGGCCTGGCCATAACGGCGATTGACTTTGTTAACCCCTGCGCCCGTTACTCGGAGGTCTCCTTTGAGCTCGGTGACGATGCGATTCACGCTCGTTTGATCGAGCCTGTCGGTCGTGCCCGAGTATCTGAGCGCGTGCCGCTGTGCCTGATGTTCCACGACATCGATCGGCCTGTGCGCGGCTGGCATCACATGACGAGATTTGCCGCCATGGGGTATGCCGTTCTCGCGCTGGATGACGATGTTGCTGGTGCGGACGACCTGCGGCGGGGGATTTCTTCGCCCGCATTTGTCAAGCGCGTCCGTTGGGGCTGCGCGTTGGCGAAGGTCGCGCGCAATCTTGATGGCATGGACCCCGACCGCATCTTTGCATGGGGCGAGGGTCTTGGCGGCGGAGTCGCGCTGGCGGTTTCTGCTCTGGACGAGCGGGGCCTCGCCTGCACGGCGGTTGCCAATCCGCTTCCTGGCGGCCTCGAGGCGCTGTCGTCTCGGGTGCGCGGATCGGTGCTCATGGGCACATCGCTTATGGATACCGTGAGCGATCCCAAGGATCAGTTTGCCGTATTCAACGGTCTTGAGTGTGACCGGAGGCATATCATCTATGCAAAATACGCTCACGAGCGCATCAATGCGTTCGAAAACGAAGTCGTCGACTTCTTTAACCAAACGTTCTACCCGTGTTCTTTGGCCTAGACGGCCTGGACACTGCCAACAAGAGTGGGTGGCATAGGGCCGCCCGCCAGACAGCTAAGGAGATTCTTGTGGCAACTCAGAAATTCACCGGCGTTATCCCTCCCGTCGTTGTTCCCGATACCGAAGATCACCAGCTCGACGTTGCCTCCTTTGAGCGCAGCATCAACCGCATGATCGATGCCGGCGTCGATGGCCTGTTCTTCTTGGGATCCTCGGGCGAGGTCGTCTTCTCCACCGACGAGCGCCGTCGCCAGATTATCGCCGAGGCCGTTCGTATCGTCGACCACCGCGTTCCCGTTCTGGTCGGCATCATCGATACCGAGACCGAGCGCATGATCGAGCACGGCAAGGTCGCCCAGGAGCTGGGCGCCGATGCCCTCGTCGCCACCTGCCCGTTCTATGCCCTGCAGGGCATGACCGAGGTCGAGGAGCACTTCCGCATCCTGCACGAGGAGCTCGACCTGCCCATCTTTGCCTATGACATTCCCGTCTGCGTTCACACCAAGCTCCCCTGGAAGCTCCTTGCCAAGCTCGGCGCCGAGGGCGTTCTGGCCGGCGTCAAGGATTCCTCGGGTGATGACATCTCGTTCCGCTACCTCGTTCAGGAGAACGAGAAGAACGGCCATCCGATGAGCATTCTCACCGGCCACGAGGTTGTTGTCGACGGCGCCTACCTCGGTGGCGCCGACGGTTCCGTCCCGGGTCTCGCCAACGTTGAGCCCGAGGGCTACGTGCGTCAGTGGAAGGCCGCTCAGGCTGGTGACTGGGCTACCGTCAAGGCCGAGCAGGATCGCCTCAATGAGATTTCGCACATCTGGGATGTCACCTCGGGCGTCCAGGGCTATGCCGGTGGCGTCGGCGCCTTCAAGACCGCTATGAACCTCATGGGCATCTTCGACAGCCCGACCATGCCGCGCCCGGTGAAGGCCATGACCGGCGAGAACGTCGAGGCGATTCGCAAGGTCCTCCAGGACAACGGTCTCCTTTAAAGCTTTCCCAGGCACCCGACCTCGCCGTTCAACCGTGCGGCCATGACCCATTAGGTCAATGGCCACACGGTTTCTCGGCGATCTCGGGCATCTGGAAAACCTTTACCGCGCTGTGACGGCTAGCCTGACGGCGCATTTCCTGTAGTTGTTTTTTATCTCCTAAGGAGAGCGACATGGAGAACAAGTACGTCTGCTCTGTCGATATCGGCGGAACTAAGATCGCGACTGCCATCATGGAGTACCCGGCTGACGGCAGCGTGCCCCATCCCGTTTTTGAGGCCGAGGTTCTCACCGAGGCCCAAGAGGGCGGCGAGGCCGTCTTCCAGCGTATCGAGGCGTCCATCAAGGCTGCTCTCGAGGCGAATCCCGATGTCGAGGTCCTTGGCGTCGGCATCGGTGCCGCCGGCGTCGTCGATCCCAAGACGGGCGCCATCGCGTATGCCAACGAGATCATGCCCGGCTGGTCCGGCGTTCAGTTGGGGCCGCGCCTGCGCGAGGACCTCGGTCTTCCCGTTGCCGTCGTAGGCGACGTGCAGGCTCATGCTCTGGGTGAGGCCCACTGGGGCGTCGGCAAGGGCAAGTTCTCCGTTTTGTGTCTTGGCATCGGTACGGGCATCGGCGGCGCATATGTCGAGAACGGCCGCGTGATGCAGGGCTTCCATGGTGCTGCCGGCCATATGGGCCACATCGAGTGCTCGGCTGCCGCCGGCATTCCCTGCGCCTGCGGGCGTTCCGGCCATCTGGAGTCGGTAGCTTCGGGCACTTCCATTGGTCGTATGTACGATGAGCGCTTTGGTCGCGTCGACCCCAGCCGTCCTTCGGTCGGTCGCGATGTGAACGACCTGTGCCGTGCGGGCGACGCAAAGGCGACCGAGGTCATCCATGACGCCGGCTTTGCGCTGGGGGCCAGCTTGGGCTCGCTCGCTAACATCCTGGACCCTGAGGTCATCGTGCTTTCGGGCGGCGTGATTCACCAAGGTCCCGATTGGCGTTCGCAGACGTGGAAGGATTCGGTGCACGAGGGCTATGCCAGCCAGGCGCTCGATCCGCTTCAGAACACGCCGATCCTCATCGGTTCTCTGGAGGGCGATGCTCCGCTCATCGGTGCCGCCGAACACCTTCTTGCGTCGTTGAAGTAAACATAACTACCAAGTGCGCCTTCTGAGGTGCCGCAGATTGACGTGAAAGAGGAGCGAAGCGTACTTCGGTACGCGAGCGACGGTTTGAACGTCAAGGTGCGGTGTCTCAGAAGGCTGTTTTGAGAAAGGTTGAGTCGAACATGACCGTTGATCCTTTGATCCAGTCCCTGAAGGGCAAGCTCGTCGTGAGCGTTCAGGCGTATATGGGCGAGCCGCTTCGTACGCCCGAGACCATGGCGCAAATGTCTCGCGCTTGCGAGCTCGGCGGCGCCGCCGCCATTCGCTGCCAGGGCCTTGCCGACATTGCCGCCATTAAGGGTCGCTGTGAGGTTCCCGTCATCGGCCTGTGGAAGGATGGGCACGAGGGCGTTTACATCACGCCGACGCTGCGTCACGCTCGCGCCTGCGTTGCTGCCGGTGCCGATATCGTGGCGATCGACGCCACCGATCGTCCGCGCCCCGATGGCAAGACGGTCGAGGATACCTTCCGCCCGCTGCACGAGGAGGGTGTGCTCCTGATGGCGGATTGTGCCACCATCGAGGATATTCGCCGTGCTGTTGATATGGGCTTTGACCTGGTATCCACCACGCTTTCTCACGGCGTCGCCGCCATCGACTGCACCATGGCCGATGGCCCCGACCTGCCGCTCCTGCGTCAGGCGACTGAGGAATTCCCCGGCCTTCCTATCATTTGCGAGGGTCGCGTGCATACGCCCGAGGAGGCTCGCGCCGCGATCGATGCTGGCGCCTGGGCCGTTGTCGTCGGCACCGCCATCACGCACCCCACGAGTATTACGAGTTGGTTCAAGGCTGCGCTTGAGGCGTAAGACAGGCCTCGTATCCGCTCGGGGCGGTATACTCAATATAGGCAATTGACCGCGCGGGATCCGGGTTGCTGGGTCCCGCGCTTGTTTTCGGGAGGCAGCACATGCAAAAGGGAGATGCCATGGATGCGGCGGAGCGCTCGGAGCGCATCCCCGATATCGTCATCATCACCGGAATGTCCGGATCGGGCCGCACGCAGGCCATGCACGTGTTCGAGGACATGGGCTATTTTTGCATCGATAACCTGCCTCCGCGTCTCATCGCCCAGCTTGCCGAGCTCGTCGGCATCAATACGGGCGTGGGCAGGCATCTCGCCGTCACCTGCGATTTGCGTAGCCAGGGACTGTTTGACGAGTTGCTCGATGCGGTCGCCGCGCTCGAAGAGCGCGAGATGAGCTGCGACATCGTGTTCCTGGAGGCTTCTGACGAGGTGCTGATTCGTCGCTACAGCGAAAATCGCCGCCGTCATCCCATTGCCAAGCCGGGGGAGACTACGGCCGATGCCATTCAGCGCGAGCGCCTTCAGCTTCAGGGCGTGCGCGACCGAGCCGATATGATTATCGACACGAGCCGTCTGCGCACCTCTGCGCTGCGCAACAAGCTACGTATGGCATTTTCCGAGCTGTCCGATCAGCAGCTCATGGACGTTCACGTGTTCTCGTTTGGCTTTAAGCACGGTATGCCCGTCGAGGCGGACATTATGATCGACGTTCGCTTCCTGCCCAATCCGTTCTACGATCCCGAGATGCGCACCATGACCGGTCTCGATAAGAAGGTCTCCGACTTTGTTCTGGACCATCCCAAGACCCAGGAGTTCTGGAAAGCTTGGACGCAGCTGCTCGATACGGTCATGCCCGGCTATATCGCGGAGGGCAAGCCACAGCTTTCTATTGCCATCGGCTGCACGGGCGGTCAACACCGCAGCGTTGCCATCGCCGAGGCCACGGCACGTTATTTGGAAGGCGCCCAATATCACGTGAGCATTTCCCACCGCGACCTGTCGCGCGCCAACACGAAGGCATAGGCCTGCATGTCGTTTACCGCTGAGGTGCGCGACGAGCTTGCGCGCTGCGAACCCGAATGTGAATACTGCGACTTGTCGACGCTTGCCGCCCTCACGCGCGTGAGCGGTACGCTCTCGCTTACCGGCTCTGGGCGGTATCGTTTGACGGTTGCGACTGAGACGGGAGCCGTCGCGCGCACGATGATCACGCTGACGCATCGTATCCTTAAGCTCAAAACGGAGTTCACCGTCCGTAAATCTGTATTGCATAAGGTTCGAAACTATCTCATCACCTTGCCTGATCAGCCAGACCTGGATAAGGCCTTGGTTCTGCTGGGTATCCTCGACCGTAGGGGAGGACTTGTCGCCGGCGTACCCCGACATATCGTTGCCCGTCCTTGCTGTAGACTTGCCTATATCCGCGGCGCGCTCATCGCGGGCGGCTTCGTGGCTGATCCACGCGGCGATTTTCATTTGGAGATCGCTGTGCAGGGCGAGCAATATGCCAAGGGGCTTTGCGATCTGTTGGAGCAGATTGGGGTCCATGCTCGTGTTAATGCACGGCGGGGGTCATATGCCGTGTACATTAAGAGCGCCGAGGAAATCGAGCATCTATTAAAGCTGATTGGCGCCAAGCGCAGCGTTGCCGAGATTGAGGAGGCGCGCGCGGTCAAGTTGGTTAAGAACGATGTGAACCGTCGCGTGAATGCCGAGCTCGCCAACCAGACCAGAAGCGCCGGTGCTGCCCAACATCAGCTTGCGCTTATCGATGAGCTCGAGCAGCGTGGCCTTCGCGATGCGCTTCCGGATGCCTTGGCGGTCTTTTGCGACCTGCGCGAGCGCTACCCCGATCTGTCACTGCGTGATTTGGGGGAGATGGCTGACCCTCCCTTGTCGAAGTCAGCCCTCTACCATCGAGTTTTGAGGCTTGAAAAGCTCATTGAAGCAAACAAGTAGTTTAAAGTATCGACTTATATACGGATTTAGCTGCTACTTTATTCTTTAAAACGTTTTAACGTAAATTTGATTTTCAATTTCGAGCATTCTCGTGAAATTCAAGTCAAAAAAAAGGTATATTAGGCGAGTGGTTAGTTTGTGGGCCTCAACGGCGGGCGCTGTAGCTCGCGGGGGCCTTACGAAAGGAGACACAATGGCAGTAAAGGTTGCTATTAACGGCTTCGGTCGCATCGGTCGTCTGGCTTTCCGTCAGATGTTCGGTCATGAGGGCTCCGAGATCGTCGCTATCAACGACCTCACCTCTCCCGATATGCTCGCTTACCTGCTGAAGTACGACTCCACGCAGGGCAACTACGCTCGCGATCACGAGGTCGTTGCTGGCGAGGATTCCATCACCGTTGACGGCAAGGAGATCAAGATCTACAAGGAGGCCGACGCCAACAACCTGCCTTGGGGCGACCTCGACGTCGACGTCGTTCTCGAGTGCACCGGCTTCTACACCAGCAAGGCTAAGGCTCAGGCCCACATCAACGCTGGCGCCAAGAAGGTCGTCATCTCCGCTCCGGCCGGCAGCGATCTGCCCACCATCGTGTACAACGTCAACCATGAGACGCTGACCGCTGAGGACAACATCATCTCCGCTGCTTCCTGCACCACCAACTGCCTCGCCCCGATGGCCAAGGGTCTCAACGACTTCGCTCCCATCGTGTCCGGCATCATGACCACCATCCACGCCTTCACCGGCGACCAGATGCCGCTCGACGGCCCGCAGCGCAAGGGCAACTTCCGTCGCTCCCGCGCCTGCTCCGAGAACATCGTCCCGAACACCACGGGCGCTGCCAAGGCCATCGGCCTGGTTCTCCCCGAGCTCAACGGCAAGCTCATCGGTGCCGCCCAGCGCGTCCCGACGCCGACCGGCTCGCTGACCAACCTCTACGCCGTCGTTGACAAGAAGGTCACCGTCGACGAGGTCAACGCTGCCATGAAGGCCTACGCCGAGACCATCCCCGAGACCTTCGCCTACAACGAGGACCAGATCGTCTCCCGTGACATCGTCGGCGAGACCCACGGCTCCATCTTCGACGCCACTCAGACCATGTGCTCTGACCTCGGCAACGGCCAGACCCTCGTTCAGGTCACCTCTTGGTACGACAACGAGAACTCCTACACCTCTCAGATGGTCCGCACCATCAAGTACTTCGAGAAGTTCGTTGCTTAATTTAGCTTTTAGCGAATAGCTCGTTGAGCGTCTAAAGAAGGGCGCGGCCTTATAGGGCTTACACCCTAGGGTCGCGCCCTTTTTATAAGAAATCGTCTGCCGTAATGGGAGGCAGACACGTACGAAAGGTAGAAGCAAACATGGCCTTTACCAAGAAGACCGTCCGCGACATCGATGTCGACGGCAAGCGCGTTCTCGTCCGCGTTGACTTCAACGTGCCTATCAAGGATGGCGTCGTTGGCGACACCACCCGTATTAAGGCTGCCCTGCCCACCATCAACTACCTCGTTGAGCACAACGCTCGCGTCATCCTCATGAGCCACCTCGGCCGTCCTGAGGGCACTGGCTTCCAGCCCGAGCTTTCCCTTGAGCCTGTCGCCAAGAAGCTTGCTGAGCTCTCTGGTCTCGACGTTGCCTTTGTCGCCGACACTTACGGCGAGAAGGCTGCCGAGGCTGTCGCTGCCGTCGAGCCGGGCAAGGTTCTCGTTCTCGAGAACGTCCGCTTCGATAAGCGTGAGAAGAAGAACGATCCCGAGATCGCCAAGAAGCTCGCTTCCTATGGTGACGTCTTCGTTCTCGATGCCTTCGGCACCGCTCACCGCGCCCAGGGTTCCGTCGTGGGCCCCGCCGCTTACCTGCCTGCCGTCGCCGGCTTCCTGCTCGAGAAGGAGGTCGACACGCTGACCGGCATCTTCGCCGAGCCCGAGCGCCCCTTCGTCGCTATCGTCGGCGGCTCCAAGGTTTCCTCCAAGATCGGCGTTCTCGATCACCTCATCGACTCCGCTGACACCCTGATCATCGGTGGCGGCATGGCCTACACCTTCTTCCTGGCTCAGGGCCTGTCCGTTGGTCAGTCTCTCAAGGAAGAGGACTGGGTCGAGCGCGCCGGCGAGATGCTCAAGAAGGCCGAGGAGAAGGGCGTCAAGATCCTGCTCCCCATCGACAACCGTGTTGCTGATCACTTTGGCGAGGACGCTGTCCCCGAGGTTGTCGCTTCCGACGCTATCCCCGACGACCGTGAGGGTATGGACATCGGCCCCAAGACCGAGGAGCTTTACGCCGAGGCCGTCAAGGGCGCCAAGACCGTGTTCTGGAATGGCCCCATGGGCGTCTTCGAGTTCGACAACTTCGCTCACGGCACCCAGGCTATCGCCGAGGCTGTCGCCGAGGCCGACTGCACCTCAATCATCGGCGGTGGCGACTCCGTCGCAGCTGTCAACAAGTTCAACCTGGCCGACAAGATGAGCTGGATCTCCACCGGTGGCGGCGCTTCCATGGAGCTCGTCGAGGGTAAGGCCCTGCCCGGAGTGGAGGCGCTTCTCGATGCCTAATCGCACCCTTCTTATCGCTGGTAACTGGAAGATGAACAACGACGTCGCCGAGGCTGCCAAGCTCGCCGACGAGCTGGCTCAGGCTCTGCCCGAGGTTCCGGCTGGCGTCGAGGTGCTCGTCTGCCCTCCGACCATCGACATCACCACGGTTCATGACCGCATTCAGGCTGCCCCCATTGCCCTCGGTGCACAGAACGTGTACTGGGAGGCTAAGGGTGCCTTCACCGGTGAGTCCTCTTGCGACATGCTCAAGTCCGCTGGCTGCACTTACTGCATCATCGGTCACTCCGAGCGTCGCGACTACTTCCACGAGACCGACGAGGATCAGAACAAGAAGGCCAAGGCCCTCGTTGCCGCCGGTCTTGTTCCCGTCTTCTGCTGCGGCGAGTCCCTTGAGGTCCGCGAGGCCGGCACCTATGTCGAGCACGTCGTGAACCAGGTCAAGGCTGGCCTTGCTGGTCTTGAGATCACCTGCCCCAAGCAGGTCGTCGTCGCCTACGAGCCCATCTGGGCCATCGGCACCGGCAAGACCGCTACCGCCGAGGACGCTCAGGAGGTCTGCGGCGCTATCCGTGAGACCCTCAAGGAGATGTTCGGCGAGGAGCTTGCCAACGGCATCCGCGTTCTCTATGGTGGCTCTGCCAAGCCCGGCAACATCGCTGAGCTCGTCGCCAAGCCCGACGTTGACGGCGCCCTCGTGGGCGGCGCTTCGCTCAAGGCTGCCGACTTCGCCTCTATGGTCGTCAAGGCAGGCGAGTAGGACATATGGCACAGCGTCATCTTCCTGCACTCCTGATCATCATGGATGGCTGCGGCCTTGCTCCGGCCGATGGCGAGAACGCCGTCGCCGCTGCCAAGACGCCCTTCCTTGATAGCCTGTACGAGAAGTATCCTCACACCACGCTCGGTGCTTCGGGCGAGGACGTGGGCCTTCCCGATGGCCAGATGGGCAACTCCGAGGTGGGTCACCTCAACATCGGTGCCGGCCGCATCGTGTTCCAGGAGCTTTCGCGTATCAACAACGCCATCAAGGACGGCTCCATCGCCAAGAACGAGGTCTTCGTCAAGGCTATGGACGACGTCAAGGCTGACGGCAAGACTCTTCACCTCATGGGCCTTATGAGCCCTGGCGGTGTTCATTCTCACATGAACCACGTCGAGGCTCTGGTCAAGATGGCTGCCGAGCACGGTGTCAAGACCGTTCGCGTCCACGCCTTCATGGATGGCCGCGACGTTGACCCGCAGTCCGGCGCTGGCTACATGAGTGAGTTCTGCGCCTTCCTGGCTAAGATCTCCGAGGAGACCGGTTGCGACGCTCGCGTTGCCACCGTCTCGGGCCGTTATTGGGCCATGGACCGCGATAATCGTTGGGAGCGCATCCAGCGCGCCTACGACGTCATGGTCAACGCGTCCGATGCCGATGTCGACCCCGTTGCCGGTATCAAGGCCTACTACGAGAAGGATCCGCGCGGCGACGAGTTCGTCGAGCCCTTCGCTGCCCACAACGAGGGCATTCACGAGGGCGACGCGGCTATCTTCTTTAACTTCCGTCCCGACCGCGCTCGTCAGATGACCCGCGTGTTCACGGACAAGGAGTTCGACGGCTTTGAGCGCGAGCAGATCAAGCTTTCGCACTTTGTGACGATGACCGAGTACGATCCGACGTTTGACGTCGAGGTCGCCTTCCCCAAGACGTTCCCCGAGAACGTTCTGGCCGACGTTATCGCCGCCAATGGCCTGAAGCAGCTGCACACCGCCGAGACCGAGAAGTACGCCCACGTGACGTTCTTCCTCAACGGCGGCATCGAGGAGCCCAAGGAGGGCGAGGAGCGCGTGCTCGTCGCTTCCCCCAAGGTCGCTACCTACGATCTGCAGCCCGAGATGAGCGCTCCCGAGGTTACCGAGAAGCTTGTCGCCGCCATCAACGAGGATCGCGCTGATTTCTACATCGTGAACTTCGCGAACTGCGACATGGTTGGTCACACCGGTGTCTTCGACGCCGCCGTTAAGGCCGTCGAGGCCGTTGACGATGCCCTGTCTAAGGTTGTCCCGGCGATTCTCGCCAAGGGCGGCTTTGCGCTGATCACCGCCGACCACGGCAACGCCGATCACATGTTTGACGTTGCTTCCGACGGTTCCAAGCATCCGTTTACGGCTCACACCACCAACCGTGTGCCGTTCATCATCGTTGATGAGAAGGCCAAGCTCACCGGTATCGAGGACGGCCGTCTTTCCGATATCGCTCCGACCATGCTCACCATGGCTGGTATTGAGCCTTCCGCCGAGATGACGGGTCGCGTGCTCGCCACCGAGGCCTAAGAGAAAACGCCAAGCGTTTCTTTGAAAAGGGGTTGTCCATATTCGGGCAACCCTTTTTTGGTATTTCTGCCATTTCTTCCCCGTCCCCGAGTGGCGGGTAGGGGAGAGCGGGGGTTGTGGTACAGTACTGGAGTTTGAATTGTTCTATTAAGGAGCTTATCTATGGGTCCGTTCCAGATTCTTCTGTTTGTCGTTTGGGCTGTTTCTGCCGTGGCGCTGACGATTCTCGTCCTGATGCATTCCGGTAAGGGTACCGGCGTTTCGGATATGATCGCTAGCTCGCTGTATAACTCCAGCTCTGCCACAGGTGTTATGGAGCAGAACCTCGACCGCCTGACCGTCATCATGGCTGTCGTGTTTGCCGTGTGCGTCGTGCTGTGCATGTTCTTCTTCCCGCAGGGCATCGTGGGCTACTAATCACGAGCCGCATAAATACTTGTAAAGGGTTCCGCAAGTGCGGGACCCTTTTTTGTTTACATATTCGTAACAGAGTCAAAAATATCACCACATACTGCGCCCAACTAAAGAAATTCTTGACCGTTAACCGGAATTAGCCCCAAATCGTGCATAAAATGCGCTACTGTATTGCAAAACGTTGGCCTGTTGTGCATAACCAGCCATAGCAGCGGGCAGCGTTTTGATGGTTCGGATCGGATTGTCTCGACATGTGTCCGACTGAACATTTCTTTGTCCTATCTCATAAGGAGGATGGCATGGCTGATTCTATGTTCCACCAGCCCGTTATGGGTCGTCGCGCCTTTGTTGGCGGCACCCTTGCTGCGAGCTCCATGGCTTTTCTTGCCGCATGTGGCAAGAAGGGCGGCGACGCTTCCGGTTCTGAGTCCGGTTCGACGCTGAACTTCTACATCAACAACCCGGTCTGCATCGACCCCTACAACGTCCAGGAGGACCAGGGTACTCAGGTCGAGTATCAGCTCTTTGACGCTCTGACCTCTTACGACGCCGAGAAGGGCGAGATCGTTCCGCTGGCTTGCGAGTCCTTTGAGTCCAACGACGACGCCACCGAGTTTACCTTCAAGATCAAGAAGGCCAAGTTCCACAACGGTGACGACGTTACCTCTAAGTCCTTCAAGCTCGGTTGGGAGCGTCTGGTCAACACCAAGTCGGCCATCGCTACCGAGTATGGCCCTTCCGAGGTCTCCTATCACCTTTCCATGGTCGAGGGCTATGACGATCTGCTTGCCGGTAACGCCACCGAGCTCAGCGGTGTTACGTGCCCTGACGATGAGACCCTCGTCGTCAAGCTGTCTTCCGCTTACGCCGACTTCCCCTTCGTCGCCTCACACCCGGCTCTGGCCCCGGTTCCCGAGTGCGCCGAGTCCGATGTCAAGAGCTTCTACCTTGCCCCGGTCGGTAACGGCCCGTTCATGATGGACGGCAAGTGGGAGGATGGCCAGGAGATCAACGTCAAGAAGTTCGACGATTACTATGGCGACAAGGCCAAGATCGATGGCATCCACTTCCAGGTCATCAAGGACATGGAGACCGCTTACAAGGAGTTCCAGGCCGGTAACCTTGATGTCTGCGACGTTCCCGTCGCTCAGATCGATGCCGCCAAGAAGGATCGCGGCGTGTCCAAGGACGGCTACACCATGGGTGACGGCGAGCGCATGCTGCTCGGCGTCGAGCCTTCCACCTACTACCTGACCTGCAACAACACGGCCGAGCCGTTCAACAACGCTGACCTGCGTAGGGGTATCTCCCTGGCCATTAACCGTGAGGCCATCTGCAAGACCATCTTCAAGGGTACCCGTACCCCCGCCGACGGCATTGTTCCTCCGGGCATCGATGGCTACAAGGAGGGCGCATGGGAGTTCTGCGCCTACGACGTCGACAAGGCTAACGAGTACCTCGACAAGGTTGCTCCTGCCGGTGCCAACGGTGACCGTGGCATTAGTGTGACCCTTTCCTACAACCAGGACGGTGGCCACAAGGAGATCATGGAGTCCATCATCGGCGACCTCGCCAAGGTTGGCGTTACCGCTGTCTCCGATACCCCCGAGTGGTCTGCCCTGCTCGAGCAGTATCAGAACTTCAACTATCAGTTCGGTCGTCTGGGCTGGATTGCCGACTACCCGATCATGGACAACTTCCTGTATCCGCTGTTCCACTCCGACTCCCTCGGTGGCGACAACCGCTCTGGTTACAACAACCCCGAGTTCGACGCCAAGGTCGACGAGGCTCGCACTACGGTTGACGACAAGGAGCGCGTCGCTAAGATGCAGGAGGCCGACGCAATGGTCGCTGCCGACTGCCCGGTCATCCCGGTGATGTTCTACACGCACACCATCGCCGGCTCCGATCGCATCAAGCACCTCTATGTCGATCCGCAGAAGCACGCCGATCTTGGTACCGCTGAGCTCGCTTAAGAGTTTGCAGCTTCCGTGAGGGTCAAGTATTTACGTAGACCTCATGGGAAACATACAGTTCTCCCTAACCTGGGGTAAACTGGCTGATGGTAATTTTGGGATGCCGGTCTGGCGATCGGCATCCCATTTAGGTTAATCCCTAGATAGGGGAGTGGTATGGGTAAGTACATCGTTAAACGTGTGCTTCAGTTCATCCCGGTGTTTTTGGGCGTTACGCTGATTCTGTTCGCCCTCCAGAATATCGTGCCGGGAGATCCGATCAAGCTGATCGGTGGAGACAAGGCTCTGTCCCCCGAGGTGGAGCTTCAGCTTCGTGTTCGCTATCACCTGGTCCAGACGGACGAGGACGGCAACGCGATCCTTGACGAGAACGGCGACCCCGTTCAAACGTCGCTCGTGGACCGTTACTTGTATTACATGAATGGCCTGCTTCATGGCGATCTGGGCAATTCGTATCAGCGCAAGCTGCCGGTTACGGAAATCTTCGCCCAGAAGTATCCGTATACGGTCAAACTTGCCGCGTGCGCCATCGTACTCGAGGCGATCATGGGTATCGGTGCGGGTATCATTTCGGCGGTAAAGCGTTATTCCTTCTGGGATATTTTGGTAACGCTCACCACGTCGATCCTCGTTGCGGTCCCGGCCTTCTGGCTCGGTATGTTGTTGCAGCTGTTCTTTGGCGTCATCCTCAAGGACGCCACGGGCGGTGCATTCTCCATGCCGATCTCGGGTGCCGGTGGTTCCAGCTCTCAGTATCAGGATTGGATGCACTATGTGCTTCCGACCATTACGCTGGCTTCGGTTTCGACCGCTTACGCTGCCCGCATTATGCGCTCGCAGCTGCTTGACGTCATGAACCAGGATTACATCCGTACGGCAAAGGCCAAGGGTCTCTCCAATCGTGCGATCATCATCAAGCATGCGCTTAAGAATGCACTCATCCCCGTCGTTACCTATATTGGTGTCGACTTTGGTGGCATGCTTTCGGGCGCCATCCTGACCGAGACGGTCTTTAACTGGCCCGGTATCGGCTATGAGGTCTATCGCGCCATTAGCATGCGTGACTGGCCCATCGTTATGGGCGGCGTTACGCTCATCGTTGTCGTCGTCATGGTGATCAACCTGCTCGTCGACATTAGCTATGCATTCCTCGACCCGCGCATCCGCCTTGGCGGTCCGTCGGATAAGGCCTAAGGGAGGTACGTCTCATGCAGGAAACTGATTCTCAGTCTCAGGAGCAGGCTACCGCCACCAAGGTCGCATCTGCTCCCGCCAAGTCCCGCACGCTGTGGGGCGACGCTTTTAAGCGTCTTCGTAAGAACAAGCTCGCCGTTATCGGTGTCTGCTGGATCATCATCGTCGTTGTGGTTGCCCTGACCGCAGATCTGTGGGCTAAGCCCTGGCTCGGTTCTCCGACGGCTTCCGACTCGACCACTATGGCCGAGACGTCGCTGCTGGCTCCGTGTGCAGAGCATCCGTTTGGCACCGACGCCCTTGGTCGTGACATTCTTGTCCGCGTTATCTACGGTGCGCGCGTTTCGCTGTCCGTCGGAATTATGGCCACCGCGATCTCCACGCTGATTGGTCTGGTCATGGGTGCTCTGGCCGGTTTCTACGGCGGCATCTGGGATACGATCATCATGCGCTGTGCGGACATCTTCCTGGCGTTCCCGTACGTGCTGTTCGTTGTCGCCATGATCGCCGTTATCGGCCGTGGTCTTCAGAACGTCTTTATCGCCATCGGTATTCTCGGCTGGCCTTCGATTGCGCGCGTCTTCCGCTCTGCAATCTTGACCGTCAAGGAAAACGACTATGTTGATGCTGCGCGCGCGATGGGTGCATCTGATGCTCGTATCGTTGTACGTCACATCTTCCCGAACTCCGTCGCCTCCATCGTGGTCTACGCGACCATGAACATTGGTGGCGCCATTCTGACCGAGTCCGCTCTGTCCTTCCTCGGCATGGGCGTTATTCCGCCTACGCCTTCGTGGGGCTCCATGATTCAGGACGGTCAGCAGTATCTTCTGACTGCTCCCTGGATGATGATCATGCCCGGTCTGGCAATTCTCTCGACGGTGCTCGCCTTCACCCTGCTGGGTGACGGTCTGCGCGACGCCCTCGACGTCAAGATGAAGGACGCATAAGGATGAAGAAGAACAAGAACTATGTGGACCTGAAGGACCAGCCTGTTCCCGAGGGCCAGCATCTGCTCGAGGTCGATGACCTTAAGATGTATTTCCACACCGAGGACGGCGTTGTTCGCGCTGTCGACGGTGTCTCCTACACGCTCGATCGCGGCGAGACCCTGGGCGTCGTCGGTGAGTCCGGCTCCGGTAAGTCCGTGACCGCCATGACCATCATGGGTCTTATCTCGATGCCTCCGGGAAAGATCGAGGGCGGCGACGTTCGCTATCGCGGTCGTTCTATCCTCGAGATGACCGAGGAGGAGATGCAGCACATTCGCGGCAACGACATCGCGATGATCTTCCAGGATCCTATGACCTCCTTGAACCCGGTCTATAAGATCGGCAAGCAGGTGGGCGAGGGCCTTCGTCTGCACCGTGGCTACTCCAAGCAGGAGGCGCTCAAGCGCGCTACCGAGCTTTTGGACCTCGTGGGTATCCCCGAGCCCGAGAAGCGCGTCAATGAGTATCCGCACCAGTTCTCCGGCGGTATGCGTCAGCGTGTCATGATCGCTATGGCTCTTGCCTGCGATCCCGATATCCTGATTGCCGACGAGCCCACGACGGCTCTGGACGTTACCATTCAGGCTCAGATTATCGAGCTCATGCAGGAAATGCAGGAGAAGAACGGTAACGCCATCATCATGATTACCCATGACCTGGGCGTCGTTGCCGATATGGCCGATAAGATCATGGTTATGTACGCCGGCCGTCCCGTCGAGTTCGGTACTGCTGAGGAAATCTTCTACGAGAGTCGCCACCCCTACACCTGGGGCCTTATCCGCTCCATCCCGGAGCAGGCCATCGAAGAGAAGAAGCCGCTTACGCCGATTCACGGCAACCCGCCTTCGCTCATGAACCTGCCTGTGGGCTGCGTCTTCTCTCCTCGTTGCCCCTATGCGACGGACAAGTGCCGCAAGCAGCGCCCCGAGCGCGTTGTCACCGAGTCTGGTCATTACTCTGCGTGCCACTACTCCGGCGACCCCGAGTTCCTCAAGAACGCTCCTGAGACGTCCCGTACGCGCAAGGATTCCAAGAAGGGAGGCGAGGCGTAATGGCAGATACCAACGAGCGTACTCCGCTGCTGAAGGTCGAGCACCTCTCTAAGGAGTTTCCCGCTGAGTCCGGCATGTTCGCCAAGCGCTTCTCCAAGCGTGTCGTCTCTGCAGTGAATGACATTTCGTTCGAGATTTATCCGGGCGAGACCTTTGGCCTGGTCGGCGAGTCTGGTTGCGGTAAGTCCACCACGGGCCGTACCATCATGCGCCTGACCAAGCCGACGGCAGGCAAAGTGTTCTTCCAGGGCAAAGACGTTGCCGAGATGAGCAAGCATGAGATCAAGGACATGCGTCGCGAGATGCAGTTCATCTTCCAGGATCCCTATGCTTCGCTCAATCCCCGTATGACCATCGGCGAGATCGTCTCCGAGCCCATGACCATTCACGGCGTGGGCACCAAGGAAGAGCGCATTGAGCGTGTCCGCGAGCTTCTCGACGTTGTCGGACTGAACCCCGAGCATATTAACCGCTATCCTCATGAGTTCTCGGGCGGTCAGCGTCAGCGTGTCGGCATTGCCCGCGCATTTGCGCTGAAGCCTAAGCTGATCATCTGCGACGAGCCTGTCTCTGCACTTGACGTATCCATTCAGGCCCAGGTTCTGAACCTTCTTAAGGAGCTCCAGGACAAGTTCGGTACCGCATATCTGTTTATCGCCCACGACCTGTCCGTCGTGCAGCACATCTCCGATCGCGTTGCCGTTATGTATCTGGGTAAGATGGTCGAGGTTTCCGACTGGAAGACGCTCTATAGCGAGCCTCACCATCCGTACACGCAGTCGCTGCTGTCTGCCGTGCCGGTTCCCGATCCTGATATCCAGAAGACCCGCAAGCGCATCATCCTCGCCGGCGATCCGCCGTCACCGCTGGATCCGCCGACCGGCTGCCGTTTCCACACGCGCTGCCCAATCGCGCAGGGTATCTGCTCCGAGAAGCTTCCCGAGTTTAAGGAAGTCGCACCGGGTCACTGCTGCGCCTGCCACTTCGCGGAGCCGTTCCCGATCAAGGAATCGCACATCGACCTGTAGTCGTTGTTCTCGTCCGGGCCCGCCCTGAAGTTACTTTTCAGAACGTCCTCGGACATGCAAGAAACCCCCGCTGCGCACTTCGTGCGGCGGGGGTTTCTTGCGTCCTGCGGAGTGTTCTGAAAAGTAACACCAGGGCGGGCCCTACGTTAACTCGGCAGGGGGAGTGCGATTCCCTGATCGCTCACTTAATCTAATAGGAAAGTTAGTGAGGCCGGAGCTTTAGCTCCGGCCTCCTCATATAAGGGCTCGGCAAAGCCGAGCCACTAAATTTATATCAGCCCCCAGAACATGTTTGAGAACTGTGTCTGAAGTACGTATTTGCAGGCCCCGAATCGGCGTTGCCTCCCGGCGCATTCCGCAGGGGGAGCGATATTTTGCAGCACGAAGTGCGTAGCTAAATATCGCTCATGCCCGAGGACGCGCCGGGAGGCAACACCGATTCGGGGCCGGACATATAGATCTACCTGCGCATTTACAAATTCGTAAACTTTTTTCAAAAAAGTGCTTGCACAGTTCTCGAATCATAGGTTATTATCTTCCTCGTTGAACGCGCGGGTCCAACAGAACGAACTGCGAATCAACAACATAGCATGTCGGAGTGGCGGAATTGGCAGACGCGCTAGCTTGAGGTGCTAGTGACCGCTTTTTGGTCATGCGGGTTCAAGTCCCGCCTCCGACACCATCGCATTTGAG
>CABUXM010000008.1 GCA_902495545.1 uncultured Collinsella sp. | reverse complement strand
AGCGTCGGTAAGACACGCCGAGGTCGCCGCGGACGGGCTGATATAGGGAGAGGGCCTGACCCCATATCGTTGGGGCCAGGCCCGATTTTGCCTCTTGACAATGTCCTGCTCATATTAAAAGGAACGTCCCCAAGTGCCGGCAGTTTGGGACAGTCATTGTTGATGAGAATCGGGCGCAGCGCCAAAGGCCCCGCTGGGCGAAATGTCGAACGGAAAGGTGCCGCAGCGATTGAAGGCGGCGATGAACATGCGGATGGCGTTGGACGGCGTGGTGCCTACGAGTTGGGTTGCCGCCGCGAAGGCCGCCTTTTCCTCGGGCAAGACCTTCGCGACAACCGGGGTCATGTGTTCTGCCATGGCGCTTCCTTTTTGAAACGACGGTGGTGCGGATAGATGCGGGCCACGCGGCTGGGCGACGGGCTGTGAAGGCAACCCGATTGGCCCGCATCTGGAGTTTGTTTCTACTGCGTTGGTATTACTTGGTAATCCTAAGTATTACCCCGCAGATAGAATACCATACCCAACCCTATGGGGACGGAGAAAAAACGGATCATTTTGTTGCTGAGTAAGTATTTAGAGCGTGATGATGTCCGAGATATTGAGGGCCTGAGCGTCGACGGCATCGTGCGTAGCAAGCAACAGCATGCGGCCGTCGAGCAAGTCGAGCACGACCTCGGCGCATGCGTCGCGCGCAGCGGCATCCAGACCGGTAAAGGGCTCGTCCAGAATCACCGCGTCGCCCGGACACAGCAGGGCTCGGGCAATCTCGACGCGACGGCGCTGCCCGCCCGAGAGCTCGGCCACACGAGCATGCACATCGACCCCCGGCGCCAGCAGGCGCAACAGGGCCGCGGCACTCGAGGCATCCACGCGCGCGTCGGCGCACACCAGCACGTTATCCAAAGCAGAGGCGCCCTCTACCAGGTGCACATCCTGAAACACCATGGAGCACGGCGCGCACTCCCCCGCCGCCAGCGCAAGCAGCGTCGACTTGCCCACGCCCGAGGCGCCCATCACGCAAGCGCGCCCGCCCGCGGGCACGTTGAGCACCAATCCGTCGAGCGCCGGCGCCCAAGGCGCGCGATCGCCAACGGCAAATGCAAGCTCCGCCACGTCGGCACCGCTGGCAGCGGCCGCACGGCCGTGCAAGCCGCGTCCATGCGACCGCACCGCTGCATGCCACGCCGCAGGCCCCGAAGCCCGCAGCAGCCACACCAGCACGCGCTCGCATGCCCACGAAGCCATAACAACCAGCACGGTCCACGCCAGCAGGTCAGCCGTCTCGATGAGCAGCTTCGCCTGATAGATGCGCTCACCCACGGTGCCCACCGCCATGCCGATCAGCTCCGCCGCCACGCCGGCCTTCCAGCTCATGCCGATCACAGCGCGGGCGCACGAAAGCACAAACGGCAGGACTTCGCGCCAGGTGTGGGCACAAAACAGTCGCCAGCCCCGCACGCCATGCAGACGAAACATCTGCTCCAGCGGTTTATCCGCTTGCATCAAGCCCTCGACCAACGAAAAATACACGCCCGGCAGTGCCATCAAAAAGACCGCTGCAATGCTCACGCGCGCCGACCCCAGCCAAATGAGCAGCAGAACCACCACGCAGGCAACCGGCGTCGCCTTTACAAACGAAAGCGCCGGCGCCACCAGACGGGCAAACGTCCGCGACCGCACCGAGACTCCCGCCAGTACACCGCCGCAGATCGCGGCAAGCGCCAGTCCGCCCAAGATTCGTGCGCCTGAGCCCACCAGAATCGCCCACGTGTTGGCATCGCACACCAGCCGCAGCAACGCCACCACAACAGCGCCCGGCCCCGGCAAAATCAGCGGCTGTGCCACCAGCGCCGCCGCGAAAGCCCACACGGCAAGCCAAAAGGCGGCAACGGCACCTGCTGCCGCCACCGCCTTCATACGCTCTGCCATTTGTCGAGCAAACGCACGCACGGGCTACTCCATGTAGTAGAAATCATCAGCCGGGAGCTTGCCGCCCACGGCGCTTGCATCCGCATCGGCCAGCACCTGCAGGTACCCACCGAGCGCCGCCTTCATATCTTTCCCCGTCTGGCATACAAGCATGCACCCGGGAATCGCCTTTTCGGCAATCGCGGCGTTATCGACGATACCCGCATCGACCACGGCCTGCGCCCAGTCCGCCGGTATCGCATTGACGGCCTTCACGCTCGCCGCATGGCAGCGCAAGAACTCTGCCACAGCCTCGGGATGCTCCTCGGCAAACGCGCGACGAACCACGGTCACACCCGTCAGCATACGCGAACCCGTGTCACCCGCCAGCTCATCCCACACATCGGTCAGGCTTACCGGCGCCGACAGCTTGCCCTCGCTCTTGGCGATGGCCGCGGTCTTGAACGGCTCCGGCAGCACGCCCACGGCAGACGGGTCGGCAAGCAGGGCCGACAGCACCTCGGTGGGCTCGCTCTTGAACTCGAGCGTCACCTGGCCGGTCAGGCCCGCGCGCTCCAGCAGATAGTTCATGACGTACTCCGGCGTGGTGCCCTTGCCCGTCATGTAGACGGTACGACCCGCCAGATCGCCAAAAGAGGCCACGCTCGCGTCGCCCGTCACCACGTTCAGCACGCCCAGCGTGTTGATATCGATGACCTGGACCGCACCCTCGGTCTTGTTGTAAAGAACGCTCGCCACGTTGGCGGGCACCAGGGCAATATCGACATCGCCCTGAATGACCTTGGGCACGACCTCGTCGGCCGCGGCGCTGATCGCAAAGTCGAACTCGTTATCCGTGGCACCCTCGTCTGCCTGGTCCATAAACTGCACCAGACCGATCGACGTCGGACCCTTGAGCGAGGCGACGTGTACCTCAACCGGCTCGACAGCGGCACCGTCGGCGGCAGACCCGGCAGCCGAGCCCGCAGCAGACCCGGCCACGACAGACCCGCCACCACAGCCAACCAGCGCAAGCGACAACGCACCCGCGGCAAGCGCCGAGGCAAACCCCCGGCGCGTCATCTCAACATTAAACGCGCGCATCGCTAGCACGCCCCCTCATTGGGCATCGACCAGGCGTGATGGTCGGTATGCAGCAGCTCCTCGGCCAGCGGCGAGAGCGGCGCGCCCAAAAACTCGCGGTAGCACGCCTGGACATCGGGATTCTCGTGCGAGAAGCGAATATCGGCGTTCGCATCGAGCCCCCACAGCACCTGGCCGCGCTCGGCTGCCAGCTCGCAGCCGTCGTGGATGGGCTGACCGCCGCCACCGACGCAGCCGCCCGGGCATGCCATGACCTCAACGAAGTCATAGTTCACGCGGCCGTCGCGAATCGCGTCGAGCAGGCGGGCGGCGTTGCCCAACCCGTGCGCCACGGCGACGCGCACCTTGGTGCCATCGATATCGGCCACAGCTTCCTTCCAGCCGTCGAGTCCGCGCACGTCGGTAAAGAAATCCGCATCCGGGTTCTTGCCCGTCACCAGGTAATAGGCCGAGCGCACGGCAGCCTCCATCACGCCGCCCGTGGCGCCAAAGATCACGCCCGCGCCCGTGCCAAAGCCCAGCGGCGTATCGAGCGGCTCCTCGACCAGCGTGTCCACGCTCACGTGGCTTGCGCGGATCATGCGCACCATCTCGCGCACCGTCAGTGCAACGTCCACATCGGGCGCACCGCCCTCGCCCACCATGTTCGGCAGCGCGCACTCGGCCTTCTTGGCTGTGCACGGCATCACGGACACCACGAACAGGTGCTCGGGCTCCACGCCCAGCACCTTGGCGTAGTACGTCTTGGCGATGGCGCCAAACATCTGCTGCGGCGACTTGGACGTAGACAGGCTGTCGACAAACTCCGGATAGCGCGCCTTCACAAAGCGCACCCAGCCCGGGCAGCAGCTCGTAAACATGGGCCAGCCGCGGCTGTCGCCCTCGCCCTTGGCGGCGCCCAGGCGCTCGAGCAGCTCGGAGCCCTCCTCCATGATGGTGAGGTCGGCCGAGAAATCAGTATCGAACACGTACTCAAAGCCAACGCGGCGCAGCGCGCAGGCCAGGCGCTCAACGGTTGCCTCCTCGCGCGAAATGCCGAGTTCCTCGCCCCAGGCGCTACGCACGGCCGGCGCAATCTGCACCAGCACGATCTTGTCGGGATCGGCGATGGCGTCAAACACGGTCTCGGTGTCGTCGCGCTCGCGCAGCGCGCCCGTCGGGCAATGCGTGATGCACTGGCCGCACGCGACGCAATCGGTCTTGCCGATCGGCACGCGCCCGCGGGTGCCCACGGCGGTATGCGTGGCGCGGTTGGTCAGGTCCCAAATCCCTAGGCCCTGTACGCTCTCGCACACCTTGATGCAGCGCATGCATTTAATGCACTTGTCGTTTTCGCGGATGATGGGGAAATCGAAATCCCAGCCCTCGCCCGCCAAATGCCTTTGATACGGCAGATAGAAAATGCCCAGGTCGTTGGCAATGGTCTGCAGGTTGCAGTTACCGCTGCGCACACAGCTCGTGCAGCGTGAATCGTGCTGCGAAAGCAGCAGCTGCACGTTGGTGCGGCGCGCCTCGCGGGCCTTGGGGCTGTTGGTGTGGACCACCATGCCATCGAGCACGTAGTTGTTGCAGGCGGCAACCAGCTGGTCGCAGCCCTCAACCTCGACCACGCACACGCGGCAGCCGCCGATCTCGTTCAGATCGCGCAGGTAGCACAGGGTGGGAATCTGGATGCCGACGGACTTGGCCGCGTCCAGGATCGTGGTGTGCTCGGGCACCACGACCTCGCAATTATCGATAGTGAGCTTGACCATATTGAGTGCTCCGCTTTCGGTGTTATCGCTGGCAGTGGGGTTGTTGAGCTCTACCATTCCAGGTTCCTCCCTCCGCGGAACGCGCCAAAACCAAAGTGGTCGCAACGCAGGCAGCGGCTTGCCTCCTGGCGCGCCTCCTCCTCGGTAAGGCCCTGCTCGACCAGATTCCAATCGTGAATACGCTCGCCGGCCTCGCGCTCACCCAGCTCGCAGCGGCCGCACTCGTGCTTGCCCTTAAACTGAACGGTCGGCAGCTCCACGTCGAGCTTGATCTTGTGGTCGAAGCCCAGATAGCGGTCGATGTTTGCCGAAGCCACGCGGCCGGCGTTGATGGCACGGATGACGGTGGCGGGGCCGGTCTGGCAGTCGCCGCCGCTAAAGAGGCCATCGAAGTTGGGCACGGCACCGTCCGAGTCGGTGACCACGCAACCCCACTTGCAGGCGATGCCCATGTCCTCAAACGGCTTGGAATCGATGTCCTGGCCAATGGCGACAAACACGCGCTCGCAGGGGATGACGCGCTCGGGCGTAGCGGCGGCACGCGGAGCCGGACGACCGCGGCGGGGCTCGCCGATAATCTGCGGTTGCACGCGCAGGCCGCTCACGCGACCATCTTCGCCCGTCTCGATGGCGAGCGGCGCCGTGAGCTCCAGCACCTCACAGCCCTCGGCCTGGGCACCGGCAATCTCGGCGTCCTGGGCCGTCATATCGCAGATGCGACGGCGGTAGACGATGCTCACCTTTTCGGCACCGCAGCGCACGGCAGAGCGCGCCACGTCCATGGCCACGTTGCCGCCGCCGATGACGCACACGCGCTGGCCGCTCAGGTCGGGCAGCTCGTCATCGCCGATGGCGCGCAGCATCTTGACGGCCGATTCCACGCCGGGCGCCTCTTCACCCGGAAGGCCGAGCTTCTTGTCACTGTGGGCACCGATGGCCAGGTAGACGGCATCGAACTCGTCGCGCAGACGGGCGAGCTCCTCGCCGCTCACGGAGTGGTCGAGCTCCACGTCGATGCCGGCGCTCAAGATCCAGTCGATCTCGGCCTGCAGGCGCTCGCGCGGCAGACGATAGCTGGGGATGCCGTAGCGCAGCATGCCGCCCAAGTGGTGGCGCTGCTCAAAAATGGTCACCTTGTGGCCCATCACGGCCAGGTAGTAGGCACAGGAAAGGCCGGCCGGGCCGCCGCCGATCACGGCGACGCGCTTACCGGTGTTGTCCACTACATGTGGCTTGTGGTCGTTGAGGTCGCTATGCTCAACGGCAAAACGCTTGAGGGCGAGGATGTTCATGGGGTCGTCGACCATGCCACGGCGGCAATGCATCTCGCAGGGATGCTCGCACACCAGGCCACAGACGAGCGGTAGCGGGTTGTTCTTGCGGATGACCTTGACGGCGTCGGCATAACGGCCTGCCTCGACGAGCGAGATGTAACCAGGAATGTCGACGTGCACCGGGCAGCCCGAGACACACGGGACGCGAGCCTCGCGGTCAAAGCCGCAGGAGTGCTCGCGGATGTGGTGCTCAAAATCGTCGCGGAAGCCGCGAATGGCCGTGAGTGCCATGGCGCCAGCTTCGTAGCCGATGGCGCAGTCGCTCGAAAGGTAGATGGTGCGGGCCGTGCGCTCAATCAAGTTGAGCGTGGACTCGTCGGCGCGGCCCTCGAGCACATCGGCGAGCAGGTCGCTCAGCGCGCTCAGGCCCACGCGGCAGGGCGTGCACTTGCCGCAGCTCTGGGTAGAGCACAGGTTGACGAGCGCCGCCGTAAACTCGACGGGGCACGGGGCGAGTGAACTCACCGCCAGACGACGTCCGAGTGCATCGTGCAGGTCGTCCATGACGGCCTGAGCGTGGCTGCGTTCCATTACGTGCAGTCGAGCCATAAGATCCCCTCTCACATGGCAGCCCGGAGGCGAGGCCGGGCGAAATTGCTACACGCACAACACTGACCTAAAAAGTTGTTAGGTCTCCACGCAGTTCGGCAGGCGGTATGAAATGTCACCATCAGCGGTGAAAATGAACATTATCGCAGATAAATGCCATATTTGATAAAACGCGTTACCAAACGACAATGCCCCGCCCACGCAATCACGTGGGCGGGGCATTGCTTCAGGTATGCGGCCAGCGACCCTGTTGCTTTTACTTAAGCTCGGGCCAGTAACCCTTGTTGGCCTCGATCATGTCGTCGAGAACCTCCTTGGCGACCTTCATCGACGGCACGGTCTTGTTGAGCGTAAAGGCCTTAAGCGCCTTCTCGTACGAACCCTCGATCGTAGCCTCGACAATGAGCTTCTCGGAGTTCAGCTGCTGCATCATGAGGCCCTGCTGGAACAGCGGAATGTTGTCGCGGCTGATGACCTCGGGGCCGTTCTTGCCAATGTAGGCAGGCAGCTCGACCATAGCGTCGTAGGGCATGTTGGGGATGGCGCCCTTGTTCTCGCAAATGACCAGGAAGCGCTGCTTGGTGTCGTTCTTCAGAGCGATAGCCAGATCGGCAATCCAGTCGCCGTGGCTGCCCGCATAGAACGTGCTCTCGTCGATCTCGCCCGTCTTCTCGTAATGGTCGATACCATCAAAGAGGTTCTTCTCACGCGTCTCCTCAACCTCGTTAGCACGGGTGCGCTCGGGGTTGGAGTGCTCGACGAACTCCTTCTGCTGCAGGTAGTAGTTCAGATACGTGTTGGGCAGGTACTCCGGGAAGCACTCCATGATCTCGTACTCGCCCTTCCAGACGTAGTACCAGCTGCCCTTGGTGTGGCGGTTCTGCTCGGGGTGCTCGTCGACGGCCTCCTCGGGCTTCTTTGCCATGAGCGAGCCCATGCCCTTGAGGTAAGAGTCGGGCAGCAGAATCTCATGCTCCTTGATGTACTCGCGCAGCTGCGGGAGCACCTCCTCGCCCTTGTGGCGGATCGAGGTGAACCAACCAAAGTGGTTGAGGCCAAAGTAATCGTACTCGACATCCTTCTTGTCGATATCGAGCGCGGCGCAAACCACGTCGATAATCGCGATCGGCATGTCGCAGATGTTGATGATGCGAGCGTTGGGACGCAGCACACGGCAGCCCTCGGAGACGATGGCGGCAGGGTTGGAGTAGTTGAGAATCCAGTAATCCTTCTTGGCATACTTCTCAACGTCATCGATCAGCTCGACCATGGGGAAGATGGTGCGCATGCCGTAGGCAAGGCCGCCGCAACCGCAAGTCTCCTGACCCACGCAGCCGTGACGCAGTGGAATCTTCTCGTCCTGCTCGCGCATGGCGTAGCCGCCCACGCGCATCTGAGCAAACACGAAGCTCGCGTCGGTGAAAGCCGTCTTTTTGTCGGTGGTCACCGTGAGCTTGATGTCCAGGCCGAGGTCCTCGTGCAAAATCCAGTCCACGAGCACGCCAATCTTGCGCTGGCGCTCCTCGTTGATGTCGTACAGACGAATCTCGTCAACGTCGAGCTCGTCCTTGCGCAGGGCGATGGACTTGACGATGCCGGGGGTAAAGGTGGATCCGCCACCACACAGAGTAATGATCATTGTTTACTGCTCCTTCTCAATTGCGTTCTCGACTTTGTCGCGCATCTCGGCGACCTTCATGCCAAAGATGATCTGGATATTGTTACCGTTGCGGTTGATGCCGCTGTTGGGCACGTGGTTGATGAGGCTCTCATCGATGAGGTCCGGGTTCTTAACGTTCACGCGGAGACGCGTAAAGCAGTTCTCGAGCTCCTCGATGTTGTCCTTGCCGCCAAGACCTGCGACCAGGTCGGCAATGCCCGCATCGACGCCCTCTGCGGGAGCCGCGGCAACAGCGCCCTGCTTCACCGCGACAGACGCGGCGGCCTCGCCCTCGGCAACGGACTCGGCGAGCTCGGACTCCTCCTCGCGACCAGGCGTGTGAAGGTTGAGCTTCTTGATGAGGAAGGTGAAGAGGAAGAAGTACAGAGCGGCGTTGACGACTCCAAGCACCAGCATAACCGGCCAGTTGGTCTTATCGACACCGAGGACCAGGTTGGAAACCACGATGTTGATGATGCCGCCTGCAGTCGAAGCGGGCACGGAGAGGACCTTGAGCAGGACCAGGAAGATGCCGGAAAGAACCGAGTGAACGACAAAGAGCACGGGAGCGGCAAAGACAAAGAGGAAGTCCATGGGCTCGGTGACACAGGAGAGCACGGCGGTGATGATCAGCGGGATGATAACGGCCTTGGTCTTATCCTTGTTCCCCTTGTAAGCGGTGACGATAAAGGCGAGACCGATACCGATGTAGGGCCACAGGTTGTTGAAGGTATAGCTGTTGAAGTAGGTGCTATCGGAGAAGGGCTGGCCCGTCATTGCCATCTCGGCAACACGGATGGGATAGGCGCCGGCAATAACCTGATCACCCAGCGTCAGGGTGCCGCCCACATCGGAGAACTGGAACGGGGTATAGATGAGGTGGTGCAGGCCGGTGGGAACGAGCAGCTTGTTGAGCATGCCGTAGATAAACAGACCGATGTTGCCCGACTCCTTAATGATGCCGGCAACGGAGGAGATGGCACCCTGAACCGGAGGCCAAACGATGCAGAAGCCAGCGCCCATGATCCAGGAAATGATGATCATGATCAGGAACGGGAAGCGAACGCCCGAGAACATCGAAAGGGCAATGGGGAACTGCTTGTTCGAGTACTTGTTGAACACGGCACCGGTGATGCAACCGAGAATAATGCCGCCAAACACGCCGGTATCGAGTACCTGGATGCCCATAACGGTGGCCTGGCCGGTTCCGGTAAGACCGAGCATGCCGCTCGCATCGGCAAGAGAACCGGTGGCGTTGAGCACGATGTTGTTTGCCTGCAGGAACAGGAAGAACGACATCAGGGCGATCAGCGAAGCATGGCCCTTGTTCTTCTTTGCCATGGCGCCGGCGATGCCCACGCAGAACAGAATCGAGAGGTTGTTGATGATAAACATCAGCGACTGGTAGACAACGGCGCCCACAAGTTGGAACGGACCGGAGCCCAGTACGGGGACCAAAGCACAAATGGTCTTGTTGGTCAGAATGATGCCCACGATGAGCAGGATGCCGGCAACCGAGAGATACATCATCGGCTGAACGATCGACTTCGCGAACACCTCCAACGGCGCTTTGAAATTGAACTTCTTTTTTGCGGTCATAGCGGTACTCCCCTTCCTTTTCCGCAAATTAAGACAGATGTGCCCTGGACAAGACCGTAAGTCCTGCCTTATATCAATCGATGTGTGGGCACGTTATGCCTAGAGACCAGGTTCTCCAAGCAGGTTAACAATGTGATACGCGAGATAACTCTTCTCGGCATCGGTAACGACAACGTTATAGGTAGACGACAAGTGGGCGGCTATGGCATCCGCGCACGAGAATGCGCACGGATACGCCGTTTCATCGATTCGGAACAGCGCGTCGCCATTGATTTGCCCGGCCGCGGGATCGAGCGCTCGCTGTGCAAAAAACTGCAGGTGGCGAACGAAACGTTCGTAAGGCAACGAGGTGTCGTCGAGGGTCGTGGCATAGCGCTCGGAAACAATCGCAAGCACGTCGCGAACAAGCTGGACCGAAACAATCAGGCGGTCAGAGCGCTGCGGCATGGTGGCGTTGACGATATGCAAGGTAATGAAACCCTGCTCTTCCTCGCTCATCTGGATGCCCATATACTCCTTGATAATCTGCAGCGCACGGCCCGCAAGTGCATACTCCTTGCGATAGAACTGCTGAATCTCGAGCAGCAACGGATTCTCACAGGGGACGCCCTTGCGCTCGCGCTCCAAAGCAAGGCTGATATGGTCTGCGAGAGCGATGAGAATCTTGTCATTGATATCGACATTGAGCTCTCGACGAAGCATCTGAACGATGTCCTCGGAAATCACGAGGTTGACGGTGGGGATGGACTCTAAAAGATGTGCCAAGCGGTCGATCGTACGCGAATCCTGAGAAGTTCCCTCCTGCAACGCGTAGGTCTTTTCGACTGATGCCTCGTCGATGGCATCGCCGACATGACGGCCAAAGCAGAGGCCTCGAGCGATGACGATGAGCTCGGAGCCATCGTCCGAAGTGACCATTGCGACGTTGTTGTTAAAAACTCGCTTGATAACCACGGTACCCACCACAAGAATTTACTCGGAAAGCCAGACGACAGGCTCTTTAACAGCAACAGGGCCGGAAGCATGCTCACGAAGAGTCGAGTTCTCCGAACGCTCACACACGATAACGAAGACCGTGGGATCAAAGCCGGCAGCGCGAACCACGTCGAAATCGACCTCGACGAGGGGCTGGCCCGCGTCGACATGGTCACCCTGGGCAACAAGCGCATGGAAGCCCTTGCCCTCAAGTTTAACAGTGTCGATTCCGATATGCAGCATCACCTGAGCGGAGCTGTCATCGGACATGATGCCCAGCGCGTGCTCAGTCGGAAACAGCGCCGCGACGGTGCCGGAAACAGGAGCGCACACCGTTCCCTCTTGGGGAACCACGGCAACGCCATCACCCACCGCACGGCTGCTAAAAGCGGGGTCATTGGTTTTTTCTAGATTAACAAGCTCGCCGGAAACAGGGGCGAGGATTTCGAACTCGGAAGTCGCAGTCGCCTGCTTATCCGAGCCACCCATAAGGCGAGAAAAGAAACCCATGGTGACATGTCCCTTCATAAATATAGCCCAACCAAAATCAATCGAATGCGCCCATTGAGACGCTCGCGATCAAAGACTTTGGTTAGGCCCACGTCCGAGGGGACTCGGTAACCTTCCGCATTTCTTTTTACGGGGGTTATTGTAGACAAGCCCAAAGCCAGAACAATCATTATGACCGGCGAACGGTATTTTTTCTCCGATAAACGGTATTTATGCGGTACTTAGGGACGTTCCTTTTCTGCCGGCACTCGGGGACACTCCTCACTCTGGTGCATTGGGGACAGGTTTGTTTGCACCAGGTCGGCGCAGATTAACCTGGCCCCATTGCACCAATTTCGTATGCGCTAGATAAAGAGCTCGCATTCCTTCCGCACGACGCAAACCTTGCTCAGCATCTGGGAAACAGTGGATAGTTTGTTGGGATCAAGCTTGCGAGCACCTCGCGGACATACGGCGATGCAGCGCATGCAGGAGGTGCACGCCTCGCCAGCTGCTCGCTTGGGGTCGCCTTTGTCGATAGCACCAACGGGGCACGCCGCGGCGCATGCACCGCAGGAGACACAATCCTCTGTTGCCTCGGGTGCCATGCGGTGACCTCTGGCTTGTTTATAAGGACGATTGCCGGGAATAGAGGGCTCGGATGTATCCTCAGCCAACAGCTTTTGCTGAATTTGCTGCGCAAACTCTGCGAGCTGCGCCGCATCCTGCGCATCCGGTCGCCCAGCAGCAAACTGTCGCGCAATGGAATGTTCTGCAATGGCTGCAACTGCCGCGATCACCCGGAATCCCGCATGCTTCGCAACGTCCTCCAGCTCTACGAGCGTGTCCTCAAACGCGCGGTTTCCGTAGACGCACACCAGAACGGCCCGCGCTCCGTTGCCGTGAACCATGCCCAACCGGTCAGCCACCACAGCCGGGATTCTACCGGCATACGCCGGCACAGAGATTACGGCCACGTCGTCCTCAGTCATCGAGACAGCGCTGAAATCTAGCCCGCTAACGGTCAGATCGACGGTAACGGTATTCTTGTCCAGTGCCCCGGCCACAAGGCCAGACACCTTCTGCGTTCCACCCGTCGGACTAAACACAATTTCGAATACGCTCATCGAGGCACCCTCCCCCTACGCCTGGCAACGCGTCAAGCCGCTTTCACATCCAGCCAGAGTATACGGCACGTGGGGTCCCCGTTTTGATGTACCAAGCACCCCAATGCACCCACCCTACGCTGTCTGCCTCTTCGTTTTGTATTAATTACGGTACAGATTGTATATATTTACGGGATACCGCCGTGTTCTCCCGAGGTACCCCATCCTGGCCCGTGCAAAAAACGGAGTATTCTGCAACGTGACCGCGCCAGCAATACCCCGAGCGGGCAAACCTTTAGGGCGCTGCGTCATTTTGGGTTCCGACATGGCGAGAATGACGCGCCCCTGCTCCGGAAAACGACGAAATCTGACTCAGAACGCTCGCTAGGGATATCCGAAAGCCACCGTTGACGACGTCAAATCATATGCAGACAACTCGAACTGCAGAATACTCCAAAAAATGCACGGCGCACCCCATGGGACCCATTGCCGCATGGTAAGAAACAGGCCCACGGCATCCTCTAGATGCATTCCCGAGGAAATCACATTTGAACTAGCGATCGGATACGGCAAACAAAAAGGGCCCCGAGCGTAGTTGCTCGGGGCCCTTGGTTCACCTCGCTCTAGCGGGCGATGCGTGTGTTATTTACGCTTGCCGCCGCCGTCGCCGGGGCGACGGGAGCTGCCGCCGCGCTTGCCGCCACGGCTGTTGCCGTAGCTGCCACGGTTATCGCGACCGCCGGCGCGGCCGCCACGGGAACCGGCCTGGTTGCCGCCACGCCCACCACGATAGCCGCCGCGACGCTCCTCGCGGGTATCGTCGTAGTTGCGCCAGTCATCGCGACGATCGCGGCTGGCACGCGGGTCACGACGATCGCGCGACTCGTTAGAACGAGCGGCGCCGCCGCGGCCGCCATTGCCGCGAGCACCCTCGCGACGCTCGCCGCCGCGGCTACCGCGCTCTTCAAAGCGCTTGCCGCCACGGGACTCGCCACCGCGGGCACCGCGCTCACCACGGCCCTCGCCGCCACGGCGCTCATCGCGCCCGCCGCGCTCGCCGTCGCGACCGGAACGACGGCGGTCGCCCGCACCGCGCTTGCCACCGCGCGAACCGTGGCCCTCGTCCTCGCGCTCGACACGACGACGGCCACCGCGATCCTCGTCCTCGCGGCGGCGGCGATGCGCCTCGCCCTGGAACTGCTTGGCACGACGCTCGGCACGGTTGCCACGCGGGGCCTGCTCGACAGCACCGCCGCGCTCCTCGGCAGCCACCTCGCGGGCCACGCTCTCAACAGCCTCGTCCACGCGAGCCTGAACGCCCTCGCGCACGCGGGTCTTGCCGCCGCGCTTGGGACGGCTCGGACGCTCGCCGTCGCCGCGACGCTCGTCGCGACCGCGGTTGGAACGACCGGCCACATCGCCGTAGTCATCGCCGTTGCGCTTGCCGTCGCGACGCGCCTGCTCAAGCTTCTTCTTGCTCTTGGACTTGCCGCGCTTAGTCTTCTTCTTCACCTTAAAGGCGGCAGGATCGCGCTCGGGGTCAACGGCGGGCGGGTTGGGACCCACGTGCAGGTCGCCGGCTTCGTAAATATCGGCCGTCTTGTCCATGAGCTTCTCGATCTCGTAGAACTCGTCGACGTCCTGCTCGGTCACAAACGTGATGGCCCAGCCCAGCTCGCCAGCGCGGCCCGTACGGCCAATACGGTGGATGTAGTCGGTCGGCTCGGCCGGCACGTCAAAGTTCACGACGTAGCGCACGTCGCTGATGTCGATGCCGCGGGCGAGCACGTCGGTTGCCACCAGCACGTCGACGGTACCGTCGCGGAAGGCCGAAAGGGCACGCTCGCGCTGGGCCTGGCTGCGGTTGCCATGAATCGCGGCGGCCTTGATGCCCTTACGTTCCAGACGACGGCAGCAGCTGTCGGCGCGGTGCTTGGTGCGCATAAAGACGATAGTGCGCTCCGGGCCCTCCTTCTTGAGGAACTCGGGCAGCAGGTTGTTTTTGGCCTCGATGGACACCGGGAACACAAACTGATCGACGGTGTCGGCGGTCGACGTGGCAGGTGCGATCTCCACGCGAGCCGGGTCGCTCACCAGGTCGGTGATCTCGCCCACGGCCTCCTCGTCGAGGGTCGCCGAGAACAGCAGCGTCTGGCGCTCGGCCGGCGTCTCGCGCACAATGCGCCGGACGGCGGGCAAAAAGCCCATGTCGAGCATACGGTCGGCCTCGTCGAGCACCAGGACCTTAACCTCGTCCAGGTGGCAGGCGCCCTGCTCGATCAGATCGACCAGACGGCCCGGCGTTGCGACCAGGATGTCGCAGCCGTACTTAAGTGCCGCGGTCTGCGGCTTGTAGCTCACGCCGCCCACGACGGTCACGGCAACATGGCCGGTGACGTCGGCGATTTTGCTTGCGACCTCGTCGATTTGCTGGGCAAGCTCGCGCGTAGGGGTGATGACGAGCATCACGGGGCCTCGACCGTTGCCCTCGGGCTTTTTAGCACCGCGACGACGGTTGCGGCCGCCGCGCTCGCGCACGGGTTTGGGAGGAGCGATGTGCTCCAGATTGTTCATGGTCGGCAGCAAAAAGGCGGCTGTCTTGCCGGTACCGGTCTGGGCGGCGGCAAGCAGGTCACGGCCCTCGAGCACCACGGGGATGGAGCCGGCCTGAACGGGCGTGGGCGCCGTGTAGCCCAGGTTCTCGATAGCACGGAGCATCTCGTCGGAAAGCCCCAGCTCGTCAAAGGCGGGCAGGCTCTCGGTAGCGGACTCGACGGCCTGGGCAGCATTGGCCTCATCGGCGGCATCGAAGGCAGCCTGGGTCATAGCCTCGCGGGCCTCGTCCAGGATCTCGGCGTCCGTGACGTCAGATACAGAATTACGCATATGTTGTTGTTCCTTATCTGCACGCGCTATGGGCACGGCATGCGGCCGCGCGGGCGTGCTTGGTAGTGCGCTAATACATACAAAAACGGGTGCGCACAGAGAGGACGTTGCTCAGCACGC
Source organism: uncultured Collinsella sp. (assembly GCA_902495545.1). Classification (GTDB taxonomy): domain Bacteria; phylum Actinomycetota; class Coriobacteriia; order Coriobacteriales; family Coriobacteriaceae; genus Collinsella. The sequence continues at coordinate 32,017 of CABUXM010000008.1, read as the reverse complement.
TGGCGATCGCTTTGGCAGCCCTATCACGCGCCGTCCAGACGCAGCAGCTCTAAGCGATGGAGCAGATTCGCCGCCGGTTAGTATACCCGTGCTTCGCATGCCCCCACGTAAACCACAGATGACGAGGCGGACGAGGTGGGCCCGGCTGATTGTCTCAATCTGTAACAGTTACAGGGCAAATCTTCCTCTACGTGTTACAGATCGAGACAAACGGTCGACACGGTTCACAAACGTCTCAATCTGTAACAGTTACCGAGTAAAATCGGTCCTAATTGTTATAGATCAAGACAGAGGGGGATTTCCGTCCAGTCCAAACCAAATCTCTCAGGCTTCCTGCAATTTCGAACATGTGGCCTATAATGTTGCTTTGGTTACGCTATATATTGCGCGGCCATTTAATACGTCGCCCACCGGGGGCCATTAATTCCTATCGCCATATTGGCTAGGAAGCAATCAAAGGAGGTATCCGTGGCAGCAGAGACGCCTTGCTCGGTCCTCTATAACGATATTCGCTCGTTCGGCGGTCTTAAACATCTCGAGATCGCCCGAATGCTTATCAATGGAAACTCTTATCTCGGCAGTACCCTGCTCGAGAAATGCTCTTCCAACCGCTCGTATCTCACCCGCTACATCGTCCATCGCAAGCCTGACCAGTGCGCGCCCTCCATCTACAGCGACTTTACCGTCACCACGCTCAACCTTTCCTCGGCAATCTGCAGCAAGCTCGGCGGCGGCGAGTCCGCCTATCGGGCAATCGCCGAGCACTATCGCGGTCCGGCCGCCAACGAAATGATGTCGGCTCTCGCCAGCTACAAGCTGGACAGCCGCCTATATGCAAATGCCCTCAATCGCATCGACAACTTTGACGGCAATGCCGTGCGCGAGAAAAGCACGCTTTACCTTATGCTCTTTGTGGCAACGGGGGCGCTCGCCGATCCCGTTCAGGGCGTGGCCACCGTCGAGCGCTTTTGCGACAGCAAGACGGGCGAGCACTTTGGCACCACCGAAACTACCGTCGGACGTGGCTTTATGAGCAGCCTGGAGCAGCCGCGCACCGTCGCCCCCAACCTCGGTCTGCTCAGAACCCATGCCGACAACTGCGCCGACATGCAAATCCATCCCCTCACACGCGATCCGCACGGCACCGTGATTGGTTCTCTGCCCAAAACCTCGCCCAGCATCACCGATGTGGGCGCCGACGCATCGCGCGAGCATCTTCGCATTTGGCTTGAGGGTGAGCACTGGTACGCCCAGGGCCTTGGATCGACCAACGGCACGGTGCTCGAATCGGGCGCGCGCGACGGCGATATTGTGATTGAGCCGCCGCGCGACCAACGCGAGCCCGGCAAGATCTATCCCCCCGTGGAAATCGCCAACAGCGACAGACTTCATTTGGGTCTCTATACGACATTCCTTGTCATTGTGGACTAGCGCGGACGGCGATCGAAAGACGGTCGCCGTCCGTCTTTCGTCTTCTACCTTCTGCGTCGTAAACGACAATGCACAGCGGTATACGTGGGCAGTGCGGCTATCATGGTACTTTACCGATATCCGCACTGCTCACGTATACGTGCGGCAACCCATGCCAGACAAAGGAACGCCATGGATACTACCGATAGCGCCTATGGCGACAAACTCATCCGTCTCGATACTTTCGATACCGCCGTGGCGGTCGACCCCAGCGCCGAGGACGACGCCAAGCGTCGGTTTATGACGCTTATTCTCCAGACGGCCCACCGCAACAACGGCAACATCGGGCACGTGCTGCGCGCGACCAACACGAGCGGCGAGGTCTTTGCCGTCAAGCTACTCAAGGACAACGCCATCCTTTCCGGCCAAGCCCCCGACCGCTCCGCCGAGCAATCGGCAGCGCACCTGGCCAACACCGCTGCGCTGTTCGAGGAGTACCGTCATCTGTGTACCGTCTCGCACCTGCGCGGATTTCCGCGCGTCTATGGCTACGGATCGTGCGAGGATGACCCGCTCATCCTCATGGAGTGGGTCGAGGGCACCTCGCTCAAGCAGGCGCTGCCCCTGCTTCCGCACGACGCCTCGGGCGGGCTGACCACCCAGATGGTCGCCGCCGTCGGAAACGCCGTGCTTCGTGCGCTCTTGATGACCCAAGGCCTCGTGAATCCGGTCATTCATCGCGACCTGTCGCCTGCCAATATCATGTTCTGCACCACCAGCCGAACGCTCGAGCAGCAGATTGCCGATTGCTCCTTTGACCCCTGCCTCATCGACATGGGCTCCGCGACCATGGCTCTCGGCGACGACACGATCACCCGGCGCGCCGACATCTGGCGCTTTGCCACGCCCGCATACGCCGCGCCCGAGATGCTCACGCAGGATATCGAAGGCATCGCGGCCCTTCGCCGTTCGCCGGCAATCGACGTCTATGCGCTTTCGAGCATTTTGTACCAGCTCTACAGAGGTCGCAAACCGTTTGACTTTGAGTCGACGGACGCCGCTGCAACCGGCTCGTTCTATCTCGTAAAGACCAAGACCAAGCCGGCACCGCTCGAGCCGCGCTGCGAGGGCGATGAAGCGCTTGTCCAAATCATCATGAAGGGTCTCTCAGTCGAGCAGTGCGATCGCCCTACCGAGCAGCAGATGCTCGAGGTGCTCTCGACATACCTCACCGACGCCGAATCCGAGGGCCGCGAGGGCGCGGGCAGTGACGCCGCAATCGACATCGACTCCGGTACGCACCTTAAGGTCGACGTCGCCGGCGAGCGCGCGCGAGAGATTCTGGAGCAGGCCCGGCACGATGCCATGACCCGCCGCCGGTTTATTATCGGTGGCGTCGTTGCAGCCGTTGCGGGGCTCAGCGTCGTTGGGGCGGCGACCCATGGCTTTGGCATCCCCGACTACCTGGACGGCATCCGCGGTTCGCTTGACGACTACACCTGGGATCAGCTGCAGGAGATTTCGCTCAAGATTAAGGCCGCCGAGACCCGTAGCGAGGCACGCGAGATTGCCAAGCGCTATCACCTGCTCGATGCCGATGGGCATATCCCCTATCCGTGTACCAAGCGTGTCACGCTCACCAACGGGCTGCAGGTTGGTGCGCAGCTTGTGGGCATCCGCCACGATGAACTTCTGGACGGGACGGGCAAGGCCGGACTGACGTTTATGTTCGATGCGGGTATTGCCGAGCGCAACGCTGCGGCTGAACCGCCGAGCGCCGGCTGGGCAGATTGCGAGCTGCGGGAATGGCTCAACGGCGACGGCCTTAAGCTGCTGCCCAACGAGTTGCGCGCACTCATCAAATCTGTCAAAAAGATCTCGAATAACGCTGGCGCCGCCAACAGTGCATCGTGTCTGAGCGAGTTGCCCGCAACCCTTTGGCTGCCCGCCATGGTCGAGCTGTGCGGTACGCAACCGCCCGATTCGTTTGTCAAGGACTATCACTACCTGGCAGACATCTACAACGGCGAGGGCAAGGAGTATCAGCTCTTCCGCGAGCTCAAGGTGAGCCCGTATTCCACGAACGAGACGATGGTCCGCCAGTGGAAGGGCAAGGACACCTGCTGGTGGGAGCGCACGGTGAGCCCCGACTCATCGGAGACCGAAGGCACGCTCTATTTGAATCGCGTTGGACACGACGGCGACGTCTTTACGTACGCAACGCCTGCGGACAAGCCAAACAAACGAACCTGTGTGATCCCCGGATTCTGTATCTAGAGAGCGGGCGTCTTGCCGTGACGGGACCCCTCCCCGGCAATTGTCTCGATCTGTAACAGTTAGAGGTCATTTTCCCTGCTAGATGTTACAGATTGAGATGATTGGTTGGGACGGTCCATCGGCCAACCATCCATCCTCATCTGTAACGAAATCTCATATATTATTTCTGTACTGGACACCCCCAGGGGGTATGGGTGTATAGTATCGGCAGGTTAACAATTCCAACACCGAACTACAGAAAGGAGAAGCCATGGCTCAAGATAAGTTCGACGTGGGCGGCATGACATGCGCCGCCTGCCAGGCGCACGTGGACCGTGCCGTGAGCAAGCTCGACGGCGTCCAAAGCGTCGCGGTCAACCTGCTCGCCGGTTCCATGGTGGTCGACTACGACCCCGCGCAGGTCTCCCCCGACGATATCTGCACCGCCGTCGACTGCGCGGGCTACTCGGCCTCACCCGTCGACGCAGGCACCGGTGCCGCCGGCTCAAGCGGCAGCTCGCAGGCTAGGTCTGGCGCCGCCCATATGGAGTCGCCGACCAAAAAGTTGGAGGCCGCCGCCTCTGCCATGCGCACCCGCCTCATCGTCTCGATCATCTTCCTCATCCCACTGTTCTACATAGGCATGGGGCACATGCTCGGCTGGCCGCTGCCCGGCGTCTTCACCGACCACACCCACAGCATGACGCTCGCGCTCACCGAGCTCGTCCTGCTCATTCCCATCGTCTACGTCAACGACGCGTACTTTATCAACGGGTTTAAATCACTCGCGCACGGCGCGCCTACCATGGACGCCCTTATTGCCGTGGGCGCCACCGCCTCCATCGCCTGGTCGCTCTACGCCATGTTCATCATGGCCGACCAATTAGCCGCAGGTCAGGTGCACGAGGCCATGATGACGAGCATGGACAACCTGTATTTTGAGAGCGCCGGCACGATCCTGTCGCTGGTCACCGTGGGCAAATACCTCGAGACGCGCAGCAAGTCCAAGACCGGCGGCGCCATCGAGGCGCTGATCGACCTGACGCCCAAGACCGCGACCGTCGTGGCAGAGGACGGCAGCGAGGCCACCGTCGACGTCGACAGTATCCTTCCCGGCCAGGTCCTGCGTGTGCGCCCCGGCGAGTCCATCCCTGTCGATGGCGTGGTGCTCGAGGGCAGCTCGGCCGTGGACGAGAGCGCGCTCACCGGCGAGTCCATCCCCGTGGAAAAGACCGCCGGCGACACCGTCAACGCCGCCACTGTCAACCGCACCGGCTCGTTTACCTTCCGTGCCACACGCGTGGGCGCCGACACGTCGCTCGCCAAGATTATCCAGCTCGTCGAGGACGCCAACGCCACCAAGGCGCCCATCGCCCGCATGGCCGACAAAGTCGCCGGCGTGTTCGTGCCCGTGGTGTTCGCGATCTCGGCTGTGACCTTTGCGGTGTGGATGGCACTGACCGGCAGCATAAACGAGGCGCTCACCTCCGCCGTGGCCGTGCTGGTAATCAGCTGTCCGTGCGCATTGGGTCTGGCCACGCCCGTCGCCATTATGGTCGGCACCGGCAAGGGCGCCGAGATGGGCATTCTCTTTAAGAGCGCCGAGGCGCTGGAGAACCTGCGCAGCGTGGGCACCGTGGTGCTCGACAAGACGGGCACCGTCACCCGCGGCAAGCCTGCCGTGACCGATATCGTGGTAGCCACGCGCGCTGACGGCTCGCCCGCCATGAGCGAAAAGGCGCTGCTCAAGCTGGCCGCCGCGCTGGAACGCTCAAGCGAGCACCCGCTGGCCGAGGCGATTATGGCCGAATGCGAGACACGCGGGATCGTCGCGCGCATGGTCGAAGACTTTACTGCCGTGCCCGGTCGTGGCGTTACGGCTCACGAGGGGCAAAACGCCATTGCAGCCGGCAACGTACGCCTGATGAACGAGCTGGGCGTTACCGTGCCCGCGGGTCTTGCCGAGCAATTTGCCGCCGAGGGCAAAACGCCGCTGTTCTTTGCCAAGAACGGCGAGCTTGCCGGCACCATTGCCGTGGCTGACGAGGTCAAGGAGACGAGCGCCGGGGCCATCGCCGCACTGCGCTCGCTTGGCGTCGACGTGCGCATGCTCACCGGCGACAACCACGTGACGGCCGAGGCCATCGCCCGCCGCGTGGGACTGAGCAGCGAGCAGGTCATCGCCGACGTCCTCCCCGCCGACAAGGAGCGCCACGTGCGCGAGCTGCAGAATGAGTGCAGCAAGGTCGCCATGGTGGGCGACGGCATCAATGACTCCCCCGCCCTGGCGCGCGCCGACGTGGGCCTTGCGATCGGCACCGGCGCCGACATCGCCAAGGAGGGCGCCGACGTGGTACTCATGCGCAGCGACCTCATGGATGTTGCGCGGGCCATCGAGCTTTCGCGCGCCACGATTCGCAACATCAAGCAGGACTTGTTCTGGGCGCTGTTCTACAACGGCATCGGCATTCCGCTGGCGGCGGGCGTGTTCTTCCCGCTCACCGGATGGCAGCTCTCGCCGATGTTTGGCGCTGCGGCCATGAGCCTGTCGAGCGTATGTGTCGTAAGCAACGCTCTGCGCCTAAAATCCTTTAAGCCCAAGACGGCGCTGTTCACGACTAAACTGTCAGATAATCTCAATCGATAAGGAGTACACCCATGCGTTACACAATCAAGACTTCCGGCCTTATGTGCGGCCACTGCGACGCTACTGTCGAGACGGCACTGCTCAACGTTGCCGGCGTGACCGACGCCGACGCCGATCACGAGACCCAGACCGTCCAGGTGGAGTGCGCCGACACCGTGACCGCTGAGCAACTCGCTGCCGCCGTCGAGGGCGCCGGCGAGAAGTTCCACGCCCTGTCCGTAACCGCCGCGTAACGACCCACGCGCACCCCGACCAGAAACGAGGACCCGCCATGATGGCAGACCACAAATCGGTGACCCGCATGCTCAAGACGGCACGCGGCCAGATCGACGGCATCTTGCGGATGGTCGATGAGGACCGCTATTGCGTCGATATTTCCACGCAGCTCATGGCCACACAGGCGCTCCTCGCGCGCATTAACGCCGACGTGCTCAAGGCGCATATCGAGGGCTGCGTGACTTCGGCAATCGAATCGGGCGACGAAGACCTCAAAGCCGCCAAACTCGCCGAAATCGAACGCGTCGTCGACAAACTCTCCAAGTAATTGGGGCATTGGGGACAGGTACGTTTGCACCACATTGGTGCAGATTAACCTGTCCCCCTTGCTCTAAATCGGGTATAAAGGCGTGCAGCATATCGAACGAAAGGCAATTTGCATGAATGACTTTATGAAGGGCCGCAATGGCGCCGATGAGCTCACCATCGTGATGGGTTTTGCCGGCATCGTCATCGCGATGATCGGATCGATAGCCCGCATCCAGTGGCTCAGCTGGATTGCCATCGCCGTAATCGTGATTGGCGTGCTGCGCGGCCTGTCCAAAAATATCGATGCACGTCACAAGGAGAACGAGGCCTTTGTCGCCGCGACCGCCAATGTTCCCGGCTTGGGCAAGTTCGTCGCCAGCTTGGGCGGCGGCGCTGCAGCGGCCAGCACCTCACGCGCAGCCGGCACCAGTAAGGAAGACTTTGAGCGTGCCAAGCGCACGGCCAAGAAGATGTGGAAGGGTCGCAAGACCACGGCATACCTCAAGTGCCCCAACTGCGGCCAGATACTCTCTGTTCCCAAGGGCAAGGGCAAGATCCGCGTCACCTGCCCCAAGTGCCACGCCAAGATGGAGACGCGCTCCTAGCCGCTACACCATAGGACAAAATAAAAGCCGAGGCCTCGTGTTGAGACCTCGGCTTTTTGTATGCGGCAACGGAGCTGTCCCTTTGTCTCATCTACGCCACGCCGTCGCGAGCCAGCTCCTCAGCCAGCGCTTCGGCAGGCATGGCCATAATCGCGTCGAGCTCGGCGTCCACCTCGGGAATACGCTTCACCTTGAGCTTGCGCACCAGATCACCGCGACACATCACGTGCGTCGGCTCACGCAGTGCGCACAGGTCATCGAGCGGGTTCTTGCGCGTCACCAGGATATCGGCGGCCTTGCCGCACTCGATCGTGCCAGTCTCGCCGCCCAGCCCCAGCAGCTCGGCGTTGACTTGCGTAGCCGTATGCAGCGCGAAGGCGTTGCTCATGCCGACATACTTGGCAAAATAGGCCACCTCACGCCACATGTCGTACTGCGTCACGAACGGGCAGCTCGAATCTGTGCCAAGGCCCACCTTAACGCCGGCATCCAGCGCCGCACGAGCACTCTCGATAATACCCGAGCACACGATGTCGCCGTTCTTCTTTTGCGTATCGGTCGAATGAGTCTTTTCCGGGTCGAGCAACACAAACGGCAGTGCCGGGCTGATAGTGCAGGTCACACTCGGAGCACGCCCCTCGAGCTGCGTGCCCGCGGCGCCGCGGTACAGCTCCAGGATCTCGGGCGTCATCGGGGCACCGTGCTCGATCGTATCGACGCCGGCCTCAAGCGCGGCCTTCACGCCCTCGGTGCTCTCGACATGAGCCATGACCGGCAGCCCCACCTCGTGCGCAGCCTTGCACGCCGCCGCGGCAACCTCCACCGGCATACGCAGCACGCCCGGCTCGCCCACCTCGGTCGCGTCGAACACACCGCCCGTTACGAACAGCTTGATGACGTCGGCACCGCGCGCATATAGGTCGCGCACCTGTTCGGCTGCCTCGGCGGGACTGTTAGCCACCTGGGCGAACAAGCCAGCACCATGGCCGCCCGGCACCGTAACGCCCGTTCCCGGCGCCACCAGGCGAGGACCTTGATACTTGCCGGCATCGATAGCATCGCGCACGGCAAGATCGGCAAACAGCGGGTCGCCCGCGCCGCGCACCGTGGTCACGCCGCTTGCCAGCTGCTGCTGGGCACTGCCCTTGAGGATGCGGCGGACGATGGCACGGCCCACGGGATTATCGAGTTTCTTCATCAGCGCTCCCGCATTGCCGGCCGAGACAGGCTTGCCCGAGCCACACAAGTGCACGTGCATATTGATGAGACCGGGCATGAGATACGCACCTGCCAGGTCGATAACCTCGGCACCCGCCGGAGCCTGCGCCACAGCACTCGGCCCCATCCACGTGATGACACCGCGCTCAACGGCCACGGCCATATCGGGCTGCGGCTCCATATGCTCCGAGCCATCCAGAACGGTCGCATTGATAAACAACGTGGAACGATCGGCAGACGCCATATCGAGCTCCTCCCTCACGATTAACTTGTACATCTGTCCATTATCACCTAGTCCAACAGGGTAGCTACGGACATATCGGCTAACGGAGGGAAGACGACATGCAAACAGATGGAGCCGAGCAACTCCACAGGCAAGGCGCCAGACAAACATCTCAATCTGTAACAGTTACGGAGCAAAACCACCCCAGCACGTTTCAAATCGAGACATTAGGCCGTCGGTCCAACGTCCCCTACTCCCATTCCTGCTCGTAGATGTTGAGCGACTTCACGTAGCGCCCCTGGGCGCCCATGATGTCGCGGACCAGACGCAGGTAGAAGCTGATGCGCGAGGTGTCAAAACCATCTTCCAAATCCTCTGGATGCACCGCACCCGGCCCATCGACCGCCGTGTCGCACAGGCGTGCAACGTCATACAGATAGAGCTGTCCCGCCGTCAGCCAGACATCGTCGACGCAGGCGAGGCGCACCGCAATCGCGCCGTCGCTCCAATGCTCCTTTTGCACGATATGCGGGTCGTAGACATCAAAGCGACGGTCGGTGCGCGTATCCTTCAGCGCAACCATGCCAGTCGCGGGATCCTTGTCCAAAATGCCAAAGCGCGAGAAATACTGTGTGTCGCGAATCTGCCCGAGCCGCTCGAGAGAAACAGGCGAAAGCGAAGCCGGGGGCTCGTCAACATACAGTTCAAGCAGCGTCGCACCATGGCGATAGGGGCGCTCAAAGAGCAGCCAATCGGTAAATGCCATGTTATAAGCCATGATTTCGTTTTGCGAAGGCTCGGCACAATAGCTCAGCCACGGATCGACAATGATCTCGAACTGCTCGCGCGCCGGCTCCAAGAACTGGAACTTCCGCAGCATCCAAAAATGGGCCATGTCGGCAATATCGTTGCCGACGGCTTCGGCTAGCTGCGCCCGGTCTAAAACGTGGTCAGTCATGGCATCCTCCTCAAACTGATGGACCTCAGTTTGAGCTTACGAGGAGGGTGGGCAGCCACGACCAGCGCGGGCAAAATAGGCCTCCGGCTGCAAACCAGATGCTGACCAAACACTTGACGGAATGCTTGACCGAATACGCGCACTGGAACAAAGCCGCAGGTAGGCATAGACAGCCAACCCGCCTTTTCGAGCCAAGCGTCCACAGCCGCCACAGAAACAACAGAGCACCGCAGCCCAAAAAGTCGACGAACGAACACCCCCACGTCGGCAAACGAGCAAATCGCTCGCAAAGAGTGTCCCCAACGACTAGACAAAAAATGACTAGTCATTGGGGACGTTCTTAAATGACTACTTTACAGCGCCAGCGCCTCGGCAACCTCGGCAGCGCAGGCCAGGGCATCGGCCATGGCGCTTACCACGAGCGAGCTGCCGTTGCGAGCGTCACCGGCAACATACACCGGCGCGGCATCCGCGGCGACGCCGTCGACACGCGCCGCAAGATGCGAGCCCTCGGCGGCCATCACAGGCAGTGGACGGCAAGCGGTGGCAACAGGCACGCCCACCGCATCGAACACGCCATGCTCAGGACCCGTAAAGCCACAGGCAATAAGTACCAGCTGTGCCGGCACCTCGTGCTCGGAGCCCGCGATGCGCTCGGGCTTGCCAGCCGACCAATCCAGATCGACCACGCGCAGGCCCGCGGCCGCGCCCTTCTTGTCCAGGAGCACCTCGAGCGTATCCACGCCCCAAGCACGCATCTCGCCACCCATGGCAGCGATAGCCTCCTGCTGGCCGTAGTCGGTCTTCTTAACGTTGGGCCACTGCGGCCAAGGGTTGCTCGCCACACGCTTATCGGGCGCCGCCGGCAAGAACTCAAACTGGCGCACGCTGCGCGCACCCTGGCGCACCGCGGTACCCACGCAGTCGTTGCCGGTATCGCCGCCGCCAATGACCACGACGTCCAGGCCGCGCGCATTCACCGCGGGCTCTCCGCCATCGAGCACCGACACGGTCGAAGCCGTCAGATAGTCCAAGGCATACACCACGCCGGGGGCGTCAATGTTCGCAGCCGAAAGCCCGCGCGGGGCACGGGCACCAGCAGCCACCACGACAGCGTCAAAGCCATCGAGCTTGGCCGCCACCGCAGGGTCCGTCACGTCGGCACTCAGCTCAAACACAATGCTCAACTCGCGCATGAGCGCCACGCGGCGCTCGACCACAGACTTCTCGAGCTTCATGTTGGGAATGCCGTACATAAGCAGACCGCCCGGACGATCGTCGCGCTCAAACACCGTCACGCGGGCGCCGCGGCGAGCGAGCTCCCATGCAGCCACCAGGCCAGCCGGGCCGGAACCAACCACGGCAACCGAGGGCGCATCCTCCCCTGCCGGCTCAAAGCGACGCGGGCCGCCATTTGTCCACTCATGGTCGCTAATCGCACGCTCATTGTCATGAATCGTCGTGGGCTGGCCATCGACCGAACCCAGGTTGCACGCGGCCTCGCACAGTGCCGGGCACACGCGACTCGTGAACTCGGGCATGGGCGAAGTGAGCGACAGGCGCTCGGCGGCCTCGTCCCAGCGGCCGCGATACACCAGCTCGTTCCACTCGGGAATCAGGTTGTGCAGCGGGCATCCACTCGGGCGCGCCTTGCCAAAGCTCGCGCCCACCTGGCAAAACGCCACACCGCACATCATGCAGCGACTCGCCTGGGCACGGCGCGCGTCGTCGTCGAGCTCCACGTACAGCGGATCGAAATCGCGGCTGCGCTCCTCCACGGGGCGCAGCTCATGGGTCACGCGATCGATATCAAGAAAAGCACCGGGCTTACCCATGGCACTTACGCCTCCTTCTTGGTCGAAGCAACAGAGCTGGCAGCCACGGACGCAGCACCCGCAGCACCGCCCGCAACATCGAAGCGAGCAACATCCGCGTCACTCGCGCGACCGGTCACAATGTCAAACGCCAGCTCCTCGGCCTGCGCATGCGTCTTGCCGACGGCCTCGGCGGCGGCGACAATCGCCAGCACGCGCTCGTACTCGGTCGGAATGACCTTCACAAAGTGTTTGCTCATCGTCTCAAAGCTGTAGAGCAGCTTAATGCCGCGCGGGCTCTGCGTCACGTCCACGTGCTCCTGGATGAGCTCGCGAATCTGCGCCAGCTCGCCGGCCGTCGGGGCTTTAAGCTCAACGCTCTCGTGGTTCACACGGGCATCGAGCGTGCCGTATTGGTCAAAGACATAAGCCACGCCACCCGTCATACCGGCGGCGAAGTTCTGCCCGACCTCGCCCAGGATGAGCGCCAGACCGCCCGTCATGTACTCGCAGCCATGGTTGCCGCAGCCCTCGACCACCACGGTGGCACCGGAGTTGCGTACGCCAAAGCGCTGGCCGGCCAGGCCGTTAATGAAGCCGCGGCCGCTCGTGGCGCCAAAGAACGCAACGTTGCCCACAATGATGTTCTCGTCGAACTTATAGGTCGCATGCGGGTTGGGGCGCACCGACACCTCGCCGCCCGAAAGGCCCTTGCCAAAGTAGTCGTTGGCGTCGCCGCACACGTTGAGCGTAATGCCACGCGGAAGGAACGCGCCAAAGCTCTGACCGGCTGAACCATCGCAATCGATGGTAATGGAGCCGGCGGGCAGGCCCTCGGGATGCGCCTTGGTCACCGCGTTGCCCAAAATGGTGCCCACGCAGCGGTTGACGTTGGCGATGTCGGCGCGGAAGCGAATCGGACGCAGGTGCGCACGGGCATCGGCCGTATAGGGCACAAACAACGTGGAGTCGAGCGTCTTGTCGAGCTCGCTGTCCGCAGCCATCTGGGGCAGGAAGTGACGGCCGTCGGCACCCGGGATGTGGGCACCAAACTCACAGGTCGCGCTCGCCAGCACGGGCGACAGATCCAGCAGGTTAGCCTTGCGGTTGCCCGGGACCTCGATCTGGCGCAGGCACTCGGGATGGCCGACCATCTCGTCGACCGTGCGGAAGCCCAGGCTCGCCATGACCTCGCGCAACTGCTCGGCAACAAAGAGCATAAAGCGCTCGACGTGCTCGGGCTTGCCGCGGAAGCCACGACGCAGGCGGCAGTTTTGCGTAGCGATGCCGGCCGGGCAGGTATCCTGCTGGCAGTCGCGCTGCATGAGGCAGCCCATAGAGATGAGCGGCATGGTCGCAAAGCCAAACTCCTCGGCGCCCAGCAGGCAGGCGACGGCAACATCGGTGCCGTCCATGAGCTTGCCATCGGCCTCGAGCACCACGCGCGAGCGCAGGCCGTTTTGCAGTAGCGTCTGCTGGGCCTCGGCAAGACCGAGCTCCAGCGGCAGACCCGCGTGCCAGATAGAGTCGCGCGCAGCGGCACCCGAGCCGCCATTGTGGCCGCTGATCAAGATCTTGTCGGCAGCGCCCTTGGCCACGCCGGTGGCGATGGTGCCGACGCCGGCCTCGCTGACCAGCTTGACCGACACGCGTGCGCCGGGGTTGGCGTTCTTAAGATCAAAGATAAGCTCTGCCAGGTCCTCGATGGAGTAGATGTCGTGGTGCGGCGGAGGCGAAATCAGGCCAATGCCGGGCGTGGACTGACGGACCTCGGCAATCCAGGGGTAGACCTTCTTGCCGGGCAGGTGACCGCCCTCGCCGGGCTTGGCGCCCTGGGCCATCTTGATTTGAATCTCGAAGGCGCTGCACAGGTAGCGGCTCGTCACGCCAAAGCGCGCACTTGCCACCTGCTTGATCGCGGAGTTCTTGGAGTCACCGTTAGCCAGCGGGGTCTCGCGGCGCGGATCCTCGCCGCCCTCGCCGGAGTTGGAACGGCCATGCAGGCGGTTCATGGCGATGGCCATGCACTCGTGTGCTTCCTTGCTGATGGAGCCGTACGACATGGCGCCGGTGTTAAAGCGGCGGACGATGTTGAGCGCGGGCTCGACCTCGTCGAGTGCCACCGGAGTGCGGCCGCTGGCATCAAAGTCCAGCAGGTCGCGCAGGCGCACGGCACGGCCGGTGCGGTGCAGGCGGGCGCTATACTCCTTAAAGGTGTCGTAGCTGTCCTCACGGCAGGCGGTCTGCAGCAAGTAGACAGTCTGCGGATCGATGAGGTGATCCTCGCCGCCGAGCGGGCGCCACTTGGTCAGGCCCAACGTGGGCAGCTGATCGGGAGCCGGGCTCTTAAGGATAGCGAGAGCGGCGTCATAGCGCTCATTTTGCTCGCGTTCGACGTCCTCGACACCCATACCGCCCACACGGCTCACCGTGCCGGCGAAGTACGCGTTGACGAACTCCGGCGTAAAGCCAACGGCCTCGAAGATCTGCGCGGAGTGGTAGCTCTGCACCGTGGAGATGCCCATCTTGGACATGATGGAGACGATGCCCGCCGTCGCGGCCTTGTTGTAATTGGCGATGCCCTGCTCGGCCGTCACGTCCAGGTCACCGCGTGCCGCCAGATTGCGGATGCACGCATGCGCGTTGTACGGATAGATGCCGCTCGCGGAGTAGCCCACTAGCGCCGCAAAGTCATGCGGAGACACGGCGTCGCCACACTCCACCACGATGTCGGCAAAGGTACGCACGCCGGCGCGGATCAGGTGGTTGTGCACGCAGCCCACGGCGAGCAGCGACGGCACGGGCACCTCGCCCGCAGCGGCACGGTCGCTCAGCACCACGATGTTCACGCCATCGCGAACCGCAGCCTCGACGTCTTCGGCAAGCTGCTTGAGCGCAGCCTGCAGCGCGCCCTCACCCGCGTCGCGGCGGTACACGGCACGGAACCGGCGGGTCTTAAAGCCCACGCGGTCGATGGCGCAGATGCGGTCGAACTCCTCCTCGCTCAGCAACGGGCGCTCCAAGCGCACCAGCTGGCAGGCCGTGCGGGAATCCTCGAGCAGGTTGCCGTGGTTGCCCAGGTAGAGTGTGGTCGAGGTGACCATATGCTCGCGTAGGGCGTCGATGGGCGGGTTTGTGACCTGAGCGAACAACTGATAGAAGTAGTCAAAGAACGAACGCGTCTTCTTGGACAGGCAGGCCAGCGGCGCATCGATGCCCATCGAGGCGAGCGGCGCCTTGCCCTGCTGGGCCATGGGACGCACGACCTCGTCAATGTCATCCCAGTGGTAACCGAGTTTGGCCATACGCACGGTGGCAGGTACCTCGGCGTCCTCGGCGGGCGTTGCCGCAACGGGCTCATCGAGCGCGTCAACGGTCAGCGTCTCCTCGGCAATCCAATCACGGTAGGGCTTTTCCTTGGCATAACGGGCGCGCAGCTCGTCGTTGTAGATGGCGCGCCCGCGGGCAAAATCGACCTCGAGCATCTGGCCCGGCCCCAGACAGCCGCTCGTCAGAATGTTCTCGGGGCTCACCTCGATGGTGCCCACCTCGCTCGCCAGCATAAAGCGACCGTCGCGCGTCACATAATAGCGGGCGGGACGCAGGCCGTTACGGTCGAGGGCGGCGCCCAGGGTACGGCCATCGGTAAAGGCGATGGCCGCCGGACCGTCCCACGGCTCCATGAGCATGGACTGGTAGGCGTCGTAGGCGCGGCGCTCCTCGCTCAGACTATCGTTGTGGTCCCACGGCTCAGGCAGCAGCATGGACGCAGCGCGCGTAAGCGGACGGCCGTTCATGACCAAAAACTCGAGCACGTTGTCCAAAATCGCCGAGTCGGAACCCTCGCGGTTGATGATGGGCATCACGCGCTCAAGATCGTGCTGTAACACGGGGCTGTACAGGTTGGGTTCGCGGGCGCGAATCCAGTTGACGTTGCCCTTGAGGGTGTTGATCTCGCCGTTGTGGATGATAAAGCGGTTGGGATGCGCGCGCTCCCAACTGGGCGTGGTGTTGGTGGAGTAGCGCGAGTGGACGAGCGCCACCGCCGTCTTGACGGCGGCGTCGTTGAGGTCTATGAAGAAGCGGCGCATCTGTGTGGCGACCAGCATGCCCTTGTACACGATGGTGCGCGAGCTCATGGAGCACACGTAGAAGATCTTGTCTCGCAGGGCAAACTCGGCGTCGGCCTTCTTCTCGATGGTGCGGCGGCACACGTACAGGCGACGCTCGAAGGCGTCACCCGCCGGCGTGTCGTCCGGACGGCCCAGGAAGGCCTGCAGGATAGTGGGCATGCAGGCACGCGCCGTCTCACCCAGGTCGTGCGGATTGACCGGCACCTCACGCCAAAAGAGCAGCGGCACGCCGGCCTCGGCGCAACCCTCCTCAAACACGCGGCGGGCATCCTCTACGCCCTTGTCGTCCTGCGGGAAGAACAGCATGGCCACGCCATAGTCGCCCTCTGCCGGCAGAATCTGGCCGCACTTTTGGGCCTCTTTTCGAAAAAAGTGATGCGGAACCTGGAACAGGATGCCGGCGCCGTCGCCGGTGTTCTTCTCGAGTCCCGTGCCGCCGCGGTGCTCCAAGTTAACCAGAATGGACAGCGCATCGTCCAGGATCTGGTGATGGCGCTCGCCGTTGATATCGGCAAGCGCGCCGATGCCACATGCATCGTGGTCGAATTCGGGGCGATAAAGGCCCTGCTGCTGAGCGGAATCTGCCTGCATCGCGATCCTCCCCTAGATATTTAGACAGTCAGTTGAATAGGCATAGTAGGAGCATCGGGGCATCGTTGTGTTTCCCGCCCGTTTCGAAACAATCGCGTAACGCACGTAACCCATCAACGTCTTGCTATCAAACGCGTACATCAGCCTCCAAACACGTCGAAATTTGACATCTTTGGAGGCTGACGCACACGTTTTAGTGCAGGGACAGCCGGCACATATGCATCCAACCCCTTTGAATTATTCTGGAAACGAGGGCCACGCAGACTTTTGCATGATGCGACTCGACACCGCAGACCTCAAGGGCGGCAACAAGGCGCCCAAGTTCGGCTTGTAAGCTCACCGCTTCAAACATCTCAATCTGTAACAGGAGGAACCGATTTTGGCGCCTAGATGTTACAGATTGAGATTTTCTGCGGGACGGTTTTGGTTTGTCTCGATCTGTAACACGAAGGGCCGGTTTTGGCGGCAAACTGTTACAGATCGAGACATTCCATAGGACCATTTCCTCCTGTCTCGATCTGTAACACCTAGGCCCAATTTCCATCCCTAGTTGTTACAGATCAAGACATTTCGGTAACCCCCCTTTCACCATCCTATTCAAATACAATAATTTTGTTAGTCTTGGTTAACTTTTGAGCCTAAAACGGGTATCCTTTGCGGCGTCAAACAAACGGCACGCATGCCGTGCCACATTAAGGAGGCCCCTATGGCAAACCAGACAGACCGGCAGACGATCCAACTCGTCCTTATCCGCCACGGAGAGTCGGAGTGGAACAAACTCAACCTGTTCACCGGCTGGACCGACGTAGAGCTCACCGACACGGGCCGCGAAGAAGCCGCCGCAGGCGGTCGAGCCCTCAAAGAAGCCGGTTTCGACTTTGACGTCTGCTACACTTCGCGCCTCAAGCGCGCGATCCACACCCTCAACATCGTGCTCGGCCAAATGGATCGCGAGTGGCTGCCCGTCATCAAATCCTGGAAGCTCAACGAGCGCCACTACGGCGCGTTGCAGGGTCTCAACAAGGCCGATGCCGCGGCGGAGCACGGCGACGAACAGGTGCTCATCTGGCGCCGCTCCTTCGATATCTGCCCGCCGGCACTCGAGCCGAACGACGCGCGCGATCCCCACACCCAGGAGCAATACCGTGATGTCGCACCCGACCAGCTGCCCTACACCGAGTGCCTCAAGGACACGATAGCCCGTGCCTGGCCTTATTTCGAAGACGAGATTCGCCCCCAGATGCTCGCCGGCAAGCGCGTACTCATCGCCGCACACGGCAACTCCCTGCGCTCTCTCGTCATGAAGTTCGAGCACCTCACGCCCGAGGAGATCCTCAAGGTCAACATCCCCACCGGCGTGCCGCTCGTTTACACCTTCGACACCGATTTCAACGTCCTCGACAAGCGCTACATCGGCGACCCGGCGACCATCGCCGCCAAGATCGACGACGTGGCCAACCAAGGCAAGGCGCGCAGGTAACCCCAACCCAAACCCGACGCGTGGCGCCGCATGACCCAGATGCGACGCCACGCCGCCCATACACAGGAGCGCACCATGCTCAACCATCTCAAACAACACTTTGGCTCCCGACGCACCGGTGGTCACGGAGGCCTAGACATTGCGCGGCATATCGGCCCCGGGTTGCTCGTCACCGTCGGCTTTATCGACCCGGGCAACTGGGCCTCCAATATGGCCGCGGGCTCGCAGTTTGGCTACGCGCTGCTGTGGATCGTCACACTGTCCACGATTATGCTCATTGTGCTGCAGCACAATGCGGCGCACCTGGGTATCGCCACGGGCGCCTGTCTTGCCGAGGCCACGACACGTTACCTCCCCCGCTTCGTTGGACGCACGGTGCTCGCCAGTGCCCATCTCGCGACCATCGCCACCGCCATGGCCGAAGTCCTGGGCGGCGCGATTGCCCTTCAAATGCTCTTTGGGCTGCCCGTGCGTGCGGGCTGCGTCATCGTGGCGGCAGTATCGATGGCGATGCTCATGACGAACTCCTACAAGCGTGCCGAACGCTGGATCATCGCCTTCGTAGGCGTGGTAGGACTCTCGTTTTTGGCCGAGCTTGCACTAGTCAAGGTCGACTGGCCGCAAGCCGCCGCAAGCTGGATCACGCCCAGTATGCCCACTGGCTCTGCCGCGATTATCGTGAGTGTCCTTGGTGCGGTCGTTATGCCCCACAACCTCTTTCTACACTCCGAGGTCATCCAATCCATGCACTTCGAAGGCCAAGGCGAGCAGGTTATCGAAGAGCGTCTGCGCTATGAGCTCTTCGACACGCTCTTTTCGATGGGCGTGGGCTGGGCAATCAACTCGGCCATGGTCATCCTGGCCGCAACGACCTTCTTTGCGCACGGCATTGCCGTAGACGACCTCGCCGTCGCAGCGGACACGCTCTCCCCCATTCTGGGCCCAGCAAGCTCGACCATCTTTGCGGTGGCGCTGCTGTTTGCGGGCCTCTCGAGTAGTGTGACGGCAGGCATGGCGGCAGGCACCATCACCGCGGGCATGTTCGACGAGGAATACGACATCCACGACCGACATTCCTCGATTGGGGTGGCGGCATGTTTCGTCGGCGCAGTGGCGGCGTGTCTGGTCGTCCCAAATCCTTTTGGAGGTCTCATCTGGAGCCAGGCACTGCTGTCGCTTCAGCTGCCGATCACGGTTTTCGTGCTTATACGGCTCACCAGCTCACGCCGCGTCATGGGCAAATACGCCAACTCGCGCCCGCTCAACGCGTTGCTCGTAGGAATCGGCGTCATCGTAACGGTTCTCGACATCGTGCTGCTAACGGGGATGTAATTGGGATGGCGTGACTGTCCAGATATAACGTCTCAATCTGTAACACGTAAGGCCGTTTTAAACCGTCAGATAAATCAAAAGGGCCCCGGCCGAGAATTCGACCGGGGCCCTTGGACAGAGCTCTGTATAGCTAATCGCCGTGTGTCTACGAGTTACTCCTCGACGAGCTCAAACTCATCGGGGCCGACGCCGCAGACCGGGCATACGTAATCCTCGGGCAGCTCGGGCGTGTCGACCTCAACCTCGTAACCGCAAACGGTGCACACAAACTTATACGTCTTCTTCTCCTCAGCCATGATGTTCTCCTCTCGAACGCGACTGGTGATGTACTTCGTTTATTAGTATAGATTCTCAATAATATAATGCAAGTATTTTTAGAACATTTCTAGCCTTGATACGACGAAGCCTTGGGCGGCGTCTTGCCCTTTAACACCTTGTGGTAGTAGTCATAGGTCAGCGGGGCCTCGCCGCTCAAGCGCTCGGCATCCTCCACCTCGCCGATAAAGAGCAGGTGCGTGCCCACATCCACGGTATCAATCAGACGGCAGCTAAACAGCGCCGCCGCGTGCTCGGGCACATAGGGCATGCCCAGCGCGGTCTCGTGGGTCTCGTACTTGGCAAACTTGTCGTAGCCACTGCTGGTGCGGAAGCCAAAGTTGCCGATATAGAGCATATCGGCCGTCTGATCGATCACGGTCAGCGCAAAGGCCTTAGCCGATACGATTACGCCGGACGTGACATTTTCCTTGTTCACGGCAATCGAGATGCGCGGCGGGGCGGATGTCACCTGCACTGCTGTGTTGATAACGCAGCCGGCACGCAGCCCGTCCGCCACGGCGCTCACCACGTACAGGCCACTCGGCATGGTAAAGAACGCAGTTTTGTCCATAACGATCACTCCCCTAGCTCGGGTTGGAACCTCATGGATGTATGTACCCACAAAAAAGGCGGCACCCATAACGGACGCCGCCTTTGAGACATATGTGTCAGAACAGTAAGAAAGATGAGACACCCGCAGTTGCGGTGAAATAGGGACTGGATAGCCCCTCAAACAGGCAAAACAGTCCGTATCTCACCGCAACTTATGCAGAGTGCCTAGCGGTTGCGTTCCTTAAGGGCGCGGTCGATCTCGCGTTGGACATCACGCTTGGCCATGTCCTCGCGCTTGTCGTAGAGCTTCTTGCCGCGACCCAGACCCAGCAGCAGCTTTACGCGGCCGTCGGTATTAAAGTAGAGCTCCAACGGAACCAGCGCATAACCACGGTTGCGAAGTTTGCCGTCAAGAAAGTCGATCTCCTTGCGGTGCAGCAGCAGACGACGCCGACGGTCGGGATCGCGATTCCACACGCCACCATGGCTATAAGGATGGATATGCAGGCCGACGAGCCAGCACTCCCCGCCGCGGATCAGCGCGAAGGTATCGGTGATCTGGCAGGCGCGCTCGCGAATCGACTTGACCTCGGTGCCGCTCAGTTCAATGCCGCACTCAAATGTCTCATCGATAAAGTACTCGTGATGTGCCGAGCGATTCTTGGAGATGAGTTTGCGCTCGCGCTTACTGGGCATCGTCGGCCTCCTTGGCGCCATCGGCGTTTGAGCCCGCAGCCTCGCGCTTTGCCTTGCGCTCGGCATTGAGTTCGGCATCGCTCTCGCGCACCAGTTTGATAATCGCCGCGCAGGCTTCCTCGCCCACCAAGTCGCGAGCACGCACCGTCAGGCGCGTCGCCTCCTGCTTGTCGCCGTCGCTTGCAGCATCGGTCGCGCACATAATCAGGCAGATTGCAATCTCGGCCGAAGGTGAGGTCGGAACGCCCTGCAACGCCAGCTCGCCCATCACGTGCTCGTCGCTCTCCTCGGCGGCATCCGGATAGGTAGTATGGATCTTGTTGAGCAGGCGCGTCGTATGCGTATCGTTGGGCGCCAGGCGCAGCGCCAGACGCGCGCAGCCCACGGCAGCCGAAATGTTCTCGGTCTCGGGCTCCAAGAAGTACTGTCCCAGATTGGCGTAAGCGCGGGCGGCGCACTTGCCATCGCTTGCACGCTCCAGCACCGAAAACGAAAGCGAAGCCCACTCCTGCTTGTCCTCGAGAGCGCGGAACAGCTCGGCCAAATCCAAGCGATAGTTGCAGTTCATGGGGTCCCAACGCACAGCCTGCATCAAGGCATTACGAGCGCTCACATAATCCTGCTGGCGAATGTAGGCAAACGCCATGTCAGAGTACAGGCGGTCAAACGGCACCTCAACCTGCACGAGCTCGCGCGGATCCTTCTCCACGCGGCGATAGGCCAAGCGCTCAAACTTGCTATCGAAGCTGAAGTATTGGCGCTTCTCCTCCGTCTTGCACTCGGCGTCGATATACTCCTCGGCGAGCTCCACCAGGCGCTCCAGCAGCGGCGTCGCCGTAGCCAGGTCGCCCTGCGCCAGATAGTTCTCGGCATATGTGATGTCTTGCAAGCTGATGGGCAGGTCCATGACAACTCCTCGGTCCGGGCGGCAGACTCAACGCGCGCCTTAAACATCGGTCAATACACAAAACCCGGGTCTCTTACGAGGCCCGGGCGTTCAATTTTGGTAGCCCGTACCAGATTCGAACTGGTGATCTCCGCCTTGAGAGGGCGGCGTCCTAAACCGCTAGACGAACGGGCCATATGTAGCAAATGCAATGGCTGGGATGGAGGGAGTCGAACCCCCATTGACGGAACCAGAATCCGCTGTCCTGCCATTAGACGACATCCCAATGACTGCATCGCTGCGCTCGGCTGTGCCTTTGCGCAAGAAAGAAATATACGGGAAGTCCCGCCGTGACGCAAGCCCTAATTTTGACTTTTTTGAAATTCAGTCAAATACGGCCAACACGTGAAGGACCTGTGAAGCACCAGCGACACCTACGGCGTCAAAGCCCGTAAAACATCCCACATCTACCGCTGGTAGATTACAACAATGCAGCACTCACGGCTGATGGCACAATCGAACCGTCATCATTGCACGGATATCGAGGCACCATGGACGAAGAGCTTGATTACCTATGGGAGACCCTGGGGCTTGAGATCACTGCCGACCTTTGGCCCGAACGGGACAAAATCCATCCCACACTGCGCCCCGCCATTACTGTGGTGCAGGCAAAATACCGCCGTGCATCCTTTTTGATCATGCGGATGTCATGGCACGCGGGACTCCCCGACCTTAAGCGAATCCAGGCAAGCCTCGTCGAGTTGTCCGGTATGCCGACCGTCATATCCGAGGCGCACCTGGAGCAGCGCCAGCGCGAGCGACTGCAACAGCAGCGGATTCCCTTTATCTGCCCCGGCGTTCAGGCATATCTGCCCTTTATGGACGAGGAGTACTGGAGTGGCAAGCCCAACAAGCACGTAAAAGTCTACGATCCGCACGAATGGGCACAGCTGGCGGACTGACTGAGGCAGGCCCGCCGGCGGAAAGTGCGTCCCACCCTGAGCACTCAAAACGGGTCGCACTTTCCGCAGCCGCTACAGCAACGCCTCGGCCCAAGCCGATTCCCTAAAGCCGGGAATCGCAAAGTCGTCGCCCACCAGCAGCGGACGCTTGACCAGCATGCCGTCGGTCGCCAGCAGCTCGTAGCACTCCCGATCCGTCATGCCCGCGTCCAGACGCGCCTTCAGGCCCAGCTCTCGATATTTCATGCCCGACGAATTAAAGAAACGCCGCACCGGCAGCCCCGAACGAGCAATCCAGGTCGCAAGCTCATCAGCCGTGGGATTGTCCAAAACGATATCGCGGTCGATATACTCAACCCCATGTTCGTCCAGCCATGCCTTGGCCTTCTTACAGGTCGAGCACTTGGGATATTCAACAAACAGTACGGTCATGGAAATCCTCCGAATATAGATCGGCCAACGCAGGCACACGCCACACGAGGCGCCTTCGTATGATGGGCCAATTGTAGCCCACGGGTCACACGCTAAACGAACCGTACCCCGAATCCGCGTTTGATGAACGGCAGCAGCCCCATTGCCTCGGGCGTGATATGGCCCGCAACGTTCATGCGCTCGTCACCGGGAAGATCGACCCGCGCAATCTCAAGCTCGCCTTCGTAGCGCCCATATCCGCTATTACTCACAGCGATCGACCCCGCCTTTCGAAACAGTCCAGCTCCGGCATCCGTCGGCACGGAATCAGGCTTAAGCGTCGTGCGTGACTCCTGAGACCTAAAGATGAGGACGCTCGAGTCGGGCCGGTCGTGATGAATCTGCCCGCGCACATAGGCATAACCGGGCTCAAGCTCGCATTGCAGGTCCACGTATCCGGCGGAAACTTGAGCAAACTGCGCCCAGCCCGCATCGGATAGATCGGGGTCGCCGACCAACACAATGTCGCAATCGGCGCCATGTGCAAGCTCAAGCATATTGAGAGCAACCTTTGACGCGCGACCGCGCTGCGCCTCGACCGTCGGCAGTCCCTCGAAAACCGGCCCGCGAACGTTAGCATCACCCGGCACAAAAGCCATGATTTCGAATCCAAGCGCCGCAAGACGAAGATTCGTCCGAGCAACATCTTCAAGAGCTAAACCGGTATAAGGCTTGGGGTAAAAATTGTGGCAGGCGGCAAAACGAGTCACATCGGCACCGGCCTCACGCCACGATGCGATTTCATCAGAACTCACCGTCGATGCATTGACCACAATGCGAAATACACCGGACAGCTCCGCGACCCGCTGGGCACTAAAGCCATAGTCCAAACGAAGGTATTCCAACCCCAGATCGCGCAGGTCCTCAATGCGCTCAAGCCCGAGCAAATCGCACGTGCGAGGCCCCACATCGGCAATGAGCGCAATGCCGCGGGCGGAAAGCAGCGACAGCACATGACGGACCTTATCGGCATACGCCGCTCCCCCATCCTCGGGAATATGCAGCGAGGTGAACGCATAGCGCGCACCCGCCGCGGCACCACGCTCAATCGTCCGCTCAATATCCTGCAAAGGGCTGGAAAGATAAATCGAAATACCCGTTTTCACGCTTCAACGCTCCTTTAAAAAAGGCCGGCGGAGCAGTTAGCCCCGCCGGCACAACCATAGCATCAAGAAATCTGCCGCGCGCCGCGAACCCCGAGCAACACGGCTCGCGA
The DNA here is from genome assembly GCA_902495545.1 of uncultured Collinsella sp. Taxonomy (GTDB): domain Bacteria; phylum Actinomycetota; class Coriobacteriia; order Coriobacteriales; family Coriobacteriaceae; genus Collinsella. Next base: position 7,724 of record CABUXM010000008.1, on the reverse strand, counting down.
TATCAAACTACTCGCCAAAGAACTCGTTGATCTTCTGCTCGTCGACACCGAAGAACCACGTCAGGACAAAGCCGGCGGCATAGGCAAGCAGCATAGCGGCAACGTAGCCGAGTTGCTGGCCAGGAACGACGATCAGCAGGCCAAACAGACCGGAAACGCCCTGAGAAACCGTGCCGATGTGAAGCAGCGCCGCGAGCGCGCCGCCAAATCCGGCACCCAGGCAGGCCGTCACAAACGGACGAACGAGCGGCAGCGTAACAGCATACATCAGAGGCTCGCCCACACCCAGGATTCCAACGGGAATGGACTCTGCGACGTACTTCTTGAGCTTGGCGTTCTTGGTCTTAAAGTACAGCGCCAAACCGGCACCGACCTGGCCGCCGCCAGCCATCATAAGGATGGGAAGCAGGTAATTGATACCCTTGGTAGCGCCGTCGGGATCGTTGAGCATAGCGTGGATCGGCGTGAGCGCCTGATGCAGGCCGACGGAAACCAGCGGCAAGAAGCCCGCCGACAGGATATAGCCGCCCAGGACGCCCAGCTTCTCGAAGATAAAGGTCAAAACGCTAAAGATGGCAGTCGTCAGCCATGCACCAACCGGCTGGATGACGAGCATCAGAGCAAAGGCGCCGATGATGAGCACCAGCAGCGGGGACAAGAACGTGTCGAGTGCGTTGGGCATAACCTTGCGAATCTGACGCTCCATCCAGGCAAAAAATGCGCCAGCGATGAGAGCCGCGATCATGCCGCCCGCTGCGGGGTTGTACTGCGCATTGGTGAGCGGCAGCAGAATGGCAGTGGCAGGATCAGCCGCGCCAGGCGCAAGCAGGGGCATGGCACTGTTGGCGATGCACATCATGCCGGCGATGCCGCCCAGCGCAGCGGAGCCACCAAACTCACGTGCCGCGTTATAACCCACCAAGATGGGCAGATAGGCGAACAGGGCCCAGCCCATGGAACGAATGCCCTGGTACCACCACTCGCCTGCAAGCGCGCCTGCCGTCGAGACGTTAATGACGTTGCAGATACCGTTGATGAGGCCAGCCGCAATGATGCCGGGAAGCAGGGCGACGAAGACATTGGAAATCTTCTTGAGGAAGGCCTGAACCGGCTTGGACTCGTACTTGGCCTTCTGCGCGGCCTTGTTTGTGGCCGCAGCGTCAACCACGCTCTCGTCGGCAACGCCTTTCGCAAGGCCGGTGAGCTTGGAGAACTCCTCGAGCACCTTATTCACCTTGCCCGGACCCAGCACGATCTGCATCGTGTCGTCCTCGACCAGGCCCATCACGCCGTCGAGCGCCTTAATGCCCTCCGTGTCGACGTTGCCCGCGTCTTTGACGGTCACGCGCAGGCGCGTCATGCACGCCGCGTTTGCTAGCACGTTGTCTTTACCGCCCAAAAGATCCAGCAGCTTTTGAGCCAGCTCTTTGTTCGTCATAACTCCTCCTTGTATTGGGTATCTCGTCTGGATGTCATATCAGCTCACGCCGCGCACCTATCGGGCGTCGGCATTGCTCTTCTCATGGCCACTCACCGCAGCACGGACATGGCCTCGCGCCCGCTCAAGAGCTACCGCGGCCTGCTCGGCATCGCAGTCCAGCAGCACCGAGACAATAGCGGTTTTTACGTGGCCGCCGGCATCTGCAAGCGCCTGAACAGCGCGCTCGCGCGTGCAGCCGGTCGCCTCCATCACGATGTTCTGGCCGCGCACCACCAACTTCTCGTTCGTCTGCTGCACATCGACCATCAGGTTTTGGTATACCTTGCCGATCTTGACCATGGCACCGGTCGAAATCATGTTGAGAATGAGCTTTTGAACCGTTCCCGCCTTGAGCCTCGTTGAGCCGGTCAGCACCTCGGGACCGGGCACGGGCTCAATGGCAAGATCTGCGCTCTCCCCGATCTTCGACCCTTGGTTGCAGGCAATTGCAATGGTCTTGCACCCAGTTGCCTTGGCGTACACAAGGCCGCCCACCACATAAGGAGTACGACCGCTTGCCGCCAGGCCAACGACAAGATCCTTGTCCGAGAGTCCACGCTCTCGCAGGTCGTTCGCGCCAAGCTCCTCGCTGTCTTCGGCACCTTCGACAGCCCTGATAAACGCCGTCTCGCCTCCGGCAATGAGCCCGACAATCAGATCGGGTGACACGCCAAACGTGGGCGGACACTCCGAAGCGTCGAGTACGCCCAGACGACCGCTGGTGCCTGCGCCCATGTAAAAGACGCGCCCGCCGCGCTCGAGTGCCTCAGCAGCCCAGTCGATTGCTGCGGCAACCTGGGGCAAAACTTTCGTGACCGACTGGACGGCACGAAGATCCTCATCGTTCATCGTCGTGACGATTTGCAGCGATGTCATCGTATCGAGGTCCATTGACCTTTGATTACGCTGTTCGGTCGTGAATTTTGTTAAATCGAGCATTTCATTCACCTCATCTTTCCTGTTTCTCGATGTAGTTTTGCTTAATGACATGCGTCGCCCGTTCGTAGTCGCTGGCAACGTAAGCAGCGTACAGGGCATCGACAACCATAAGCTGGGCCATACGCGAAGCCATGGCACCGCTGCGGACCAAGGGTTCACTCGCGGCGACGCCGAGCACGGCATCGGCCATGGTGGCAAGCTTGGATGATCCATCTACTTTGGTAACGGCCACGACGGGACAGTTGTGACGTTGAGCCTCGGCGGTGCAGTCCAGCACCTCTTGCGTCAAGCCCGAGTAGCTAAAGGCGATTGCCATATCGCCCTCATGCATGTTCTTGGCACACAAGAGCTGATCATGCCAGTCGTCGTACAGATGGCACTCTTTGTCGACACGCATGAGCTTTTGCGCCAGATCGTGTGCGACCAAACGAGAGGCACCAATACCGAACAGATTGACCGCGCGTGCCCGCTTAAGACGGGCCGCGCATCGCTCCAAGACGGTGTAATCGAGCGTTCGCGCCGTCGCCTCGATCGTTCGCACGTTGCTTTTCATCACCTTCCCCACGATACGTTCGACGCTGTCATCCATGGAGATGTCCTCGAGGGCAACGTCTTTCTTGTCACCTAAGAGCGCCAGCTCGGCAATCAGTTCGCGCTGGAACTCCTTGTAGCCCGCAAAACCCAAACGCTTGCAAAAGCGCAAAATGCTCGAGGGCGAGGAGAACGTGACATCGGCAAGACCGCGGACGGACAGCCCGACCACCTCGTGCGGATGAGCGCTTACATATGCGATGACATTGCGTTCCGCCGGGCTCGCGCTGAGCTCACGCTCGCGAAGCCGCAAAAGCAATCCGTTTGCCATCTCAAACACCTCCGTTGAGAAGAATTAAAGACCAACGAACGATTCGTACCGTATACAAACAGCTTTTGCGGTACATTGTGCCGCATCGTGGCGCACAAAGGGCGAGCGTTCTACCGCTCGCCCCTCAAATCCGACCGCTCGGAAATACGCGCGACACAAAATAATTCAACAAGGTCGCATTATCAGAAACGGGTTTGTTACCGGCTAGCGCCTCGCATGGGCGCCGATCGGCCGAGTCACATGGCGCACCAACGCCGCTGCCAGCAATACCAACAGCATGGCGGTGACATAGCCCGCAGCATCGAATCCTAAATCGATAACGTCGAAATGCCTGCCGGGAACAAAGATCTTATGCACCTGGTCGCCAACGGAACAGGCAGCGCAAAAGAGAAACACAGGCACGCAACGGGAACACACACTCCATGGACGCCTGGAAAAGCAGACCACGATCACCGAGGCGAACAATCCGACGAAGAAAAACTCTACGGTATGGGCGACGCGACGGACGTTTGCGCCTACCCACATGCGAATGGAAGCAAGTCGACCACGCTGGACCGTCGAGGCAGCCGGATTGGTACTCTCAGTCATGCCGTCCCCCGCCTGAGTTTCACCCGTGATGCCGGTAGCCTGAACGCTCGCAGCCTGACCCTCCACCACGCGCGCGGTGGACTCGCTCAGCAACGACGTCTGCACTGCGTTTTGCTCCGTCAGCACCCAGATGCCCGCCAGCGTTGCGGCGAACAGAGCGATCGCGGTCCACCCGATTATTATCTTCATGTGCGCCAAAGGCCAACCTCCTTTTTTGAATATCAGCGAGTGTAGCCCCAAATGACATCGTCACCGTATCAAAATTTGAATCGCAACAGGAAGCAACAAAGCGACGCAAACCCCTACCCCGCCTCGCGCATCCAGCGATCAAACGTCCCCACGCACACGCCCAGGCACTTTGCTGCCTGGCTGCGGGTAATATCGCCTGCCTCATAGCTATCGCGCACTAGCTCAAACTGAGGAGGGCACGGCTTGCGAGGTCGACCGAAACGGACCCCTCGCGCCCGCGCCGCTGCAATTCCCTCCGCCTGGCGCCGATGGATATTCTCGCGTTCCACCTGCGCCACGTAGCTCAGCAGTTGCAGCACAATATCGACAATTAGGGTGTTGGTCACATCCGGCGCGCCGCTGGCCCTGACACGCGTGTCAAGCAATGGCATGTCCAACACCACAATGGCAACCCCGAGCTCCTTGGTAATGCGCCGCCATTCCTCAAGAATCTCGGAGTAATTACGACCAAGTCGGTCGATAGAAAGCACCACCAGCACGTCCCCGTCTCCCAGAACGTGCAGCAGCTCGCGATAACGCGGTCGATCGAAGTCCTTGCCGCTCGCATGGTCGGCATAAATATTCGCCGAGCCCACGCCATAGGCGCCCAGCGCATCCAGCTGCCGATTAAGATTCTGATCGCGCGAACTCACCCGCGCATAACCGTACACCGTCGCCATCTCATCCCCGCTTTCTTGTAAACCTGCCAAAAAGGGACAGGTTTATTTTGGTAGGTTCTACCTCTCAAATAGCAGGTAAGCGGGCGGCCGAGCAGACGGCAAGGTAGCCACGATTCAAATGCGAAGGGCGGTCCCGAAAGGCCGCCCTCCGCTCCCCCACCATGAGTCGGGATTTGGCTAATGGATAAGCTTAAAGTCCAAGTGCCCACGCGTGGTATTGACGCGCGAGACCTCGACAATCACGCGCTGCCCCAGCTCGTAACGAGTCCCCGTGTCGGCGCCCGTCAGCGTAAGCGCGTCCTCGTCGAACTCGAACCACTCGTTGCCCAGGCTCTTGATCGAAATCAAGCCTTCGACCTGCGTTAGATCCAAGCGCACAAAGAGGCCCATGCTGCTAACCCACGAGACGGTTCCGGCATAGCGCTCGCCCAGACGGTCCTCATAGTACTGGGCAATCTTGATCTTTTGCGTCGCATGGCTGGCGGCATCTGCCGCGCGCTCGGCATCGCTGCATGCGCGGCAGATCTGCGGCAGAATGCGCGGCAGCGACTCGCGCCCCTTGCCGATCAGCCGCGGCGTACGGACCAAGGCGTCCTTGCCGCCGAGCTGCTCGTAGGCCAACTGCAGTTTGAGCACGCGGTGCACCACCAGATCGGGGTAGCGACGGATGGGACTCGTAAAGTGACAGTAGCACGGCGCGGCGAGCGCAAAGTGGCCCTCGTTGCGCGGCTTGTACAGCGCGCGCTGCATGCTGCGCAGAAGCAGCATGTTGACGAGCGGTGCGTTGGCCGTACCGGCGGCAGCATCGACTGCGGCCTGCAGCTCATCGGGACTCCCCAGGGCAATACCGGCAGCACGGCGATCGTCGATGATGCCTAGCTGCGCCAGCGCAACGGCGGCACCGTGCAGGCTATCGGGGCTCGGATCCTCATGCACGCGATAGCAGGCCTCGATATCACGGTCCGCCAGCCACTCTGCAACGCACTCGTTAGCGAGCAGCATGGCTTCCTCGATAAGCGACGTGGCACACGAACGCTCACGCGCCACAATCTGCACGGGCACTCCGTCCTCATCCAATAGAGCGCGAATCTCGGCCGTGTCAAAATCGACTGAGCCGCGGGCGCGACGAATACGACGGCGAAGTTCGGCGAGTTCGTTGGCGGCGACAAGGAAATCGCCGAGGTCGATGTTGTAGCCGCGGGCGGTCTCCTCGCACGCAAGACCGCGCTCAAGCGCTTCCTCGCGCGAGATCTCGGCAGCCGCAACATCCTCGGCCGCACCCTCCAGCACCGAATACTCAACCGCGCCGGCACGCACCAGCAGCGCCTCGGCGCCGTCATAGTCCATACGCACACGCGAGCGAATCACGCTGGGGTACGGATCGTAATGCCGCACGCGACCCTGCGCATCGAGCTCGATATCGACGGTAAACGCAAGACGGTCCTCGTCAGGGCGAAGCGAGCACAGGTCACAGGACAGGCGTTCGGGCAGCATGGGAAGCACGCGATCGGCCAGATACACCGATGTCGTGCGATGGCGAGCCTCAAGATCGATATGCCCGTCCCAAGCCACATAGTGTGAAACGTCGGCGATATGCACACCCAGCTTGTAGCCACCCTCGGGCGTACGCTCCAGCGAAATGGCATCGTCAAAGTCGCGCGCGTCGACAGGGTCGATCGTGATGACAAAGCGGTCGCGCAGATCGCGGCGGAGCGGGTCCTTAAGCGCCGCGGACACATCGAGCGAAAGCTCCTCGGCCTCGTCCAGCGCGGCCTCGGGATAGCTATCGGTATAGCCGTAACGCGCCATCACATATTGAACGCCCAAATCGGGCGCGTCATCTCCGCCAATGCGGCGTTCAATCGTCACGGTGCCCGATTCCAGGCGCGTCGGGTAGGTCAAAATGTGCGCGACAACAGCATCACCCGGGTGGACGCCCAGACGATCCGCCGAGGTATCCTCGGGCAGAATGAAGAAGTCGGCCTTCAGACGCGAATCGAGCGGCTCAATCACACCGAGCGGACCGGCGGTCTGGTACGTGCCCACCACGCTTATGGCTGCACGCTCAACCACGCCCTCGATCACGGCGCGCCGCTCACCGTGCGGGCTGTTCTTAATGCTCACGGCAACGGTATCGCCATCCATGATCTCGCGCTTACCGCGGCCCATGACCTTGTAGTCGCCATTCTCGGTTATGACATAGGCACTGTGCTCATGGAGCTGCACGCGCCCGGTCAGACTCGGACGGCGTTCGCTGCGCACCGGCCCGCGCTTATTGCGAGCTCCACGCTTATGCTTGTTATTGCGCCCCATGGCGCCTCCTAACTATCGATTGCGAACTCCAAAGAGTCTACCCAAATGATTCGCTTTCCTGCCGTCCCCTAGGGATCAAAAAAACGGGCCGCCCCATAAGAGACGACCCGTTGGAAGGGATGAATTCCAAGCATGCCTACACGCGCAGGTAGCGGCGCATGGCGATGGCAGAACCAAAGAGACCGATAATCACGCCGACCAGAATCAGCGCAGCATAGGTCACCAGGTAGTACTGCATCGGCAGGGCAAACGACATCCAGCCGATGCTCTCCTGCAGACGCGGAATCATCAGGTTGCGCAGCAGCTCCAGAACGCCGATGGAAAGCAGCGAGCCCAAAATGGCCTGCAGCACGCCCTCGGTGATAAACGGGCCACGAATGAAGCCGTTGCTGGCGCCGACCAGACGCATAATCGCAATCTCACGACGACGCGCCGTGATGGACAGGCGAATCGTGTTGTTGATGAAGATGAATGCGATAAAGGTCAGAAGACCAACGAGCACCACGGCGGCGATGCGGATGTAGTTGGTCACCTGGAACAGGCGGCTCACTTCCTCCTGGCCGTACAGCACGCTCGCGTTGACGTCGCCGTCATCCGCGATCTTCTGGAAATCGGCATCCTTCTTGAGCTTCTT
>CABUXM010000007.1 GCA_902495545.1 uncultured Collinsella sp. | reverse complement strand
TCGGGCGGCAGGTTGAGGAGCTCGTCGCCGGGACGGTGCAGGCAGACCTTCCTGAGCTTGCCGATCTCGGAAGGCACGTGCAGACCTTTCGTCATGGCCTCCTACCTTTCTTTCGGGCCTTACTGGCCGAATGTATCAGCGCCCCTCCGTATGGGACGCTGCTTGCTGACAGCTCTAGTTATATCCAAAAACCACCTGCAATTCCACCTCGCCCCCGAACGGTCAGCAAAGTGCGATGAACGGTATATCGCATATGATTCCCCCATGATGCACTTCGGTTCTCTAAAGCAGGTTTTCAAAGGTAAATGTTCTTTTTTCTAAGGAATTAAGCTAGATTGCACAAATATTTTCATGTTTAGGAATTGCATAGCTAAAACGGTTTTCTGCATATATATGTCGTTTGTCCATGATTCAATTTGGATTCGATTATATTCAGCTCGCAATCATTCTTATTCATACATCCTCACCAGTTGAGTATGGATATAGATTGTTTCCAAACGAGTTGGGCAGTTAGTTGCATGCCTTGGCAGCGTAAGAAGTAGGTAAAGATACCGTTCGCGCGATGCGTCCGTGCTACAGGTCGACTAAATTGAGACAATAGTGATTAGTGTTAGGCTACCGTCCCTTGTGGGGACTGAACGGACAGATGCATATGCCGAGCAAAATCGAAAAGAAGCAAGCCGCCGCAAAGCTGCGCAAACCGCCGCGCGACTTCTCGTACACGCAAAACCGAGAGCTTAGCTGGCTGCGCTTTGACAACCGCGTGCTTGACGAAGCCTTCGATGAGACTGTTCCGCTGTTCGAGCGTCTAAAATTCGTGTCGATTTTCGAGTCTAACCTCGACGAGTTTCTCATGGTGCGCGTGGGCGGCCTGTCCGATCTGGCAGAGCTCAAAAAACAGCCCGTCGACAACAAGAGCAATATGACCGCCTCCGAACAGGTCGATGCTGTCATGGCCGAAATGCCCGGGCTCCTTACCCGTTGGGAGTCCATCTTTAAGAGCATCGAGGGCAAGCTCGACACCTTGGGCGTTCACCGCGCCCGCATCGATTCGCTTACGCCCGAGGAGCGCACCTTTGTAACCCGCTACTTCCAGGCCTACGTGTCGCCGGTCATCTCGCCGCTGGTCATCGATCCTCGCCACCCCTTCCCCAACCTGCGCAACGGCGCGCTCTATCTGGCCTGTGGTCTGGACGGCGCCACCGACGAGGAGAGCCTGCTGGGCCTTATCGAGATCCCCGCCTCGATGAACCGCGTGGTCGAGATTCCCTCGCCCACCGGCACCTACTCCTACATCTTGCTCGAGGACGTCATCCTCGCCTGCCTGGACAGCTGCTTTGGCTCCTATAAGCCGCTGGATCGCGCGCTGATCCGCGTCACCCGCAACGCCGACATCGATCCGGACGGCGAGGGCGTCGAAGAGGAAGAGGACTACCGCCAGCACATGAAGCGCATCCTTAAGAAGCGCCTGCGCCTGCAGCCTGTAGTGCTCGCCGTCTCGGGCTCACTCGAAAAAGCAACGCTCAAGACTATCCGCAAGGCGCTCGAGCTCTCGCGTCGCTCGGTCTTTACCTGCGATATCCCGCTCAACCTGGGCTACGTCTTTGGCATTGAGGGCAAGATTCCCGAGCACCTGCGCAACGAGCTGCTCTTTACGCCGTTTAAGCCGCAGCCCAACCCCACCATCGATATGACCCGCTCCATCCGCGAACAGGTGCTGCAGGGCGACAAGCTGCTCTTTTATCCCTACGAGGCCATGAACCCGTTCTTGGACCTGGTGCACGAGGCCGCCTATGACCCCGAGTGCATCTCGTTGCGCATCACGCTCTACCGCGTGGCCAAGCAGAGCCGCCTGTGCGAGTCGCTGATCGATGCTGCCGAGAACGGCAAAGAGGTCACGGTGCTCATGGAGCTCCGCGCGCGCTTTGACGAGCAGAACAACATCGAGTGGGCCGAGCGTCTGGAAGAGGCGGGCTGCACCGTCATCTATGGTTCCGAGGGCTTTAAATGCCACTCAAAGATCTGCCAGCTCACCTATCGCGAGGGCATGGCGCTAACGCGCCTCACGCTTTTGGGCACCGGCAACTTTAACGAGAAGACGGCCAAACTCTACAGCGACTTTATGCTCATGACCGCCCATCCCGGCATCGGTGAAGACGCCAACCTGTTCTTCCGCAATCTGTCGCTGGGCAACCTGCGCGGCGACTACCGCTTCCTGGGCGTGGCGCCCGTCGGACTGAAACCGCTCATCATGCGCGGGCTTGACCGCGAGATCCAGCGCGCCCTTGCCGGCGAGCCCGCTCGCGTGTTCTTTAAGCTCAACTCGCTGACCGACCGCGAGGTTATCGACAAGATCGCCGAGGCATCGTGTGCCGGCGTGCGCGTAGACATGATCATCCGCGGCATCTCGTGCCTCAAGCCGGGCGTTCCGGGCAAAACTGAGAACGTGCATGTCCGCTCCATCGTCGGACGCTTTTTGGAGCACGCGCGCGTCTATGCCTTTGGCGTGGACTCGGACATGATTTACCTGAGCTCGGCAGACATGATGACACGCAACACCGAGCACCGCGTGGAGATCGCCTTCCCCGTGCTCGACCCCACCTGCCGCGCCCTGGTACACGAGTACATGGGCATGCAGCTGCAGGACAACGTGAAGGCCCGCAGCCTCACGAGCGACGGCACCTGGGTCCCCGTAGAGCGTGCAGAGGGTGAGAAACCCTTCAACTCGCAGGAAGCTCTACTGGAGCGTGCCTATCGCAACGCCGAGGCCGCGCCCGAGCCCGTCATTGAGGCGAAACCCGCCCCCGAGCCCGAGCCGCAGCCGGTAGCACCCAAGGTCCAAGAGGTCCAGGCGACCGTTATTGAGCCCGAGCCCGCACCTGCACCTCAGCCCGAGCCGCAGGTCACCAAGCCCGCACCCGAGACGAGCGCCCGTCGCGATAAGCCCGCCGACAAGACCAAGGCCATCGAGCGCCATCGCCCCGGTCGCGTGCGCATGGGCTTGGGCCTGATCGGCCTGGGTCTTAAGACGCTCATTACCGGCAAGACGAAATAGTCGTTTGTAGAAGCAGTTTGTAGAAGCGTCCCGCATTTGAGGAAAGCCTCGGATGCGGGGCGCTTTTCCCTGCTACCATGGTGCGAACAACAACGCGAATGACAGGCAGGAATATGAAGCTCACTATAGAATCGATGACCTACGGCGCCGACGGGCTGGCGCACGCCGACAACGGCAAGGCCGTCTTTGTGCAGGGCGCCGTGGCAGGCGACACCGTCGAGGCCGAGGTCGTACAGGACGGCAAGTCGTTCATGCGCGCCCGCACCACCGAGATTCTGGAGCCAAGCCCCGATCGCATTCAGCCTCCCTGCCCCTTCGTGGGCATCTGCGGCGGCTGCTCGTGGGGCAATCTCTCGCGTACGGCACAGCTCGCCGCCAAGGAGCAAAACCTGCGCTCCACGCTCGAGCGCATCGGCAAGTTCGCTCCCGAGCAGGTCGATGAGCTGATACAGCCCATCCGCCACACCAAGGACGACTGGGGCTACCGCAATAAAATCGAACTCGAGCCGACCGTTGTAAACGGCCGCGTGCGTCTTGGCATGCACGGCGTCGATCCCAGCAAGATCGTGACCGTCGATTCTTGCCCGCTGTTCGATAAGCGCTTCCCGAAGGCGCTCAAATCGGTCGTCGGCGCACTCAACTATCTAAGCGGCAGCCATGATTTGGGGCTCGAACGCGTGGGCATTCGCGCATCGCGCCGCACCAAGGCACTCGAGGTCGCACTCTGGACGCCCACAGGCTCTTTTCCGCGCTCGCAGGTCTCCCGCGTGCTGGCGGACGCCGCTCATCCCACGAGCGTAGTGCGCGTCATGAGCAAGGGCGAAAAGAAAGCCCGCCGTGTCTCCAAGGTCGAAATGCTCGCCGGAGAGGGTTCATGGACCGAGAATATCGCCGAGGGTCAGATGCGCTTGTCTGCCCCGTCTTTTTTCCAGGTCAACACCAAGGGTGCCGAGATTTTGATCGATCTTGTCATGGAAGCGCTCGACCCGCAGGAAGACGAGCTTGCCGTGGACCTGTACTGCGGTGCCGGCACCTTTACCCTGCCGCTCGCCCGCCACTGCGACTTTGTCGCCGCCGTCGAGGCCTACGGCCCCGCCGTGCGCGACCTGCGCCGTAACCTGGAGATCAACAAGCTCGATAACGTCGACGTCATTGGCGGAGACGCGGTGCGCGAGTTCCCCGACCAGGATGCCGACGTCTTGGTGGTCGACCCGCCGCGTGCAGGCCTCGCCCCCGAGGCGATCGACCTTATCGCCAGCACGAGTGCTCGCGATGTCGCCTACGTAAGCTGCGACCCAGCCACCCTGGCGCGCGATCTCAAACGCTTTGTCGAAGAAGGCACCTTCTCCCCCGTCAAGATCACACCGGTCGACCTATTCCCGCAAACCTTCCACTGCGAAACCGTCGTCCACCTCAAGCGCAACTAAACTAATCTGTTTTAGGGGGGCGGGCTTCAGCAATCATCGAGTGGTGAATCATTGCTGAAGCCCGCCCTATTTCATTACTGATGGCTGACCGGAGCGCCGTAGTTTTGGCAGAAGGAGGCATTTGCTTCCACCATTGAGCCACACTGAGCGCAAAAATGAGCGGGCTCAACTGGCTGAGCATCATCGATCGCGGTCGACGCCTGCTGTACCTGCGAAACCTGCTGCGCCGGAGGCATTTGCTGGTACGGATTGGACTGCGGAGACTGAGGCTTATTCGACGATTCCTTGTTCAAGATAACAGCAAAGGCGACAGCCGCAACACCACCGAACACAGCTAGCAAAACGAGAAGATCGAATACACTAATCATCGCACATCAGCTCCTCATGTAGCGAAAGATGACGGATGCCGAGATTTTATCGCCGCGCCGCAAGCCCCTCCTAGTGCGCAACACCCATCCACCCTGCATGATTTTCTGGGGCGGGGATCAAAATCATTGGGGAATGGTGCGTGGCAAGCGGCGGTCTTCGGGGTATAAGACGGCTAATTGTATGCCGCCCTATGAAAGGAACCCTTATGCCCAGCGTTGCCGTTCTTGCCGCCGATGGCTTTGAAACGATTGAATGCCTGACCATGGTCGATGTCATGCGCCGCGGCGGCGTGCGTGCCACGCTCATCTCGATTATGCCCACGCGTGAGGTCGTAAGCTCGCTGCAGATCCCCGTGACCTGCGATGCGCTCTTTGATGAGATCGACTTTGACGAGTACGACTGCGTCGTGCTACCCGGCGGCCTACCCGGTGCCACCAACCTGCGCGCCGATCAGCGCGTCTGCGACGTGGTCTGCGAGTTCGCCGCGACCAAGCACGTCGCCGCCATCTGCGCTGCCCCGTTTATCCTGGGCGAGCTCGACCTGCTCGAGGGGCGCCACGCCACGTGCTTCCCTGGCTTTGAGAAAAGCTTCCCCGAAGGCGCCTATACCGGCGAGAAGGTTACGCAAGACGGCAACATCATCACCGCCAGCGGCATGGCCCAGTCGCTCCCCTTTGCGCTTGAGCTGCTGCGCACGCTCGCCGGCGACAAGGCCGTCGAGAAGGTCGCCGAGGGCATTCAGCTATGATTTTGGCTTCGCAATCACCGCGCCGCATCGAGTTGATGCACGAGGCGGGCTATGACATTCGCATCATTCCTGCCGATATCGACGAAACGCCGTTTGATGGCGAGGCCCCGCTTACGCTCGTTGAACGCTTAGCACGCACAAAAGCCGCCGCCGTTGCCGCCGAGCATGCCGAGCCCAATGAGCTGACGGTCGCGGCCGACACCATCGTCACCTTTGACGGCAAGATTCTGGGCAAGCCGGCAACCGAGGACGAGGCGCGCACCATGCTCCGTGAGCTTTCGGGCCGCACGCACCAGGTCGCAACCGGCGTCTGCATCGTTAAGGCAGGCGATACGGCAGCCCCGCATGCCGCCGAAAGCCTGTCCTTTGTCAATGTGACCGATGTGACGTTCTACGAGCTCACCGACGAGCAGATTGAGCACTACGTCGCCTCGGGTGAGCCCATGGACAAGGCCGGCGCCTACGGCATTCAGGGCACAGGAGGACGCATGCTCGTGCACGATATTTCGGGCGACTTCTATAACGTGGTGGGCCTACCCATCGCACGCGTCGCGCGCGCGATTCAAAAACTCTCGTAATTGCATCTGGCGCTGGGTATCCCCCGGCGCCTACAATTTTGGCGTACCGCACGGATCCCGACCGGGCACAAGGCGCGGCGGAAAACCGATAGGAGAAAACATGGACACACTGCTTGAGGCCATTGACGTCTGCGATGTCGATGGCTTTTGCTATGGCAACTACACGGACGAGGAGGCCGGCACCGGTTGCACCGTAATCGTGGCACCCGAGGGCGCCACCGGCGGCGTTGACGTTCGCGGCGGTGCCCCGGCATCGCGCGAAACCGACCTGCTGCGACCCGAGAACACCGTCGACAAGGTCCACGCCGTCTGCCTTTCGGGCGGATCGGCCTTTGGCCTCGAGGCTGCAAGCGGCGTCGCTCGCGAGCTTGAGGACCGCGGCATCGGCCTTCCCGTCGGCCCCACGCAGGTGCCCATCGTGTGCTCCAGCTGCATCTTCGACCTCGCCTTTGGCGATCCCGCCGTTCGCCCCGACATTGAGGCCGGCATCGCCGCCGTGCGCGAAGCACTCGACAACACCCCCGCCACGCTCGAGCAGGGCAACGTGGGCGCCGGCACGGGCGCTACCGTGGGTAAGCTCATGGGCCCCGCCACCTGCATGAAGGCCGGCCTTGGCGCTGCCGCCGTGGCGCTCGGCCCCATCAAGGTGGGCGCCGTGGTCTCGGTCAACGCCTGCGGCAACGTGGTCGACCCCTTCACCGGCGAGTGGGTCGCCGGTATGCGCGCCGCGGCCGATAGCGACCAGATCGTCGACATGGAACTCGCAGCCTTTGCCGCCGCCGGATCCATGCAGATGCCGCTCGACCGCACCAACACCACCATCAGCTGCATCGTCACAAACGTGGAACTCACTAAGGCACAAGCCACCAAGGTCTCCCAGATGGCCGCAGACGCCTACGCACACGCCATCCGTCCCACGCACACCACCAACGACGGCGACACCATCTACACCCTCGCCAGCGGCAAACTGGGCGCCCAGGCAAGCGCCGCCGTTCCCCTAGACCTGCTGGGCATGCTCGCAGTAAGGGCCCTGGAAACTGCCATCGTAAACGGAGCCAAAACCGCCAAAACCTCCCACGGCATCCCCGGCGCCGCGAAGTAACCTAACCTGACCGGTTGCCCGGTGGGGCTTGGTTATGTTTGCTGCTCTACAGTCCTGGCTCGCACGAAGAGCACATTAAGTGCTCTTCGGCTCGTGCGGAACTCGCGACAAACATAACCAAGCCCCACCGGGCAACCTACCAACCAGATTCTTTTCAGCCCAGGCCCCTGTGTACCGCGCGTCGAAGATCTTCAAATTCAACTAGCTGACAATCGATTCTTATAGCAGAGGCCCCTTGGCCTTTAGTTTGATACAAGTTCCGCACGAGCCGGAAAGCACTTAATGTGCTTTCCGTGCGAGCAGGACTGTTCGCAGTAGCAAACTAAAGGCCAAGGGGCCCAGTCAACCTATCAGCAGCGATTACTCAGCAGCTAGTTGAATTTAAAGATCTTTGAGGCAAGACGGTATAGGCCGAGTGTAGTTTTGTCTCCGGCCCGTCCGCGCAGATTGGTGAAGAACCCGACCACGCCGTAGCGGGCACGACGATACATGCGCTCGTCGTAGGCCTTCAAATCATTCCACAGCGTCTTTAGGCGCTCGTCGGCGCAATCTTCCTCGGAAAGCTTGGTGAGCACCGAGCAGATCGCCATCATCATGGTGAAGTAGCCCATCATGTACGAACGCAGGCGCGACGACTCGACATCGCTGTACAGGTGGTACGACTCCATCATGATACGCGTAACACGGAACTGCTGGTCCAGACGCTTGACCATCGTTGCCTCGTTGACGCTCTGACCTTCGCGACCGATAAAGTAGCGGTAGAGGTCGATGTCGGCGTAGTACATGGTCTTGCAACGCGGCAGTGGCACGTAGGCGTAGATGTTGTCCACATAGAACGTGTGCGGCGGCATGGGAAGGTTGGACTCGCGCAGCACATCCGTGCGATAGCACAGGCTGTGCATGAGCAGGTTCTGGTCCAGGCGGAAATGACCGATCTGATCCCAGGAAAAGATCTTTTTGCGCGGCAGGGCAAATTTGTAGCCAATAGCAGTATGCGTGCCCTCGTAAACCTTCTCGTACACATAGTTCGAGATAAACAGGTCAACGCGTTGGTCGCGCTCCTCAAAGCCACGCAGAATCGACAGCATGGTCGAAAGGGCAGCGCCGTCAAGCCAGTCGTCCGAGTCGACAACCTTGTAGTAGGTGCCCTGCGCCTCGCGCAGACCCGAAAGGACGGCAATACCGTGACCGCCATTCTCCTGGTGCACCGCGCGGATGATTCCAGGATAACGGGCCTCCCACTCGTCAGCCTTGGCGGCCGTCTCGTCCTTGGAGCCGTCGTCCACCACGATAATCTCGATATCGGTGGCGTAATTGCTCCCCTCCAAGATGGAGGTGATGCAATGGTCCATGTCCTTGGCGGCGTTATACGAGGGAATACCGAATGTTATGACTTTATGCATGGCAGGCGATAATCTCATCCGAAAGATCGAGGGCGGAATTGGTCACAGCGTCCATATCGTAGTAACGATACTCGGCCAGACGACCCACCGGGTGGAAGTTCGTCAGGTTCTGGACGCGCTCAAGATAGCGCTCATAGAGCTCACGGTTCTCGGGCTCAAGAATGGCGTAGTACGGCGTCTCGCCCGAGCCGGGCGTATAGGCCTTGGAGTACTCCTTCATGATGGTGGTCTTGCCGGGCAGGACCTGACCGGTCATGTTCTTGAACTCGGTGATGCGCGTGTAGTCCTCGCTCGTGGTGTAGTTGACGGTGCCCACGGGCTGGAACTGGTCCATATCGAGCGTCTCGAACTTCATATCGAGCGTGCGGTACGGCAACGCGCCCAAGTCGAGGTTGAACAGCTCATCGAGCGGACCTGTATAGACAATCTCGCCGCCGTAGACCTTACCGTCGACCTTGACGGTGGTCTCGTCGATCTCAAAAAGATCGCGGGCGTCCACGTCGCAGAACACGTCAATCAGGTCGTGGTCGAGCATGTGCTCAAAGAGCGCCGTGTAGCCCTCCTGCGGCATGCCCTGGAAGGGAGCTTGCGGGAAGTAGCGGTCATCATCGCCCACAAAGACGGGAACGCGGCCGGTGATCGAGGGGTCGATCTGATCGGGCGTCTGGCCCCACTGCTTCATGGTGTAATGCAAAAAGACGTTCTCATAGACGTAATCAGCGACCTCGGCCAGGTCGGGGTCGTTCTTCTTGCGCAGCTCCATAATGGGCACCTTGACATCCTTGCCAAAGGTCTCCACGAGCTTCTGATACAGCTCCTCGCCACGCTCGTCACCAAAGGCGAGCTTGAGACTCGCATGGTTGAAGGGCACGGGCATAAGGGTACCGTTGATGTTAGCGAGCACCTTGTGCTGATAATCCGTCCACTTGGTAAAGCGCGACAGGAAATTGTGCACGCGCTCGTTAAAGGTGTGATAGATATGCGGACCGTACTCGTGGATCAGGATTCCGGCCTCGTCAGTGCAGTCATAGGCATTGCCCGCAATGTGGCTACGGCGCTCCAAAACGGCAACACGATAGCCGATGGTCTCGGCAAGACGGCGGGCGCAAACGGCACCGGCATATCCAGCACCGACGACAATCATGTCGTACGCGCCGGCGTTAAAGCCTTCAGGCAGGCCTGAGGTAATCTGCATCGATACTCCTTGTCAAAAGCCACGGGCTCGTTAGCTGGGCTTTTCTCGAACATTCTTCGAGACATATTTATCAGAGCGATTATAGCGCTAATGCGTCCTATAATGAGCTTGCCACACAAGGAAAGCTCAAGCACCGCGGCGAACATAATTGAAAGGTAAACCCGCTAGCAGCGGGTTTATTCGTGAACAGCCGGGCGCCTGGAGCTTAGCGAAACGCTTGTAAGGAGTAACATGAGCGATTTCCTAAACCGTATGAAGTCTGCCGCCAAGGCCGACCTTAAGACGATCGTCCTGCCCGAGGGCGAGGATCCGCGCACTATCGTCGCGGCCACCAAAATCATCGAGGAGGGCCTGGCAAAGATCGTCATCCTGGGCAACCCCGACGAGATCAACGTTCCCGGCGCTACCGTCATCGACCCGCGCAATGCCGAGAAGCACGAGGAGTACGCAAAGAAGTTTGCCGAGCTCCGCGCCAAGAAGGGCGTTACCATCGAGCAGGCTCGCGCCCAGGTGATGGACGCCACCTACTTTGGCACCATGATGGTCAAGATGG
Organism: uncultured Collinsella sp.; assembly: GCA_902495545.1. Classification (GTDB taxonomy): domain Bacteria; phylum Actinomycetota; class Coriobacteriia; order Coriobacteriales; family Coriobacteriaceae; genus Collinsella. Next base: position 37,455 of record CABUXM010000007.1, on the reverse strand, counting down.
GCGACGCCGACGGCCTGGTCTCCGGCGCCTGCCACTCCACCGCCGACACCCTGCGCCCCGCGCTTCAGATCCTCAAGACCGCCCCGGGCACCAAGCTGGTCTCGGCCTTCTTCGTGATGTGCACCGACACCCCGCAGTTCGGCACCGACGGCACTCTGATCTTCGCCGACTGCGGTCTCAACATCAACCCGTCCTCCGACGAGCTCTCCGAGATCGCCATCGCCTCCGCTCACTCCTGGTCCACCTTCATGGGCAATGTTGAGCCGCACGTGGCCATGCTCTCCTACTCCACCATGGGCTCCGCCGGCGGCGAGGTCGCCAAGAAGGTCCAAGAGGCCGTGAAGTTCTGCAAGGAGAAGGCTCCCGAGCTCGCCATCGACGGCGACCTGCAGCTCGACGCCGCTATCGTCCCCACCGTCGCCCAGCTCAAGGCTCCCGGCTCCTCCGTCGCCGGTAAGGCCAACGTGCTCGTGTTCCCCGACCTCGAGGCAGGCAACATCGGCTACAAGCTGGTCCAGCGCTTCGCTGGCGCCGACGCCTACGGCCCCATCCTGCAGGGCATCGCCAAGCCGGTTAACGACCTTTCGCGCGGCTGCTCTGCCGATGACATCGTGGGTGTCGTGGCCATCACCGCCGTCCAGGCTCAGATGGCTGAGTAGCGCACGCACTCGCCCGAAGGCCGTACGGGCTAACCCCTGAAAACGTCCTCGACCAATGAAACGCCCCCGTTCTGCTCCTCCGGAGCTACGAACGGGGGCGTTTCTGGTCTGCGGATTGTTTTCAGGGGTTAGCCCGTACGGCCTTCTACCGCCACGTAGCAATCAGGGTATCTGGGGTGGACGGCGGCTTGGCTACGAGCTGGAGCTGAGGATCTGAATGATCGGGTGCCGTTGCTGGGAGCACAGGCATTGCTGATGATGATCACTTTGGGACTGAAATTTCCGCCTGCTAGTAAAAAGGCCTCCGGAGCTGTTGCTCTGGAGGCCTTTCGTTTACTTGCAAATACGCGCGTTAGTTGTTCTTGGTCAGGCGCTCGACGTCGTGGGCGATCATGTATTCCTCGTCGGTGGGGATGACCATGACCGTGACGGCGGAACCGGCAGCGCTGATGACCTGCGGGCCGTTGCCCACGGCCTCGCGGTTCTTGTTGTTGTCGATGCGTACGCCCAGCCACTCAAAGCAGTCGCAGAAGGCCTTGCGGATCGACCAATCGTTCTCGCCGATGCCGGCGGTAAAGGTGATGGTGTCCACGCCCGCCATGGAAGCGATCATGGAACCGGCCTGCTGCATGGCCTTGTATGCGAACATATCGAAGGCGAGCAGGCAGCGCTCGTCACCCTCGGAGGCGCGTGTACGGATGTCACGGGCATCGTTGGAGATACCCGAGATGGCAAGCAGGCCGGACTGCTTGTTCATCATGTCGTCGACTTCCTGGTAGCTGTAGCCGCCCTCGCGCTGCAGGTAACACACGGTAGCCGGGTCGATGGAACCGCAACGGGTACCCATCATCAAACCGTCGAGCGGCGTGAGGCCCATCGTGGTGTCGCGGCACACGCCGTCCTCGATAGCAGCGAGCGAAGCACCGTTACCCAAATGGCACGAAAGCAGACGGTGGCAGCGCGAACCCAGGATCTCCTTGGCCATCATCCACTCATAGCGGTGGCTCGTGCCGTGGGCGCCGTACTTGCGCACGTGGTACTTGTCGCACACGTCCTTGGGCAGCGCGTAGGTATAGGCGACCTCGGGCATGGTCATGTGGAACGAGGTGTCGAAGACCGCCACGTTGGGCAGCTCCGGATACTTCTCACGGCAATACTCAATCGCCGCGGCCTCGCCGTAGTTGTGCAGTGGGGCGAGCGGGGCCACCTCGAGAATCTTGGCCATAACCTCGTCGTCGACAACTGCGGAATCATCGAAGTGCCAGCCGCCCTGAACGATACGATGACCAATGCCATCAATCGTAAAGTCGGTCTTCTCGAGCTCCTCGAGCACACGAGCGATAGCAGAGCGATGATCGGGGAAAGGGACCTCCTCGGTCTGCTTGGCGCCACCGTTCTCGGAGTGGCCAAAGATGCCCATGTCCGAACCGATACGTTCGCAGTTGCCCTTGGCGAAAACCTCGCGGGTATCGGTATCCAAAAGCTGATATTTAAGGCTTGAGCTGCCGGCGTTGACAACAAGTACGTTCATGAGACTCCTTTGCAGTGCAATACGGTCGACGCAGACCCCTTAAGGCGGCCGCATTTTAATAAGAAGTTATCATATCTTGATAAATAGCTATCAGCATATCGCCCAACGAGCGCAAAAGAGGGGCCGAACGGCGCTCGGTCGTCCAGCCCCTCCCCTCTTGCAATTACTTGCCGTTGACGATGCGCTCGACGTCGGAAGCGATCATGAACTCCTCGTCCGTGGGGATGACGAAGATCTTGACCTTGGAATCCTTGGCAGACAGGCACCAAGCGCCGTCACCACGCAGGGCGTTGCGGGCATGATCCATCTTGACGCCCATAAAGGCCAGACGGTCGGCAACGCCGGCACGAACGGCCGGAGCGTGCTCACCGATGCCAGCGGTGAAGACCAGCGTGTCCATGCCGCACATGGAAGTAGCCATCTCGGCAGCCTTGGCGGCAATCTTGTAGACAAACATGTCGAAGGCGAGCTGAGCATCGGGGTCACCAGCGGCGGCGAGCTCCTCGACGTTGCGGCAGTCGTTGGTCTTGCCGCCGGTCACAGCCAAAAGGCCGGACTTCTTGTTCATCATCTCGTCGACCTCGTCGAAGGTATAGCCGCCCTCGCGCTGCAGGTAGCACACGGTAGCCGGGTCGATGGAGCCGCAGCGGGTGCCCATCATGACACCATCGAGCGGGGTGAGGCCCATGGTGGTGTCCATGCACTTGCCGTCCTCGATAGCGCACAGGGAAGCGCCGGAGCCGATATGGCACACGACGACCTTGCGGGCCTCGCCGTTGGTCATCTCGGCGACCTTCTTGGAGATGTAACGGTAGCTGGTGCCGTGGGCGCCGTACTTACGGATGTGCAGCTTGTCGCAAACGTCCTTGGGTAGAGCGTAAGTCTTGGCGACCTCGGGCATGTTGAAGTGGAAAGCGGTGTCATAGACCGTGACGTTGGGCAGGTCGGGATACTGCTCCAGGCAGAACTCGATAACGTTGGCCTCGGGGTTGTTGTGGAGCGGCGCCAGCGGGGCGACCTCGCGGATCTTAGCGAGAACGTCCTCGTCGACGAGGGAGGAATCGCCAAAGTACCAACCGCCCTGAACGATGCGATGGCCGATGCCCTCGATCTTGACGCCGTTGGCCTCGAGGTCCTTCAGGACGACCTCGATGGCGACCTTGTGGTCGGGGAACTCGATGTTCTCGGTCACCTTCTTGGAACCGTTAGCAGCGTGGGTGAAGGTACCGCCGGTAAAGCAGACGCGCTCGCAGGAGCCCTTTGCGGACACCTTGTGGGACTTGGTGTCGATGACCTGATACTTAAGGGTCGAAGATCCCGCGTTGACGACCAGAACGTTCATGTGTCTCCCTACTAACAGGCGGTGTGGCGCCGCCAGGTTACATACGCTTCAATAATAAACCCAAACGCCCTCGCGCTCGGGTTTATTGGCGTTGATATATAAGTTATCGGTGTCTAAATACTCATGTCCTTTGGCTTGTAAGACGAAATAGCGCGGGGATATACACCAAAGAAGAAATCCCGAGCGCGACAAGCAATACGACTCGAATGCCCGCAGCGCTGCTCAACACAGCGTTGAGCAGATAGAAAAGAACAGCACCCACCGCCACCATCTGGCTTTGAACCGAAATCAGTGAACAGCGCATCGAAGAATCAGCAGCATTTTGAAAAATTGAGTATTTAATTGGAGCAAACAACGAGTACGCAACCGTCTGCAGCACATAGAACACGGGCAGCAAATTAGCCGGAGTAAGGGGGATCAAAAACAAAGCTGTCAATACTAAGCGAATGATGCCGCAAATACGCGCAAAACGGCCCTTGTCGACAAGAGCAATCACACTGGGCACAATAAGCCCCATGGAGGCCGAGGCAAGGAGCTGGACCGCAATGGTCACACCCGAAGCGACGGAATTCATTCCGCGGCCCGCAAGCAGCAGTGAGAAAAAGTCTTCCAGGGCGACAAAAGCAAATGCCTGAGAACAGTCCATGATGAACGCTGAACGAAGAATGCCGTTACGCGCAATAGCGGCACCGATCATCTTCGGGCTAATTCCACGCTCAGGTGTCGCTGTAGTGTCCCCTCTTCGCATCTCAGGAATGCAGACAACGACAACCAACGCTAACACCATTGCGATGATATCTGCCGAAAGACCAATGAGATATGCACCGACAGACGAAATGAAACCGCCAACGCAAGCGGAGATGGCATAAGAGGCATAGAAAACAAATCGCTCAACGACATTAAGTCTTACGAGCTGGTCCTGAGAGACGCTGTCAATGTAAATTGCTTCTATGGATCCGCTCACACATGCAACGGCAAAACCTTTGAGAGCAAACGCGCCGATTAAAAGCAGAGGAGAACGGATGAAAAGCAGGGCGGCGTAGTATCCAAGCATTCCCACGACGCCAACGAGACCACTTGTCTTTCGTCCAAACCTATCAGCAATATAGCCAGTGGGAACTTCAAGGATGAACTTGCTCACTTGATATGCAACCATCATGCTAGAAATCGCTACCATCGAAAGCCCGACGAACTCAAGGTAGACGGTTAGAAAATACAAGATGGTGCTGAAGTTCGACAGGAAAACGAACATCATATAAAGCAAAACCGTACGGTTTTTCATGCTCCGCCCTCCAAGAGTCAGCAATCTAAATCGGAATCTTGGAAAAGCATGAGGGCAAAGCCGTCAGTCATGTGTTACAAGGCGTCAACATTCACTTGACGCCTTGAGGCCAAATGGCCTCACGAAGCGAGATGACGCAATAGGTGAAGAAATACCGTCTGGTGTCGATCGGTCCAGGCATTTTGCCGATAGCAAAAGTAGATAGGCAAGGCTACGTCATGCGAGCCTTCGATGGAGCACTCGCTTACTTCCAATCCATTTGATGCGAGAGAAGAGCCAGAAAAACTCAATATCAATCCCCCGGCTTGAAGAAACTCAGCCTGCGCCCTGTTTCCGTATTCGACATCGCGAAAGCGGAAATTAACCAGCTGAGCTTCGGGACATTGATTGATTGCATTGAGACAGGGTGACAAATTAATGGGAACAGCGAGCCTGCCGCCCAGTAACTCACGAATGGTCATAGCGTCAACAGATTGATGACCAGCTGGACATGAAAGAACCCTGAGCTCCTTTTCACCCATATATTTTGAAGAAAGGACGCTGTCCCGTGGTTCCTCAAACGAGATAGCCGCGTCCGAAATTCCAAGTATAAGTGATTCAAAGCATGTTGCCGTTGGCTGATGCCACACATCAAGATGAATCTGAGGGTGCGAGCTTTCAAACGAGTCGTACCAGTTTTCGGAAAAAAGGCGCCCCCGCCCGTGAAGACAGGGGGCGTAAAGACGGAAATGGCCGTCGGGCGAAACGCCGCCGTTCCCCGATTGAGCGTACTTTTTGAGATCGTCGACTTGCGCCAGGATCACGCGTGCACGACGCGCAAATTCTCTGCCCGCCGGAGACAAAACAGCCTCCCCCGCCGATCGGTCGAGCAAAACAATCTGATACTCAGATTCCAACTTTTTGATTGCCGACGAAACGGCCTGCGGACTCACGTGAACGGCGCGAGCTGCTTTGCGCACGCCGCCATAGTTCGCTACCGCTTGAAGGTATTCGAGTTGAGAAAGCTGCATAGGTTACTCCAAAGGCAGCCAAGGCGACGGGCCGTGCGTCCTCAGATGAGGTTCTCGCCCAGGTTCTTGCCGCCGAGGACGTGCATGTGGAAGTGCATGACGGTCTGGCCGGCGTTGACGCCCTTGTTGGAGATGACGCGGAAACCGTCCTCCAAGCCCTTGACCTTGGCGACCTCCTGGATGGCGTGGGCCATGGCGCCCATGGTCTCGGCGGGCACGTTATCGGCGATGTCGCTGTAGTGCTTCTTGGGGATCACGAGCGTGTGGACCGGCGCCTGGGGATTGAGGTCGTCGAAGGCGATGACTTGGTCGTCCTCGTAAACGACGGTCGAGGGGATCTCGTGGTTGGCAATTTTGCAGAAGATGCAATCACACATGGTTGGTTCCTTTCTCGCAGACCAAGGTAATTATATTTGGTCGGGGTGGTTAGAACGAAAGGTTGTCGTCGGTGTTGGCGGCTTCGCCGTCGGCGAGCACGTCGTTGCCGTCGACGTCCTTCAGGAGCACCGAGACCTTCTGCTCGGCATCGGACAAGCGAGTACGCAGGCTCTTGAGGAGCTCGACGCCGCGGGTATAGCTCTCGAGCGACTCCTCGAGCTCCATGTCGCCCGATTCCAGACTGCGGATGATGAGCTCCAACTCCTGCGAAGCCTGCTTGTACGTAAGCTGCTCGACCGGGGTCTTCTCTGCCATATCTGTTTCCTTTCCTAAAGGTTTATCACTATGAAACGCGGTCTATTCGACCGTATTGACCGTTGCTGCCACGTTGCCGTCTGCCATGCGCACGCGAATGGCGTCGCCGGGCTTAAAGGTCTTGGCGCTCGTAGCCACGCCGTCATCGCTATAGGCGATGGAGTAACCGCGGGCAAGCACCTTGAGCGGCGACAGGGCATCGAGCGAAGCCGCCGCACGGCCCAGATCGGACGCTGGCTTGCTGAGCATCGTGCGTCCCTGATGCTCCAGACGGGAACTCGCAAGCGTGAGCGCATGGCGCTTGCCGTCGAGTCCCGAGGTGCTTGCGATCAAGCGCTCGGGCAGGCGCTCAAAGTTGGAGTGGAAGGCCCCGACCGAGCGCGTTATGGCGCCAGACAGGCGATCGGCCGTCAAGGCGAGCTCAGACTCGCGACGCTCGACCATAAACGTGGGGTCGTTGAGGCACGGGCGGCACGCGGCTGCATCGAGCGCGTCGCCCAGACGAGCCGTATAGGTGCCCCAGGCACGACGACCGCGCTGGTCGAGCATCTCCAGATCGACCTGATTCGACCCGATCATCGATGCCATCGCGGCGCCCAGACGCTGATGGCGCGTCTCGAGCACGTCGGCCAACTCCGTCATAGCCGGCGCCACCGATTCTGCCGCTGCCGTTGGCGTGGAGGCGCGACGGTCGCTCACCATGTCGCAGATCGAGGTATCGGGCTCATGCCCGATACCCGTCACCACGGGCACGGGACAGACTGCCACCGCACGGGCGAGGTCTTCGTCATTGAAAGTCATAAGATCTTCGAAGGAGCCGCCGCCACGCACGAGCAAAATGCAATCGGGCGCCGGCGTAATGGCGGCGGCGCGGCGCAAACCCTCAATAAGCTCCGCCGGCGCGCCCTCACCCTGAACCTTGGCCCCCACGCAGACAAGCTCAACGAGCGGATTGCGACGGCGCAGCGTACGCTTGACGTCGTCGATCACGGCGCCCGAAAGCGAGGTGACGACCGCCACACGCGAGCAAAACACTGGAATGTGACGTTTGCGCGCCTCGTCCATCAGGCGCTCGCGACGCAGCTTTTCGGCCAACTGAGCCACCTGTTGACGCAGCAGGCCCTCACCCGCCAGCGAGAACGAGCGGGCGACGAAGCTCATGCGACCCGTAGGCTTGTAGAGATTGAAGCTGCCCTTAAAGCTCACCTGCATGCCGTCGCGCAGATCGAAGGTGCGCTTAAGGTAGGCGCCCTTCCAGATGATGCAGTCGACGGCCGCCGAGTCGTCCTTGATCTGAAAGTAGCAGTGGCCGCTTCGGGCATTGGGACCACGGAAACCTGTGACCTCACCCAAAACGCTCAGCTGCGGAATAGCATCGAGCGCACCGGCGGCGATCTCCGCCGCCTGGCTCACGCTGAGCTCCTTGCGCCCCTGCTCGTCCGATCCGTCGAACTCGGCGGAAACGGCATTGCCGGTTAGATTCCAGCCAGCCACGCAGCCTCCTTTCGTCAAAGTGCACAGAGGCTTCGGCCCTGCGCTAATTCAAGTCCAACACATAGTACAGCGCCGCGGGGACACAAATCACCGCGGCGCCCAGCAACCCAATTTGTTATCGGTTGGAGTTTCTGTTGTAGCGAGCCATAAGATAGAGCAGCTGAATAATCGAGGTGAGCGCCGCAGCCACATAGGTGAGCGCGGCGGCCGTCAGCACCTTCTTGGCACCGTTGACCTGCTTGGAACTCATACCCGACTGCTCAATATACGCCACGGCGCGGCGACTGGCATCAATCTCAACCGGCAGCGTAACCAGTTGGAACAACACGCTAAACGAGAAGAAGACCAGCGCGAGGGTCGTGAGCCCCGCGATGTTCATGAACAGGCCCATGAGCAGCACGATCGTCCAGGTGTTCTGGGTAAAGTTGACGACGGGGACCAAAGCGGTGCGTACCTTCATCATGGCATAGCCGCTTTGACGCTGGGCGGCATGGCCCGCCTCGTGGCAGGCGACGGCAACGCTTGCGACCGAGCCGCCAGAACGGTTGGCGTCTGACAGATATAGGTTGTTGTCCTGCGGGTTGTAATGGTCGGTGAGCTCGCCAGCGACACCCTTGATACCCACGGCGTTGCAGCCGTTGGCGTCGAGCATGCGGCGAGCGACCGTGGCGCCCGTGTCGCCGTCCGAGCGAACCTTGGACCAGGTTTTGTACGTCGAGTTGATATAGTTCTGTGCGGCAAGGCCAAGCACCGTGCAGACAAGAACAACCAGCAGGTATAGCGGGTCGATGCCAAAGCCGTATCCATAGTAATAAGGCATGCGAATTCCTCCGAATCGAATTACACGTTGGAGGCATTTTACCCACTCAAGCGGCTAGGCTTCCTTACAGCAATTCAATTTTGCCGTCCTTCACCGTCAACCCCATATTGCCCGAGAGCAAATCGTCCAGGCGCGAGCCCACGAGCTCAAAGCGCCAGCCTTCGCGCAGGGGGCTCTGCTCGGGGTGCTCAATATAGTCGGCCAGGTCATCGCGCGAGGCAATGACCGAGGTCGCCACGCCCGAACGCTCGGCAACCAGGCGAATGAGCGCATACATAAGGTCAGTCACGCTCTCCAGCTCCGGCGAAATCTGGTGATGTCCGCGCACCAAGAGCGGCAGGCGATCGTGCGGACAGCTCGCGCCGCGCTTGATGGCCATCAACGCGCCGTCCACGTCGCGCTCCCCCAGCTGGTCGGTACCGCGGATGCTGCGGAACTCCTCAACGCGCACGGGATTGCGCTTGACGAGCGCCAGCAGCGTATCGTCGGACATGACCCACTTGCGCGGGATGTTGCGGCGCTCGGCGCGGTCCTCGCGCCAAGCGGCAAGCTCGCGAGCAATGCCCAGTTGATGGCGGCTGCAGGAGTTGATGCGCTTGACCTTACGGAATGCCTCGTGACGATCGGCGCGGTAGTGCGACTCGTCGGCCAGAGGACGCAACTCGTCGAGCACCCAGTCCACACGGCCCAGCTCGTGCAGGCGGCTCATCATCTCGGTATAGGCAACGATCAGATACTTGACGTCATCGATTGCGTACTCGATCTGCTTATCGGTCAGCGGGCGGCGCGACCAGTCGGTCAGCGACTCGGTCTTGGGCAACGAAACACCGCAAAATGTCTGCACGAGCGCGCCGTAGGAAATCTGCTGGCGCTCGCCCAAAAAGGCGGCGGCGACCTGCGTGTCAAAAATCGGACGAGGTAGCGCGCCCACGGTGTGGAGCATGACCTCCATATCCTGCGAGCAGGCGTGGAAGACCTTAGTCACGCTCTCGTCGGCCATAAGCTCGGCCAGCGGCGATAGGTCGTCGATCACCAGGGGATCGACCGCGACGCTCTCGGCAGGGGTGGCAATCTGAACCAGGCACAGGCGCGGATGGAACGTGCGCTCGCGCAAAAACTCGGTATCGACGGCAATCGCGTCAAACTCACGGGCGCGCTGGCAAAAGTCGAGCAGAGCCTGATGTGTGGAAATGTACATATCAACCCATCGAATAAGGTTAGGCCCGAAAAACACGGGTAGGATAACGGCATTGCCCTACAACTATACTCGGTTAGTCACAGAACGGGAACGTAAGCATGCGCTGCCTTATCATCCACAACCCGGCATCGGGCCCCAGCTCAGATGAGATCTACGCGTTCACGCACGCCCTCGCGCAGGGCGGCGACGAGGTCGTGATGCGTTTTATCGGCGATGGCATGGAACCCGAGGACGCCGTGGCAGACGTGCGCAAGTTTGATCGCGTGGTGATTTCGGGCGGCGACGGCACCGTCTCCAACGTGCTCGACCAAATGCGCGGATGCGGCATCCCCACGCTCGTCTTCCCCTCCGGCACGGCCTGTCTGTTCTTCAACAACATTGGCAATGCCCCCGAGGCCGCGGCGCTCGCCAAGGCCTGCCGCGTCGGCCGTACCGTCAAGGCGGACATGGGCGAGCTCTTTTGGCTCGACGAGAACGGCAACGAAAAGCGCCACGGCTTTATTATCATCGCCGGATCGGGCTACGATGCCGAGATCATGATGAAGGCCGCCCCCACCAAAAACGACATCGGCGAGATCGCCTATTTCCTGTCGGCGCTCGCCACACCCAACCCCACGGTGGCGCACTTTACGATTGAGCATGACGGCATTGTCGAGGAGCTCGATGGCATCTGCTGCATGGCCGGCAACACCTCGGTCATTCAAAACGACATCAACCTGCTCCCCGATTGCCGCATGGACGACGGCATGGTCGACATCGCGGTCATCGAGCCCGTAAAAACCGTCCAGCTCCTGCCCACCGTGATCACCGCCGCGCTCGACCCCGCCGGCAAGGTGCTCGGCCGTCCGCAGTTCAAGATCATCCAGACCAAAGAAGCCAAGATCACCTGTACGCCGTCGCTGGGCATGCAGTTCGATGGCGAGATCATCTCCAGCAACTCGGGCGTCTTTGGTGCTCGCGCACTTCCGCAATGCCTCGACCTCATCGTCGACGAATTCTCCCCACTCGGAAAATAGGAAAACCCCATGAACGACAATCCCCTGGTCGGCTTTATCGTCATTGTTCTGGCCATGCTCGTCGGCTATGTGATTAACGTGATCCACCGCCGGAAGAAGTAATTCCACATTGGTATGATATTCATCCAGTCACCGAGGAGAAGTCCAAGGGTAACAACATGGCCGCCATGTGTGTTGGCGCCGTCATCATCGGCGTCTGCGGCTTCGTGATCTATCGACGCAAGAAGGCCTAAGAGCCCCACACCTTAAGGCGCGAACGGGATGGCCAAGGTCGCCCGCCCGCTCAGCCCGCTCTTTTGACCGGTGGGAAACACCGTCGAAATCTTTTCAAAAAAGATTTCCCAGTACACACTTCGCTGTGCTATAGTGCAGCGCAACAGCAACTAGGTGCGACCGCGCCACGGCATCACGAAAGGAGCCACCAACATGAAGAACACGATGAAGTCTCTCAACAACTGGTGGTGGCGTGATGCGAATACGATCGGTCGACAGTGAGTCCCTCACGCCTGCACTTGCGCTCTAGGTGATTGGAAGGCCTCCGGTTTCGACCGGGGGCCTTTTTCTATCTCGAGTCCGATCGCATTCGCATCACGCGCCTCCGCTTTCTTCTCTTGCACTTCCCCTCCGAAAGGTTTTTCAACATGTCTCAGAACACCACCGCCGCCCAGCCCCGCACCGTCCAAACCGCCGACCGCGGCAAACTCGATGTCCGCGCCCTCGTCCTGCTCGCCATTCTGCTCGCTGCCGGCTTCATCCTCAACTTCACCGTCGGCAAGGCCATCTCAGGCATCTCGGGGGGCATGATCAGCCCCGAGTTCATCATCTCGGCCTTCTGCCTCACCATCCTGGTCGTTCGCCCCAACATCGGCCAGGCGCTCATCATCGGCCTCATCTCAGCCGCTGTAATCCAGATCACCACCACATCGCCGTTTGTCGATTTTGCCGCCGAGGGCATCGCCGCCATGCTCATGGCCGGCATCGTCAACGCCGCCGGCAAGAACGGTCAGGTCAAGCCCGCCATCGCTATCGTCGCAACCTTCCTGACCACCTTTGTCTCGGGCGTCATCTTCATGGTCATCAAGATGGCCATGCTCGGCGTGGTGGGCGAACTCGCCGCTGCCATGCTGCCCGTCGTCGCCATGACCGCCGTCTTTAACGCCATCCTGGTCGGCGCTCTCTACCTGCCCATCCAGAAGGCCCTGAAGCTCAACTAACCCGCTCGGCTTTACGAGCCACCCCATCTTGGCGTTCATTCGTCGCTCGCGTACCCAAGTACGCTTCGCTCCTCTTTCGCGCCAACCTGGGGCCCCTCGTAAGCCGTCTCCGTGCTCCATTATTCAAAATTGATCCCCTTTTCGATTTAACCCCTTTCGTGGGGGTTCAGGGCACTCTTATCTCAAATCTCACCTTAAGGAGAATAAGGAGAACATCATGGCTACCCAGAACGCCCAGGCGCGCACCGTCACTGCCGCCCCCGCCTCCAAGGGACTGGTAAATGTCAGCTCGCTCGTCCTGCTCGCTATCCTGCTTGCCGCCGGCTTTATCCTCAACATGACTGTCGGCAACGCTCTGGCGGTAACGGGCATTAAACCTCAGTTCATCATCGCCGCCTATGCCTTGGCTATCGCGCTTACGCAGGCGAGCTTTGCCCAGGCTGCTATCTTTGGCATCCTGTCAGCCGCTGTCATACAGATCACTACGTCCATCCCCGGTCTCAACTTTGTCACCGAGCTTGCCGGCGCACTGACCATGGTCGCCCTCGTCAAGTCCAACATCGGCGGCGACAAGATTAACCCCTTTATCGCCGGGCTGCTCACCACCCTGGTTTCGGGCGTTCTCTTCGCAGCCCTGGGCACCATCATCATGGGTGCCGCGCTGCCTACGGCACTTGCCAAGGTGCCCATCGTGCTCGGCACCGCCGTCTTTAACGCCGTCGTGGTCCAGGCCCTCTTCTTCCCGCTGTGTAAGGTACTCGGCAAGTAGCCTGATATGATGGACGGGCCACACCCAAGCAGTCCCGCCATCAAAGACTGTCCCAAACAACTAGCTCTTGGGGACGTTCTTAAACGACTAGTCATGTAAGAACGTCCCCAATGACCATGAAAGGTATCCATGGAAACGATCATCAATGTCGACGATGTCTCGTTCTCCTATGGCACGCAGACCGAGCAGGCGCTCAGCCACATCTCGCTCAGCGTGAACAAGGGAGATTTTATCGGCATTATCGGGCCTTCGGGCGCCGGCAAGTCCACACTTGCCGCCTGCCTGTCGGGAGCCGTACCCCACCATTACACCGGCACGTTCTTTGGCTCCGTCACTGTCGACGGCAACGACACCTGTGAAGTTTCGCTCACCGATGTGTCGCAGATCGTCGGCAGCGTGTTGCAGGACATCGACACGCAAATGGTCGCCTCGGTCGTCGAGGACGAGATGCTATTTGGCCTGGAGAACTTTGGCGTTCCCCACGACCAAATCGAGCAACGTGTGAGCGAGACGCTCGAAACCGTCGGCATCAGCGACCTGCGCGACCGCGAGATCGCCACCCTCTCAGGCGGCCAAAAGCAAAAGGTTGCCATCGCCGCCATCCTCGCCATGCGTCCGCGCGTGCTCGTGCTCGACGAACCCACCGCGGCGCTCGACCCCGCCAGCTCCACGCTGGTCTTCGAGACCCTGCGTGAGGCCAACCGTGCACTCGACATCACCATCGTCGTCGTTGAGCAAAAAGTCGCCCTGCTTTCGGAGTATTGCAACCGCGTGCTCGTGCTCAATCATGGCGAAATCGCGCTACAGGGCGAGCCGCACGAGGTCTTCGCGCACGCCGATGAGCTCCGCGCCATCGGCGTTGATTGCCCGCGTGTCACGCGCATTTTCAACAGCCTCGAGGCCGACGGCCTGGCCAGCGGCACTCCCTGTTTGGATGTTGATGAGGCCGAGCGCCTGATTATGGGCATCGTCGACCCCGCACACGCAAGCAGCGACATTCAGGCACCCGCGGGCTCACCACACGCACCGTCGTTGCGCCCGCACGCCAAGGACGCCGAGCCCGTGCTCGCCTTCGATCACGTTGAGTTTGCCTATCCCAATGGCGGCGCCGCCGTCCACGACCTCAACCTGACCCTCTATCCCGGCGAGCTCGTGGGCATCGTCGGCCAAAACGGCGCCGGCAAGACCACGCTCACCAAGCTGCTCACAGGCCTGCTTAAGCCCGCCTCGGGCAGCGTACGCGTCACGGGACTGGATACCGCAGCCGTTCCCACGAGCCGCATCGCCCGCGAAGCCGCAACCCTCTTCCAAAACCCCGACCGCCAGATCTGCAAGGACACCGTGCTCGACGAGGTCGCCTTTGGCCTGGAGCTTGCCGGCATCGACCGTGCCGAGGCGCTGCGTCGCGCCCAGCTCGTCATCGACCGCTTTGGCTTGCCGGCCGACGAGGCGCCCTTCTCGCTCTCACGTGGTCAGCGCCAGATGGTGGCACTCGCCTCCGTCGTGGTCGTAGAGCCCAAAATCGTGGTGCTCGACGAGCCCACGAGCGGCCTTGACTACCGCGAGTGCATGACCGTCATGGAAACCGTGCGCACCATGGCCGAGCGCGGCTGCGCTGTAATCATGGTCTGCCACGACATGGAAGTCGTCTCCGACTTTGCCGAGCGCATCGTAGTGATGGCCGACGGCCGCATCCTCGAGCGCGGCTGCACGCACGAACTGTTCTCGAACATCGAGCTCATGCAGCGAGCCTATGTTGAGCCACCCCAGGTCATAGAGCTTTCTCGTCGCCTGACATCCTCCGTCTCTCCCGCCTTTGCACAGGTGAGCGAGGTCACCGATATCGTTCGCATTACCGAGGAGATGGTCAACCGTGGTTAACGTCATCGACTACATGCCGGGCGACACACTGCTGCACCGCTTGAACCCGGTCGTCAAACTGGGCCTCGCCGCCGCCATCATCATCGGCATCTTCCTGTCCGATACCTACGTGACGCTATTGGGCTTTTTGGCGCTCACCCTTGCACTGGGCGCCTACGCCGGCGTCGCCGACCGCCTGCTCTCGCTACTCAAGCTGCTGATTCCGCTCGCGCTTATCATGCTGGTACTTCAGCTGGCTTTTATGCGCGATGGCAACATCGTGTGGGGCTTTATCACCGACACGGGCCTCATTACCGGATCGAAGGCCTGCCTACGCCTGTTGGGTGTGGCGCTGCCACTCATCCTCATGCTTATGGTAACCAAGCTCAACGACCTCGCCAACGCCTGCGTCGAGGTGCTGCACGTGCCATATCGCTATGCCTTCACCTTTACCACGGCGCTGCGCTTTGTGCCGGTATTTGGCCAGGAAATGAACGCCATCATGGAGGCGCAGACTGCACGCGGCGTCGAATACGACACTAAGAATCCTATTAAGAAACTCAAGCTCATGCTGCCGCTGTGCGTGCCACTGCTTATCTCGAGCGTGGGCAAGACCGATGCCACCGCGCTTGCCGCCGAGCAGCGCGGCTTCTACCTGCGCACGCGTGCGAGCTCGTACAAGCGCTACCCCATCAAAGGCCTGGATATCGCCGTACTTATCGTCAGCATCGCCCTTATCGCCATCGGTTTCCTGTTCTAGCAATCGCTGGCAGCAACCGACAAACGCAAAAGGCCCCGGCTCGCATCAAACGAGCCGGGGCCTTTACTGTTTCACCAGATAAAACCTACCAAAATAAACCTGTCCCTTTTTGGCAGGTCGAGGGCTACAGGCGGTAGGGGACGCCGCTGCGAATGATGGACTCGCGTACCAGGACATCCATCGCATCGAGGGTGATCTCGGGCATCTCGCGATACTTCTGCAACACCGAAAGCTCCGTGCAGGCCAGAATGACGCGGTCGCAGCCGCTACGGGCGAACTCCCACATCACGCGGTCGAACTTATCCATATCGGGCTCGCGCCCGGCCTTCACATCGTCGTAGATGAGCGACATCACGTCGGCCTGACGCTTTTCGCTGGGATAGACGACCTCAACGCCCGCGGTCTCACATTCGCGCCCATAGACGTCTGCGCCCACGGTGCCGTCGGTGCCCATGATGCCGATCTTGCGCACCGGCTCGGCCGGCATACTCAGGTTGGGGTCGAACTCGCACTCCCCCATCACCGCGCCGGCCAGAGCATAGCGCACCGACTCGCGCGGCATGTGGATAATCGGCACCTTGGTAAACGACTGAATCTGATCGTAGAAATAGTGTGACGTGTTGCAGGGAATCGCTATGTGCGCGCAGCCCAGCGACTCGAGCGCCTGAGCGCACTCCTTCATGGTCGCCAGTAGCTCGGCATGCTCACCGGTCTTGATGGCCAGCGTGCGATCGGGCATGGTCGACTTGGAAAGCACTACCATGTCGATATGTTCCTGGTCGCACGTAGCCGCCGTATGACGTACCACCTGGTCGTAGTAATACGACGTGGCCTCGGCGCCCATGCCGCCGATAACTCCCAGCTTTTCCATCGCCGCCTCCTTGGTGACGCCCACGCAATTGCGCGTATCATACCCGCGCCCGCCCGATACATACCGGACGGGCGCCGCGCTCATCTACTTGTAATACGTCTTGAACAGCTTAAAGTGACGCAGCTTGGTGTGCCACATGCGCAACCAGCGGTTAAAGACAAAATCACCCTTCATAAACGAAGGATCGGCAGCCTTGCCCTCCTTGGCCAGACGATGCGCCTTCGCACGCAGCTCGGGGTCCTTGACATACTTGTCAACGACGCCCATAGGAACGACCATCCACAGCGCCTCGTCCTGCGCCGTCACAAACTCCGGCTCAAACGGGCGGTTATAGACGTACTCATCCACCACGTATTTGGCAACGTTAAAGCCACTATTGGTGACATAGTAATTACTGCGGCCCTGACGCGTGTTGAAGTCGAAGAACTTAAACGAGCCATCGCGCTGGTCGTACTTGACGTCGAAGTTGGAATAGCCCACAAAGTTCAGGTCCTCAAGCAGCTTGCGCACGCCACCCATGAGCTCGTCGTTGGGCTCAGTGATGATGCAGGCGTGGTTGCCGACACCATGGGGCTGATGCTCCTCGAGCAGCACGTGGCCCAGGCACATCATACGAACCTTGCCGTTGCGGTCGGAATAACTGGTGAGCACGCGCATGTACTCGTCGTTGCCGGGCACGCGATCCTGCAAAATCAGGTCATCGGTGTAGCCACTGGCATAGGAATCGCGGATAACCTGCTCCAGCTCGGCACGGTCGGCAATCTCATAAGCCTTCTTCTGACCCTCGAACTCATGCTGCCACCACATGATACCGTCGGAAGGCTTCAGGATCATCGGGTAGGGGAAGTCAATCTGATCGAGCACCTCGGCAGGTGCCTCTCCCTGCGTGTTGAGCATCTGCGCAGTAAAGGTAAACGTATGCGGATAGGGCACACCGTGCTTCTCGCACAGCTCGTAGAAGATCTCCTTCTTCTGGCACTGCTCAAGCATGCTATAGGGCGCGTAAGGCGCAACGATGTTATCCGCCAGCTCGTTGGCATCCTTGGCCTGAGCCACCAGGGCAACATAGTTATCGCCGCAGCCCATCAGGACAATCGTCTTGTCGGCATGTGCCCGAGCGATGCCGTTGACGGTCTTAAGCATCACGGGCATGGTGTCGATATCCACGTTAGGCGTGTAGTCGATAATCTGGCTGCGATACGCAGGGCCCGTCTGATACTTGCCAAAGACCAGGCTCTTGACCTGATACTCCTCGTAGAAGGCGCGCGCCACCGAATACGCGTTGATGTCGCCGCCGAGCAGCACGGGAATAAACTCGCGCTCTGTAAACTGCAATGCCATGGAAACTTCCTATCATGAACTGCCCACACGACGGGCGGTCTTTGTGCAACTGATTTATTCTAGCGTGCCAAGCCGGCGGCACCCAAAGCTCCACCGTATCTATGGCAATCGGTGTAATTATCCAGCACGAAGGCGGCAATCACCGGTGTACGACAACGGGTAATGAACCCACCGTTGTTGTAGGATTCAACATGTTGCCCGCCCCGTCGAAAGGTGCACCGTGCCCCAGGCTCATCCGATCAACAACCCCATCATTGACGCCGCACAGCGCGAACTTGCGGATCGTGCCCATGTGTCAGCTCCCCTACGCACCGCAAACGATGCTTACAACGGGCCTGCCCGCATCGTCTCGATCAACACGTCAGAGCACAAAGGCACGCGTAAGTCACCCGTCGCCGACGGGCACGACACCGTCATCGAGCAGTTTGGCCTCGCCTCCGATGCGCACGCCGGACATTGGCACCGCCAGGTTTCCTTCTTAGCCGCAGAGTCTATCCAGACGGCGCAGGCGCGCGGGCTCGATGTGCACGAGGGCGACTTTGGCGAGAACTTCACAACCCAGGGCATCAACCTGTTCTCGCTCCCTCTGGGAACGCAGCTCAAGATTGGCGACGAAGTACTCATCGAAATCAGCCAGATCGGCAAGGTCTGCCACACCCGCTGTGCCATCTACTATCTCGCCGGCGACTGCATCTTTCCCCACGAGGGCATTTTCGGCGTGGTGCTACAAGGCGGAGAAGCCCATACCGGCGACGACGTCCAGGTGGTCAGGCTCGGCGACGGTACCTGTTCGTTTACGCCGGCTGAGGCACTCAAAGAGGTGGAGCAGGCTCGTCGCGAAGGAACCCTGTAGTTGCAAAACCCCACGTTGAGATAGCTTTTACAGCCAAGAATCCCGTTGCAACAGGGTGCCGTAACGTTAAAGTTGAACTCTATGGTTTCTCAACAATTCACCGTTCCCGCAGGTCAAGGCCAAAGCCTCAAGTTCAACTTGACCCTTTAGAACCTTTAAGGTTCAAGTTGAGGTCGAAAGCAGTAGTAGAATACACCTCGACCAATAACCTACGATTGATTGCAGAGGGACTGGATGCAGCATTCGAATCATCGCACCGCAGCGCTCATTGCGTCGAAGCCGGCTCGTATCATCACGAGCGCCGCGCTCGCCGTTGCGTTGACGGCCTCGCCGATGCTCTCCCCCGTTGCGGCGTATGCCGCCTCGCAGGCAACGCAGGACCAGCTTTCCGCAGCCCAGCAGAAGATCGAAGCCGCCACGAGCGCCTACAACGACGCCCGCACCAAACTCGATGACCTGCAAAAGCAGATTGACTCCAATGAGGCAAGCATCGAGGAAATCGAGGCTAAGCTTCCTGAGCAGCAGGCCAAGGCAAGTTCCGCCATGCGCGATCTGTACAAGTATCAGAAGGGCACCAATCCCATCGTGAGCTTCCTGGTCAACGCGCAGAGCCTGGGTGAGTTCATCACGACCTGCAAATACACCAACCAGATCACGAGCTCGAGCGTCGACGAGATCGAAGAGCTCAATAATATGCAAACCGAACTCGAGCAGAACAAGGCCGAGCTCCAGCAGGCCAAGTCTCAGCTTGAGGCAGAGCAGAAAAACGCCGAGGATGCGCTGGCGCAGGCCCAGCAGCTCCGCAGCGAGGCACAGGCAAAAGCCGAGCAGGAAAATGCCGCCGAGCTTGCCAAGCTTGAGGCCGATAAGGCCGCTGCCGCCGAGAAGCTCTCAGGCGAGGGCGTAAGCGGCAGCAATTCCAGCAGCCAGGCCACCAACACCAACACCACCATCGACACCACGGTGAACAACTCCAATACCGGTAGTTCCGATTACGATTCGTTCATTAATGAGTGGACGAGCCGCATCGACAATTATCTCGCCGGCTCCCCCATGGCAGGCCAGGGCTACAACTTTGCCGTCGCCGCTTGGAATACCGGTGTCGACCCCCGTTGGTCCCCCGCCATCGCCTGCATCGAGAGCACCAAGGGTGCTTATTGCGCCAATTCTTATAACGCCTGGGGCTGGAGTGCACGTGGCGGCGGTTGGCGCAGCTTTGGCAGCTGGAGCGAGGGCATCTCCGCTCACGTTGCCTATCTGGGCGCCAACTACGGCTCCACCCTTACCCCGGCTGCGGCCAAAAAGTACTGCCCGCCCACGTGGCAGGACTGGTACAACAAAGTCGCCGCTCAGATGAACCGCATCTAAGTGCAACTGCAAAGGGCCCCAACGGGGCCCTTTTCTTTTAGGTAGCGGAGGTATCGACGACGCCGGTCGCATTGGCAACCGCGACTATGACGATCATGCATAGGAGCAGCACACCCAATGCCTTGAGCCAGAGTTTCGCGAGTTTCTTGCCGCGATAGCTGTCGAGCAGTGCGAATCGCCGACGAAGACGGCGCTTATCGAGCAGCGCAAAATGCATAAGCACCATAAGGCCATCGACAAAGAAAAAATACTCGATTATGAGAAGCCACGTCGGGTAGCTTTGGTTTGCTCCCGTAGGGTGAAAGACGGCAAAGTGACTTCCGGCAAAGAACACAAGCAGCGAAAAGCAGACGAGCGTATTCCAAATGCGCCCCAGAGACTCCGGAACGCGAGAGAGCAGACCGCATGCAGCGGAGGCGGCAGGCCCAGGAAGCCCTGCAGGGTTCTGGAGCCCTTGGGGCGTCAACACCGCCTCCGAGGCCGGAGTACGGACAGGCGCAGGCGCAGGAGGCCGCACGGGGCGACTCAGATCGTATGCCGCGCGCGTCGCCCGTCCCAACGCTTCCGCGCTCGCAAAACGCTTGGCCGGGTCGAGTGCCATCGACATGCAGACGGCATCGGCAAGTGGAGTGGAAATGCCGCTCGCCTCGCATTGCTCGCGCATGTCGAGCCCTGGTTTAGGGTCGACTCCCGTCAAGCAGAAGAACAACAGGGCGCCAAGTGCGTAGACGTCGCTTCGCACACTCGTCTGCCCAAACCCATACTGCTCGGGCGGCGCATAGGGCCGTGTCCCAAACTTGACGGTATCGGCATCCGCGCCATCGCGCCATACGCGCGCGATCCCCAAGTCGATAATCACCAGCGATGAAAACGTCAGGCCGTCATCAGGCGTATAGTTGGCACCTGTCACGATGATATTCGACGGCTTGAGGTCGCGATGGATCACCGGCGCCGAAGTCTCCCCCGCCATTGCAAAACCGGCGTGGAGCTCGCCCACGGCATCGCATAGGGCAGGATACAATTCACACGCATAATCGGGGGTGGCTCCCAGACGGTCCACCAGCGCCCCGAGTGTCTCCCCTTCGATGTATTCCATAACCACGTTGAGCTCGTCGCCCACACGACGACAATCGACGATTCTGGGCAGGTGCTCAAAACGCCTGCCTGCCCGCTGAGCGGCAAACAGACGCTCGTATGCCCCGCCGATTTGAGCCGAAGCATCGATGCGTTTGCGGACAAAGGGGCCGAGCGAGCCGCCGCCGGTTCCTTCAAAGTACACGAGCTCGGTTGCTTCAACGGACGAGCGCTTAAGTACACGCTCCACGCGATAGCTGTCGTCGCGATCGAGCGACACCAGGTGCTCGGCAAGCGCTGCGGTCAGCTCGTCATCGGAATATGTTGGGGTCTGAGTATCCATAGCCTCCATCATAGCGCAGGGCGCAGACACCCCATGGCATCCGCGCCCCGTTCGTTTGCATCGTTGTTCGACAGCTCCGCCAGCTCAGATATCAGCCGCTAACTCACCGTCTCCTCGCCAAAGCGATACAGCTCCTCGTTGACCTTTTGGAGGCTGCACCCGCGATCGATGCAAAAGATGATAATCGCATCGCGGCGGTCCTTACAATTGAGGATGTTGGCACCCGCCGCCGTCAAGGCGCGGTTGGTCTCCTTGAGCGTTAGCGCCATGGCGAAGGCAATCTGCAGCACCTTATTGCGACTCGGATGACGCGCACCGGTAAAGATCTGATAGCCAAAGGTCTCATTGAGATCGGCCATACGAACCACGCGCGAGCGCTCCAAGCCCTTTTCCTGCAGCAGCTGCTTCAGGTAGTCCGAAAGCGACGGGGTGGCAAAGTCGTGCTCCTTGATATAGCCATCGATGTTTGGCGCGTCGAGAAGCTCATTGAGTAACTCGTCAGTCAGCTTTTTATCGGGCATTCGGCCTCACCTCCCCCAGTGCATGCAACATGCTAGAAACCGCTTACGTCCGAACGCTCCCAGCTAGCAACCTGGTCGGGAGACACCGTGCCCAGTGCCTCGAACTTCCAGGAGCCGCCCGCCTTCAAATGATTGGTGTTTGCAAGAGCCGTTCCAACCTGATTGCCATCGGCATCATACAGAACATATTCAATCTGAATGTAGCTCTTTTCCTTGTCCGTGTTATTGGTCAGCGTACCCGTGATCTTATAGGTAAACTGATTGGAAGTGTCTTCAGCCTCGTCAGCAATGGTATACGGTTCTTGCGGTTCTTTTTGCTCCTCAGCCTGCTGTGTCGTCTCGGCAGGTTTTGCCGAATCGCTCGCAGACGAATCGGTTGAGTTGCCGCCCATAGAGCCCACGGCACCGACAATAACCAGCACCACGATGATGCCTAGGACAATCTTGCCGATCGGCTTCTTTCCCTCTTTTGCCATTATTCATCCTTCCTACGATCCGGCTACCGTGCCGGCACACAGCACATCGTAGGAAGGATTAAACTTGAATTCATTAGCTGAGAGCTAAGGTTGCGGTAAACGGCCAATGCAGTTATCCAAACGCCGAGCAAACGCACTTTGCGCGACCGTCTGCTGGCAGTGCGTCAACCCACCGTTACGGATTCCCCAGTAAAGGCGCTAATCATCAACAGGACAAAGAACACCAGGTAGCTGGCACTCAGCGGGTACGCAATAATCAGGAAGACGACCCAGCCGACAGTGGTTTTACCGTCGGCACGGCGTTGCTCGCGATTGCGGCAAAGCCAAATCGTCACGCCAATGGCCACAATCAACAGCACAAGTGCCGCTGCGGCCAGTCCAGCAAGCGCAAACATCACGCCAATGCTCACAGCAATAACCGGAAGCAACAACAAGCCGCATCCACACCCACCGGGACTATAAACGGCAGACTGTCGGCGTCGTTCCATCGTCACTCCAACCTCAATATCTTTGAGCACTACAACGCAGCGGCCTGCTGGACAGGAACGATCTTATTCAGCTCCGGTTCGATCCGCCTTTTCTCGGCCTCAAGGTCAAACGCCACCTGAGCGCGCAGCCAATAACCATCCGTCAGGCCAAAATAACGGCAAAGACGGAGGTCGGTGTCGGCCGTCACGCGACGTTTTCCCAAGACAATCTGCCCGATACGCTGAGCCGGAATCCCAGTCTCTTTCGCAAGGCGATATTGAGAAATGCCCATGGGAACAAGAAACTCCTCTTTGAGAAGCTCACCAGGAGTCACCGGCGACAGCAAATCGGCCGAAGTCTCATCACTTGTGATAATCGACGATTTCGACATTCCAAGCCATCTCCTGTCTCCACTCAAAACAGACCCGATAGCGCTCGTTAACACGGATGCTATATTGACCGGCACGATCGCCCTTCAAAGCTTCCAGGCGGTTGCCCGGTGGAACGCGAAGATCATCAAGCGAAGCACAAACCTGCAGTTGGCGAATCTTCCTCAACGCAACACGCTCAAAGGGCACGAACCTCCTGACCCGCACACCCATGGCAAAGCGTTCGGTATCCTCATCTTTATACGATGCAATCATAGTATCGCCTTACGTTAGTAACGTCAAACGTTTCTATAGACTTACATCTCTATTATATCGTACGTTTGTTCGTGTTTTCTAGAACAAATAGTCCTTCACGCCTTAGTCAAGCGAAAGTAATCGTTTGTAGACATCGAGGCCCTTGAGTAGGATTTCCTCGTCAAAGAGCATGGTATCAGTATGCAGAGCGCTCGCGGCATAGGCGGGACAGCCATCCGAATCGCTCGGGTTTTCTTGACCCTCCGGCACGCCCGTGCCCAGCAAGAAGAACACGCCCGGCAGGTGGCGTTGATAGAACGCGAAATCCTCGGCGATCAGCAGCGGCTCATCCACAAGTTGCAGCCCGGACAAGGCAGGCGCAATGCAGGCAAATAGCTCGGGGTCATTATCGACTGGCGGATAGCCCTCGGCAAAGTCGAGATCGTACGTACAGCCTGTTGCAGCGCAGGCCTCGTCCAACACGCGGCGCACGCCCTCGCGCGCACGGTCGAACATGGCGTCCGTAAACACACGCAAACTACCGGCAACATGGGCCTCCCCTGCCACCGCATTGCAGACGGTGCCGGCCTGCAGCAGGCCGAACTTGCCAATGCAGGGCTCTTCGGTACCCAACTCGTCCATGAGCTCGCGCTCGGAAACCAAGAACTTGGCAGCCGCCAATGCCGCATCGTGCGATTCGCCAACGGGAACGCCGTAGGTCTTAGCGATATGGATGCTCGTCCCGTGAATGTGCACATGTGTCTCGCTCGAACGTGCTAGCAGCGGACCGGGGCAGCTCGCCAACGTACCGGCAGGCAAATCGGGCCACACATGGAAGCCGAAGATGCGGTCGGCACCATAGCGCTCGAACACGCCGCTCTCGCACACTGTCTTGGCGCCACCGGTCGTCTCCTCGGCAGGCTGGAACACAAAGAGCACGTTGCGTTTAATGGCGCCCGGCTGCTCACGAATCGTGCGATCAACGAAGGTTGCCGCCGCAAGTGCCATGGCCATGTGTCCATCGTGTCCGCACGCGTGCATTTTGCCGGGATGGGTCGAGGCAAAACCAGCTCCCGTCGACTCCGCAATGGGTAGGGCGTCCATGTCGGCGCGAATCGCCGTAGCACGTGCGGCGCCCGTACCGGCATCGAAGAAAGCGCAGACGCAGCTGGGACACGGATGGGTCACCTCGCAGGCGAGCGGCGCCAACACGCCCTCGATATAGGCGATAGTCTGCGGAAGATCGAAGTCGAGCTCCGGGATCCTGTGCAAGTCGCGCCGATAGCGGCGGAGTTCTTGGAGCTCGGTCATAAAGGTTCCTTTCATAGGTGCGCACCAGTTGCCATCTTATTGTGCCGCAAGATTGCCGCACCCTTATTTCCAGCATATCCCTGCATTTTTTAAACGTTATATACGAATACTCTTGTTTGGTAAAGTGCAACGTGGTAGGGTCTTTACCACTTGATAGAGGCGCGGGCACGAAGAGCCGCGGGCGAGCCGGCAGGCTTTGACCCCGTGGGGAGGCGAAACCCGCCGAACTGGGTTTTTCGGGCACGAACAACCTGGTGGGCCTGTGGGAAACACCCACAGGACTGTCTGCAGCAATGCGGGAGCGCTATCCGGACATTGGGTCCACGCTATGCGGATTCGATGCGCAGATGGCGCCGTCTGGATAGCGAGGTTTACGGGACATGGCATTGACCCCCAACGAGGCATATGCGGCCAAGCAGCCGTTTGTGGACAAGGAGACACTCGAGCATATCGTCGAGCAGTTCCCCACGCCGTTTCATCTATACGACGAGGCGGGCATCCGCCGCAACATGCAAGAGGTGCGCGACGCCTTTGCGTGGAATCCGGGCTTTAAGGAGTACTTTGCCGTCAAGGCCAACCCTAACCCGGCACTCATATCCATCCTCAACGAATACGGCTGCGGCTGCGATTGTTCGAGCTATACCGAGCTCATGATTGCCCGCTCGCTGGGTATCACCGGCCACGACATCATGTTCTCGTCCAACGACACGCCGGCGGCGGATTTTGCCCTTGCGGATAAACTGGGCGCCATCGTCAACTTTGACGACATCAGCCATATCGAGTTCTTTGAGCGCGTCGCGGGCCCCATCCCCAAGACGGTAAGCTGCCGCTTTAATCCGGGCGGCCTGTTCCAGCTCTCCAACGGCATCATGGACAACCCCGGCGACTCCAAGTACGGTATGACCACCGAGCAGCTCTTCGAGGCCTTCCGCATGCTCAAGGCCAAGGGCGCCGAGAATTTTGGCATCCATGCCTTCCTTGCCAGCAACACCGTCACCAACGACTACTACCCCAAGCTTGCGCGCATCCTCTTTGAGCTTGCCGTGCGCCTGGAGCGCGAGACAGGCGCACGTGTCGCCTTTATCAATCTGTCCGGCGGTGTGGGTATCCCCTACCTACCCGAGCAGCAGGCTAACGACATCCACGCCATCGGCGAGGGCGTACACGCAGCCTACGACGAGATTCTGGTCCCCGCCGGCATGAGCGATGTGGCGATCTACACCGAGATGGGTCGCTTTATGATGGGCCCCTACGGCTGCCTGGTCACCAAGGCCATCCACGAGAAGCAGATCTACAAGGACTATATCGGCGTGGACGCAAGCGCCGTCGACCTCATTCGTCCCGCTATGTATGGTGCCTACCACCACATTACGGTGATGGGACAGCCGGGTGGCCCTGACAAGACCACAGCACCGGTCACGAACACGTATGACATCACGGGCAACCTATGCGAGAACAACGACAAGTTTGCTATCGATCGCAAGCTGCCGCATATCGACATGGGTGACCTGCTTGTAATCCACGATACCGGTGCGCATGGCTACTCCATGGGCTACAACTACAACGGACGGCTGCGCTCGGCCGAGGTCCTGCTGCGCCCCGATGGCGCGGCCGACCTCATCCGCCGCGCCGAGCGCCCGGGCGATTACTTTGCCACGCTCGACGTGCTGCCGTGCGGCCGAGAGCTGCTGGCCAAGTCGCGCACCGAAAGTGCCCGCCGTCGCGCCGAAGACGAGCGTCTGGCAGTCGCAGCTCAATGGAACAAACGCATCCAGATCGCGGAGGCGAAGGAGAAGAACATGGACATCCGCAATCTCGAGGGCTCAATCGTCGCCCTCGTTACGCCGTTTAAAAAGGACGGCAGTGTCGACTTTGACGCGCTCGAGCGCCTTATCGATTTCCACTTGCAAAATGGCACCGACGCCATTCTCACCCTGGGCACCACCGGCGAGAGTGCCACGATGACCGATGACGAGGACAACTCCGTCGTCGCCGCCGTGGTCAAGCATGTTGCAGGACGCGTCCCCGTCATTGCAGGCTCGGGCTCCAACTCCACGCAGACCATGCTCACCAAGTCGCTTACTTACCAGGGCTTGGGAGCCGACGGACTGCTGCTCATTACCCCCTACTACAACAAGTCCAACGAAGAGGGTATCTATCAGCACTTTAAGACCGTCGCCGATGCCGTTGACATCCCCTGCATCCTGTACAACATCCCCGGCCGCTGCGGCTGCGGTATCAGCGAGCGCAACGTAGAGCGCCTAGCCGCGCACCCCAACATCATGGGCATCAAGGAGGCCTCGGGCAACGTCGCCTACGCGGCCAAGATCGCCCACCTGCTGTCCGATGACTTCCGCATGTACTCGGGCGAGGACGCGCTTACCGTGCCGCTCATGAGCCTGGGCGCTTCGGGCACCATCAGCGTGTGGGCCGACGTGCAGCCGCAGCTTGTACACGACATGTGCCGCGCTTATCTGGACGGCGACGTAGCGCGCGCCCGCGATATCCAGATTGCCGGCCAGCCGCTCATCAACGCCCTCTTTAGCGAGGTCAACCCCATCCCCGTCAAGGAAGCGCTCGCCCAGATGGGCATGATCGAGGCAAACTACCGTATGCCGCTGTGCCCCATGGCAGACGACACGCGAGCCGCACTTACCGATGCTCTGAAGGGAGCTGGTCTGCTTGATTAAGACCGTCATTATGGGAACGGGCCGCATGGGCTCGCTCATCCGCACCACCGCCGAAAGCATTGTCGATACCGCCGGGCAGCCCGTTTTTGGTATCGTGGCCCAGATTGGCTTCGATTTGAGCGAGCTCGAGAACGCACCGGCTGCCGATGTGATTATCGACTTCTCGAACGTTGCGACCTTCGATGCTGTCGTCGCCTATGTCGAGCGCACGGGCGCGGCGTTAGTCTCGGGCACTACAGGCTACACACCCGAGCAGATGGACCGCCTGCGCGAGCTGGGCCAGAACGCCCGCGTCATGCACTCCGGCAATTACTCCATCGGCATCGCAGCCCTGCGTCATCTAGTGGCTCAGGCCACGCGTGAGCTGCCCGGCTTTGACTGCGAGATCGTCGAGACGCACCACAACCAAAAGGTCGACGCCCCCAGCGGCACCGCCAAGTTGTTGCTCGACGCCGTCGTCGAAGCCGAGCCCGAGGCAGGCTACCACCCCGTCTATGGCCGCGAGGGCATGTGCGGAGCACGCGATCCCAAGGAAATTGGTATGCACTCGCTGCGCGGCGGCACCGTCGCCGGCGTGCACGAGGTGAGCTTCTTTGGCCAGGACGAGGAGGTCACGCTCACCCACCGCGCCACAAGCCGCCAGATCTTCGTCAACGGCGCCCTGGCCGCCGCCCAGAAGCTCGTCACCCGCGAACCCGGCTTCTATACGTTCGACAAGGTCATGTTTGCCTAACCAGGTATCAACCGAATCCACCCAAAGGAGAGATAGCAAATGAGCAACGCAGCCGAGATGGATGCACAGGAGATTATCAACTACATCGCCACCGCGCCCAAAAAGACGCCCGTCAAGCTGTACGTGCGCGAGAAGCCGGGCATGAAGGTTGCCTGGGGCAAAGCACATGTCTACGGCGGTCGTCGTGGCAAGACCGTCTTTGGCGACTGGGATGAGCTTAAGGCCATCCTCGATGCCAATGCCGATTCCATCGATTACTACGACGTTGAAAACGATTGCCGCAACTCCGCCGTGCCCATGCTCGACCTTAAGGGCATCAACGCCCGCATCGAGCCGGGCGCGATCATCCGCGACCGCGTCGAGATCGGCGACCGTGCCGTCATCATGATGGGCGCCATCATCAACATCGGCTCCGTCATTGGTGAGGGTTCCATGATTGATATGGGCGCCGTGCTGGGCGGCCGCGCCACCGTGGGCAAGAACTGCCACATCGGCGCCGGCACCGTGCTGGCAGGCGTTGTGGAGCCCGCCAGCGCCACGCCCGTCATCATCGAGGACGATGTCATGATCGGCGCCAACGCCGTGGTTCTGGAGGGCGTGCACGTAGGCAAGGGCGCTGTCGTTGCCGCCGGCGCCGTGTGCGTCGAGGACGTCCCCGCCGGTGCGGTCGTGGCCGGTGTCCCCGCCCGCGTCATCAAGATGCGCGACGAGAAGACCGACAGCAAGACCGGCCTGGAAGAGGGCCTGCGCCAGCTGTAGAAGTTACGCGGTTTTACCAAACCGCATTTTCGCTGACTTATGCTCAACCTGCGGGGCAATTCATCCCCAAACAAGAAGGCCGAAGCCCCAAAGAGCTTCGGCCTTTGCTTTCTCGCTGTAGACGTAACGCAACTTATCGATTCTCGATGCTGCCGATATTCTTGAGTTCGATGGAGATGAGGCCGTTGGGCTCATTGACGAACTCAATGTACTCGGAATTCGAACCCATCTCGGCCGGGAAGCTGATCTCGATACCCGTGTCGGTACGGATCTTATGATTGCGCACCGCCGCGCGTTCGACTTGCTTGCGCTCCACGGGAACGCGCTCAGGCACCTTCTCCTCGGTCAGTGCCGCGCGCACGCTCTCCTTGATAACCGGTTCGTCCTCAAAGACCTCGTCGACGATATCCCAAGGGGGCAGTTCCTCGTCATCCTCAACTTTCTCGGCAACGGCAGCCTTAACCTTAGCGAGCGCTACAGCCGTGTTGGCACCGTGCTCCTCGGCGACTTCCTCGACCACACGCGTCACGGTGTCGATGACCTCCTTACCCGATACGCCCGTGTCGCACTGCAGCAGGCCATCGGGGATAAGCATACGATCCTCGCCGGCAATCTTGCGCTTCTTGTCCACGTAGCCGATCTCCATGGTGCTCGCGCGCACGATGGCATAGCTTGGCACCTTTTGCGAGGGGTTTGGCAGAATAGCGTAGTGGCGCGCGATGTCGTTGCGTACCTCCCCCTCCTCGCGGCCCACCTCGTGCATAAAAGCCTGCTTGGAGCCCAGCAGCATCACGGCAAACCAGCGGGCATCCTCATCGTCGTCAAAATCAGCCACGAGCACATCGGTAGACTCGGCTTTCTCGGCTTTGGTGAGCTCGGAGGAGATAAACTCCGCAATCTGCTGCGACAGGTCCACGAACTCGCGCTCGCCAAAGAAATAGCCCTTGAGCTCGCCGCCGAATGCGGAGTTCTCGGCAAACGTGGCGCGTTTATTGTCGGCCGAGGTGCGTGCGCGGCGCAGATGCGTGGTTACAAAATTGCGCACGGTACGGCTTTCGATATCGAGCTCGCGCTGGCTCATAACGTTGACGGCCGAGTCAAAGTCCAGGATATGCAGGATTGCGTGATTGATTTTCATATACGGCATTCCGTTCTAGATCGAATTGAGCACGAACCAGTATAGCGGTCGAGCCTGCCCCAAGCGTATCGAAGATTGGTGCATCGGGGACAGGTTGCTTTGCACCAATGGCTAGCGCAGGAGCTCGGACTGCCAAGCCTCGAGCTGTTCTGCCAAGCTCTTGCCGGCAGCGGGCATGTCGATCTGGGGACGTTTGGGCAGAAGCGCACATTTTAGGATTGCCGCGATGGTCTGCGAGACAAAGCGTCGCGTATCCTTGTCAAAGCCTTGCGCAGCCTGGAGCATCACGGGCAGGCTCTCGCGCAGATTCCCAGCGATATCCGCAAACCGCTCAGCACCCGTTGCCTCAAACACGGAGAACAACGCATCTACAAAACGCTCGCGCTCGCCAGGCGACACTGCAAGCAGCATCTCGCGAATGGAGCCATCAACATATCGAGCACCGGCGGACAGGCGCTCACAGTACACGAAGTCGCGACCATCAACCACCCAGCTAAAGGGATTGTGCTGCAGCAGGCTGAACTCGGTGCTCTCAACGATGGCATAGTCCTCTTGTGTCTCGAACATCATGCCAAAGATCGACGACCGAGGTAGCGTCTTGTCGATTCGACCGGAAAGATCGGCAAAAGCGTCGCCGTTCAGAAACTCCTCGACGAAGCCCGGACCATCATGGGAATATGCCCGTTCAATTCGCTCACGAGCGACATCGGAGCACATCGCCGCACCGTACACCGCAAGGTTTCCACCCTTGGAATGACCTCCGCACAAAAGCGGCCCGTCGATCGCATCCGCCGCCTCGTCCACATAACGCGCCGCGGATTCCTGGGCCGGCACAGGACACCGGAACGCCATGTTAAAGTCCTCTTTCCAGCCCACAATCGTGCTGTCGGTCCCCCGGAAGGAAAGATAACTAAACCCCGCCGGAAACCGGAACGCCATGGCTGCAAACTGCTCTGTTGTCTCGGCATCACTCACGCTACGATAGCCGCAAACACGAACGCCACGGTAGCGAGGGCTTGCTGCCACAGCCTCCAACAGGGCACGGCTCCCCTCCGGATCCCACAGGTCGCCAATCATGTCTTGGTAGCACTCGGCGCGCAGCAGCTCGCGTACGTCTAGGCCCTGCCAGTTCATCAGCTCCGCCATATCACCCGGCAAACGCAAATAGGACAACCACGCAAAGACCAGGCTATCCACCGCGCAGAACGGCCGTTCCTCAAACGGATCAAACGCCGTCTGGGCATAGGTCAAAAAATTAGGCGAATCCGACATGGCCCTCCCATCAACTATGGTGCATTGGGGTGGTGCAAAGTAACCTGACCCCCTCGCACCAAAAAGGCGCCCGGACCGTGTGGCCCGAACGCCTTTCATTGTAGCCTGTTGCCCAAAAAAGCTTGGTTTAGCAGGAGAAGTCGACGCTGTCGATGATGTCCTTGAGGGCCTTGGCGGAGGCGGTGAGCTCATGCTGCTCATCATCGTTCAACGGCACGGGAACGCGGCAGACGACGCCGTCACGGCCAACGACCGTCGGCATGGAGATAGCCAGATCGGACAGGCCATACTCGCCCACCATGAGCGAGGAAACGGGCAGAACGGTCTGCTCATCGCGCATGACAGCGGTGCAGATGCGCTTGACGGCCATGGCGACGCCGTAGTAGGTGGCGTGCTTCTTCTCGATGATGGTGTAGGCGGAGTTCTTGACGTCCTCGGCGATGCGCTTCTCGGCAGCCTCATGCTCCAGGTGGCCGTGAAGCTCGCAGAAGGTGTTCAGCGGCACGCCGGCAACCTGAGCGCTGGACCAAGCGACAAACTCGGAGTCACCGTGCTCGCCCATGACATAGGCCTGGACATCGCGCGGGTCAACCTCGACGTGGGCACCAAGCATCTGCTGCAGGCGGCCGGTGTCGAGCACGGTGCCGGAGCCGATGACATGGCCCTCGGGCAGGCCGGACATCTTGATGGCGGCATAGGTCAGAACATCGACCGGGTTGGAGACGATGAGCAGAATGCCATCGAAGCTGGACTTCTTAATCTCGGGGATAATGGACTTAAAGATGCTGACGTTCTTGTTGACCAGGTCCAGGCGGGTCTCACCGGGCTTCTGGGCAGCGCCAGCAGTGACGACGATCATGGCGGCGTCGGCGACATCGGAATAATCGCCGGCGTAGATCTTCATCGGCTCGGCAAACGTCATGCCGTGCGCGATATCCAGAGCCTCACCCTCGGCGCGGTTCTTGTCCACGTCGATGAGGACCATCTCGGAGAACAGACCGCTCTGCATCAGCGCGAACGCCGAAGACGAACCGACGAAACCGCAGCCGACAATAGCGACCTTCTTCTCGTTAACCATAAGAAACTCCCATCTCACTCCACAAACAAGCCGCCCGGGAACGACCCGAGCGGCTTGCCGTAATCCCAATACATCCAATCGGGACTTTGATTATGCTCCTATTCGCAGCCAAAAATCGACCGTTTACCGAAATTGTTTGCAGGATTCGTAAAATAACTGCACGAAATCGGTTTCGAGCTATTGACGAGGCGAAATAGCTTTCTAATACAGGCCCGCCTCGCGAATGGCCTCGACAGCCAAAGCAATCTGATCGGGCGGCAGGACCAGCGCCATGCGCACGTGCCCCTCGCCCGAAGGACCAAAGCTCGCGCCCGGCGTCACCACAACGCCGGCCTTCTCCATGAGCTCCTCGCAAAACGCCATGGAATCGGCGCGGCCACCGGGAAGCTTGGCCCACACAAACATAGAGCCATGCGCGTTGGGACGCTCCCAGCCCAGGCCCTCAAGACCGTCGCACAGGGCATCGCGGCGCTCCTGGTACTTCAGACGCTGCGCCTCGACCTCATCGCGCGGACCGTTCAGGCAGGCGATGGCAGCCTTCTGGATCGGGAAGAACATGCCAAAGTCGATCTGGCCGCGCAGCTTGGCAAAGGCAGAGACCACATCCTCGCGACCGACCAAAAAGCCGATACGCGCACCGGTGACGTTAAACGACTTGGAAAGCGAGAAGAACTCCACGCCCACCTCGAGCGCGCCGGGATACTGCAAGAAGCTGCCGCCCGGCTCGCCGTCGAACACGATGTCGGAGTACGCGTTGTCATGAACGATCAACAGATCATGCTCGCGGGCAAAGGCGATAATCTCCTCGTAGACCTCGGGCGTACCCACCGAGCCGACCGGGTTCGCGGGCAGCGACACGATCATATACTTGGCACGATCGGCCACCTCGGGATCGATACCCGCCACATAGGGCAGGTAATTATGCTCGGCGACCAGCGGATAGTATTCGAGCTTGGCATCGGCGATCTTGGCACCCGCCTCAAAGACCGGATAGCACGGATCGGGAACCAGAATGGTGTCGCCCGGATCGAGCAGGGCCAGACCCAAATGGCCCACGCCCTCCTGCGTGCCGTTGCACGACTGCACCATAGACGGCGTAATGCCCGAAACGCCAAAGCGACGCTCATAGTAATCGCACACGGCTTGCTTGAGTTCGGGCAGGTCGCGCAGGGCATACTTCCACATCTCGGGATCTTGGGCTGCCTGCGTGAGCGCCTCGACCACATGGTCGTACGGCTTAAAGTCGGGCGTGCCCACGCTCATGTTATAAATGGTCTTGCCCTGAGCCTTCAGCGCGAGAAGCTTGTTGTTGAGCGAGGCGAAGACCTCTGCGCCAAAGCGGTCGAGACGCTGCGATGCCTGCATGGTGCCACCTTTCGATATAAAAAACGCGGCGCTCCGACAAGAGCGCCGCGCGATACGGGCCATCAGATTGCAAAAGTGTAACGCTTGCAACCCCCGTATTGGTTCAATTTAGCCAACCTTAGTCAACTGGATTGAGCGCGTCGATCTGCGCAAGCCACAGACGCGAGCTAGCGTCACTCGGCATACGCCAATCGCCGCGCGGGCTGAGCGTCACCGAACCCACCTTGGGACCATCGGGCAGGCAGCTGCGCTTAAACTGCTGGGCAAAGAAGCGACGGTAGAACGTACGTAGCCACGTGTGGACGGTCTTGGCGTCGTAGACGCCCTCGAAGCTCTTGAGCGCCATGCGGTAGATCTTGCCCGGCTCAAAGCCAAAACGCAGCAGGTAGTAGAGGAAGTAGTCGTGAAGCTCATACGGGCCCACCAAATCCTCGGTCTTCTGCGCAATCTCGCCGTCGCCCGTGGGCGGCAGAAGCTCGGGGGACACCGGCGTATCGAGGATATCGAGCAAGACCTCGGCAATGCGCCCGCCAAACACATCGGCGGCATAGCGCACCAGATGGCGCACAAGCGTCTTGGGCACACTCGCGTTGACGGCGTACATGCTCATGTGGTCACCGTTATAGGTAGCCCAGCCGAGCGCCAGCTCCGACAGGTCGCCCGTGCCGATGACAAAACCGCCAGCCTGGTTGGCCAGATCCATCAGAATCTGCGTACGCTCGCGGGCCTGGCTGTTCTCGTAGGTCACGTCCTGCACGGTCGGATCGTGCTCAATGTCCTTGAAGTGCTGCTCCACAGCCGCGTGAATCGAAACCTCGCGGAAGCTCACACCAAGGTCGCGAGCGAGCGACTCGGCATTCGACTTGGTGCGATGCGTCGTGCCAAAGCCAGGCATGGACACGGCTGTGATACCGGTGCGCGGCAGCCCCAGCGCATCGAAGGCACGCACGGTCACAAGCAGTGCCAGCGTGGAGTCCAGGCCGCCCGAAAGACCGATGACTGCAGCCTTGGTACCCGTATGAGCAAGGCGGGTCTTGAGGCCGGCGGTCTGCAGGTCGAGGATGGTCTCGCAACGCTCGGCCAGGTCACCATGGTCGGCCGGCACAAAGGGCGCGCGGGGGAAGACTCGGTCGATGTCGAGCGCATCGCGCAGGACAGACTCTTTTGCCAGCACGCCCTCAAACGAAAACTCAACGGTCGTGGCCTCCGGCGCATCGTCCGCGCGCGTCCACGTCGTCGAGCGACGGCGTTCGGCAACCAGGCGGTCAAGGTCAACGTCGGCGATGGCCATATCGCAGGTAAGCAGTTTGGTCGCGGCGAGCTTGGAGCCGTTTTCGTAGACGAGGTTCTCGCCCGCAAAGACCATGTCGGTCGTGGACTCGCCCTCGCTCGCGTCCGCGTAGGCATAGGCGCAGTACAGGCGCGCACTCTGGTTCGAAATGAGGCTGCGGCGGTAATCCGCCTTACCGATAATCTCGTCCGAAGCCGACGGATTGAGGATCACCGTCGCACCGGCAAGCGCCATCTCGGTCGAAGGGGGCGCCGGCACCCACAGGTCCTCGCAGACTTCAACGCCCAGCACCATATCCTCGGCACCCTCATCACAGCAGCGGTAGACAAGCCCCGAACCCAGCGGAACCGGACCCTGACCGGCAAACTCGACCCACACGGGATCTGCGGGCGCCGGAGCAAACCAGCGGCGCTCGTAGAACTCGCCATAGTTGGGCAAATACTTCTTGGCCGTAAGACCCAAAAGCTCACCCGCACAGCACACGGCGGCGCAGTTGTAGATATTCTCGGCAACTGCAACGGGAAGACCAATGGTAAAGACAATCGGCAGCTCGCGAGTTTCATCGAGAATATGTGCCAGTGCGGTCTCGCAGGCATGCAGCAGCGTGCGGTTATGGAACAGGTCGGCCGCGGTATAGCCGCACAAGTTAAGCTCGGGCAGCACCAGCGCGCGAACGCCGCGCTCGGTAGCCTCGCGAACAGCCGCCAGCGCAACCTCGGCATTGCCCTCGACATCGGCCACGCGAATCCGCGGCGACGCCGCCGCCACACGCAAAAAGCCATCAGACTGAGAAAGGTGAAGATTCATAAGAATGCTCCCGTGCGTAGACGCTATTCAACACAATTAGCAAGCCCTATTGTAGTTCAACCACCGGGTGGAACCGCATCCCACCAACTTGGTGAGCTATTGATGAGTTGATGGTATCTGTTAAATGTCACGTACGATTCACATCTGGTGGGTACCCTGATGGCTGCATGAAACGAAGCAGATTTACACCGGGAGGACCCCGTATGACAACCAAGTACACCGACGCGCCGCGCACGCGCGTCATGACACCGGCCGCGCTCAACAACGGCGTTCACGAAAACCATTCCATCGGACAGACCATGGCCATCGCGCCCAAAAAGGGCCTGTTCGATGACATTTCCATTCCTCAGATCATCGCTGGCGCCGCAGCCGCCGCCACAAGCGTCGCGCTTGCTTCCAAGATTGGTATCGCTGGTTCAGTAATTGGCGCCGCCGTGAGCTCGGTCATCACCGTTGTGTCCTCGCAGGTCTACCGCCACTTTATCTCTGCCAGCGCCAAAGCCCTCAAAGGTACGCACGCCGACGTCGACTACCCCACCGGCGCCTATGAGCCCGTTGAGCTTAATGCCGAGGAGCACCTGGGCGGCGCCGCGACTACGCAGGAGATGCGCCAGGTTGCGGGGCGTGCGACCACGGCGCGCGTCGCCCCCAACAGCCTGCGCGCCAAGGCAGCGGCAGAGCGCAGCCAGACGCAAAAGAAGGTCATCGTCTTCTCGATCGCCATCGCCATCGTCGCGGTCATCGCCTGCGCCGGCGCCATCCTTATCACCACCGCCGGTGAGGGTCTGGGTGAGCGCCCCGAGCCAATCCTTTCGTCGCGCACGACCGAGAGCGATGCAAATGGCAACACCCAGTCGCAAGATCAACAGGCACAGGCGAACGGCACGCAAGACAGTTCTACCTCTACCGATTCGTCCTCGAACACCCAAAACCAATCGCAGGGCACCGATTCCTCTACGGCCAACAGTGGCACGCCGTCCGGCACGACCGGCTCAAGCCAAACGACTGACGGTTCACAGCCGAACACGGGAGGCCAGACGAGCGACACCACGTCGGGAACGGGCGCAGCAGACAGTAGCAACACCAACAGCTCGAGTGGAACCGCGTCCGGCACGGCATCTGACAACTCGAGCCAAGGCACGGCATCGGGCAACTAAGCACATTTGCCTCTCATAGATAACCGACCTGTACAACGGGCGCGAATCGAAAGCGGTTCGCGCCCGTTTGCCTTGGGCGCCGCCATGGCGAACGCTATGCGATGGTAAGATGCTTTACATGTGTAAAGAGGAGATTTGCCATGAGCAAGACAATAGTTACGCCCACGCTATCGCTGGGCAACCACATCTATCTGTATCGCCTGCTGCGCGATGCAATCGGATGCGGCAAGCAAACGTTTATGACGCAGGTCGAGGAGGCGCTCGCCGC
>CABUXM010000006.1 GCA_902495545.1 uncultured Collinsella sp. | reverse complement strand
TTACCGACTTTAAATATGCCGATGCCGGGCTTGCGCAGTCGCTCTCTCATATAAAGGATTACCCGCGTGTGGCCGTGTCGGGCCTGGCCCAGATGGCGCGCGAAATCGAGCGCCGCGGGGGAGAGTTGGTGGACGAGGACGGGCTTATGAAGCGCGGTATGATCGTGCGCCACCTGGTGCTTCCGGGGCATGCGGACGATTCGTGTCGCGTACTGGACCTAGTGTGGCAGACGGTGGGCGATGTGCCAATCTCGGTCATGAACCAGTACACGCCCAATGCGCTCATGCGCGAGCAGGGCGGCGACCTGGCACGCGCCGTGACGCGTGAGGAGTACGAGCAGGTGCTCGACCATGCCGACGACTTGGGCTTTACGACGATGTTCTGGCAAGAGGGCGGCGCGGTAGACGAGAGCTTTACCCCAGCGTTCGACACCACCGGCGTCCTCACCAGCGCAAAGTAGTGCGTTCGCCGATGATTTTTCTGGGACGGGGATTAAAAAATCATCGAGAGGATCGCCTGTTCGAAAAGTTGCCAAAATAGCCGCGCTCCAAAAAGACTGGTTATTGGGCGTTGACAGTTGGCGAGCCGTAGGTAAAATATCGACTTGTCCTGGGGACGTAGCTCAGTTGGGAGAGCGCTGCCGTCGCATGGCAGAGGCCGAGGGTTCGACTCCCTTCGTCTCCACCCTTGGATTTGATAAGCCGCTGACATTGTGTCGGCGGCTTTTTTTGAAAGAAAGGGCTGTACCATGGCCGAGCTTGAGTCCCAACCATTGTCCGACGAGGAGCGCGCCGAGTTGGAAGAGCTCCGCGCCGAGAAGGCCCGCCGCGAGGCTCGGGAAGAGGCCCGTCGCGAGCGTGAGGAGCTGGCTGCCCTGCGTGCCGAGCGTGCGAAGGCCGAGGAGGTCGCCGCGAATGCCGCATCCGCGCCGGCGCCCGCGCCCGCACCCAAGCCCGCTGCCGCGAAGCCTGCACCTGCCGCGCCCAAACCTCAGCCTAAAAAGGCCGCTCGTCCCAAGTCCGTCGAGCCCAAGCCGAGCCGTGACGAGATGACCTTTGCCCAGCGCATGGTTACCTCCAAGGAGCCTACGAGCGAGAACGAGATCCCTGGCATGGCGCCGGCTCAAAAAATCATCATTGTCCTTGCCCTCATCGCGTTTGTCATCTTTATGGGCTACACGATCCTGACCAGCATGGGACTGTTCTAACCGATTTGCATCGGGCGTCACGTCCGCATGCTCTGCTCTCGTCCAACCCTCAAATTCTGCACCACACATCCGAAAGGTCGCCCCATGGCTTTGACCGACATCTCTCATCCCACCGACATCGCAATGCTCACCGATCTGTACGAGCTCACTATGGCCCAGGGCCTGTGGGAGAGCGGCAAGGCCAATGAGCAGGGTTGTTTTACCGCGTTTTACCGCGACCATCCTTTTGGCAGCGCCTATGCCGTCATGTGCGGCACCGCCGAACTGCCCGAGCTGGTCGAGAATCTGCGCTTTACGCCCGAGGACATCGACTACCTCGCCTCGCTCCAGGCCCCTGCCGGCGGCGCGATGTTCAAGCCTGGATTCCTCGACTACCTGCGCGATTTTCGTGCGCATGTAAACATCGACGCCGTGCCCGAGGGCGAGCTCGTCTTTCCGCGCGAGCCCATGGTACGCGTCACCGGCCCCGCGCTGGAGTGCCAGCTGCTCGAGACGGCGCTGCTCAACATCGTCGGGTTCCAGACGCTTGTCGCCACCAAGACGGCGCGCGTGGTGCTCGCCGCCGACGGTCGCCCCGTGGCGGAGTTTGGCCTGCGCCGAGCCCAGGGTCCCGATGGCGGCCTGGCCGTTGCGCGCGCGAGCTACGTTGCCGGCTGCTCCTCTACGTCCAATGTGCTCGCCGGCCGCCGCTACGGTATTCCCGTCTTTGGCACGCATGCTCACAGCTGGGTGATGAGCTTCGATTCCGAGCTCGAGGCCTTCCGTGCCTTTGCCAAGTCGAGCCCCAAGAACTGCACGCTGCTCATCGACACCTATGACGTGCGCGAGGGCTGCGAACATGCCATTACGGTTGCCAAGGAGATGGAAGCGGTGGGCGAGCGCCTGTCGGCCATTCGCATTGACTCCGGCGACCTCGCCAAGCTCTCCAAGTATGTTCGCGGTCGTTTTGATGCCGAGGGCCTGCCCTATGTGGGGATCTCGGTTTCCAACGATCTGGATGAGTACACGATTCAGTCGCTGCTCGACCAGGGCGCGCCCATCGACAGCTTTGGCGTGGGTACCAAGCTTGCGACCTGCTATGACCAGCCGGCGCTGGGCGGCGTGTACAAGCTTTCCGCCCGCCGTGCGAGCGAGGCAGATCCATGGACGCCGGTGGTCAAGCTCTCCGAGCAGCCCTACAAGCGCACGATCCCGGGTGTGCAACGCGTGCGCCGTTATTACGACGGCTTTGGCGGCCCGGTCTGCGACATGATCTACGACGAGGACCATCTGGCGGGGGAGGGCTCCGCGCGCGGCAATACTCTCGTGGCCGTGAATGATGCTGCCCTGGTGACCGACGTGTCCGAACTTGAGTATCGCGAGCTGCTGGTGCCGATCGTGCGCGATGGCAGTGCGGTGGCTTCGCGTGAGAGCATCCAGGACGCGCGCGAGCGCTGTGCTTGGGCGCTCGATCA
Organism: uncultured Collinsella sp.; assembly: GCA_902495545.1. Classification (GTDB taxonomy): domain Bacteria; phylum Actinomycetota; class Coriobacteriia; order Coriobacteriales; family Coriobacteriaceae; genus Collinsella. Next base: position 45,435 of record CABUXM010000006.1, on the reverse strand, counting down.
TCTGGACGCAGCTTTCAAGCGCTTCCTGTACCCGCAGACCTATGTGGTGGGCATGGAGCAGGGCCTGGCTCAGGTGCGCGACGAACTCGTGCGCAAGAACATGGCCGCGGCATCCGCCTTCCCCTGGGCAAAATGATCCGAAGGGGACGGAGGAAAACGGATCATATTCTCGCTCACCCGTTCGTTCGCTCGCTCAACATTCGATTGGTTTGACGTATGACGACTTCTTATAAAACGATGGTGGTAAAGATCGGCTCGTCCACGGTGGTGGGTGCCGACGGTAAGGTCAACCGTGCGTTTATCGGTGGCCTGGCCGATCAGGCCGCGGCCCTGCGCAAGCTCGGCTGGCGCTTGGTCGTGGTGAGCTCGGGCGCTATCGCCTGCGGCTATCCCGTGCTGGGCTTCGACCGCAAGCCGGTCGGCGACCTTCCGAGCTTACAGGCCTGCGCCTCGGCCGGTCAGTGCATCATCTCGTCGGCCTACGACGAGGAGTTTCATGCGCGCGACCTGCTCACCTCGCTCGTACTGCTCACGCGCCATGATACGGCCCGCCGCACGTCCTACCTGCATGCACGCGACGCCCTGCTGCGCCTCGTGGAGCTTGGCGTGGTGCCGGTCGTCAACGAGAACGATACCGTTACCGTCGATGAGATCAAGTTTGGCGACAACGACACGCTGGCGGCGCTTGTGAGCTGCCTGGTTTCTGCCGATCTGTGCGTGACGCTCTCGGACATCGATGGCCTCTATACCGCCAATCCGCACGAGGACCCTACGGCCGAGTTCGTCCCGGTCGTGCATAAGATCGATGCCAAGATTATCGCCTCGGCGGGCGATTCTTCGACCTCGGTGGGCACGGGCGGCATGATCACCAAGATTCGCGCGAGCCGCATTCTCATGACCGCGGGCATTCAGAGCGTGATTTGCTCGGGCGAGGAGCCCGATGCGCTCGTGCGCCTCGCCCGCGGCGAGAGCGTGGGCACGCTGTTCGATCCGCCGGCGGAGCGTCTGGACATCGCACCCCGCAAGCTGTGGATCGCACTGGGCGACAAGGCGCATGGCTCGGTGACGGTCGATAATGGTGCTGCGAAGGCGCTGGTCAGCCGTGGCTCTTCCTTGCTTGCGGTGGGTATTCGCGAGGTCGATGGCCAGTTTGCCGAGGGCGATGTGCTCGATGTGTGCGATCCGAGCGGTATGGTCGTCGCCCGCGGTATCGCCGAGGCCGATTCGGACGTGCTGGAACTTGCCGCCGGCCGCCGCCAGGACCAGATCGCCAGCAACCGCCTGCTGGCAGACCTGGCCGAGAAGCCGGCGATACACAGGGATAACTTGATCGTATTTGCATAACCAATTGACGCTGCAAACGCCCCTAAGCGGCAATCTGACGTTCAATCGTCGGGCATGACCAAAAGGTCAATGCCCTCCTCTTTCACGTCACCTTGCTCGCTTAGGGGCGTTTTCGCTTTCCGTCCTCTACCTGCAATGTTGCTGTTCTCGGCACTTGGGGACGTTCCTTATGTGCCGGCAGGTGGGGACACTCCTTTACTAGAAGATCCGGCGCAGGTCTCCTCGGTTGAGGGCTTCGTCGAAGAGGTGCTTGAACACCTCGCTGCCGTGCAGACCGTCGTGCTCGAACTCGTTGGTCACCCAGGCATGCGAGTTGCCCACGCGGCTGAGCGTATCAAGCTGCAGGCCCGAATCCACGTACATGTCGTCGAAATACACCGCGGCCTGCAGGGGCACCTCGTTGCACGCCAGTCGTTGCGGGTCGTAGATCTTGTCCCAGCTGGTGTCTTCCATTAGCAGGTCCATGGCGGGCTTGAAGGGCTTGAGCTCGGGCATCTGCTCGAACATCCACGGGAACATGGCCTCGCCGGTAAACATGAGCGGGCGCGCGAGGGTGTCGAACTCGGCGCGATGGGCCTTCTCCTCTGCCGCGGCCCAGCGAATGGGCATTGTGTCGCCGTCGGCGTAGATGAACTCCTGCAGTGTCCAGTACAGCGGGTTTGTACGCGTGCTGGTGCGCTCGAAGGCGCGCATCAAAAAGCTGTCAGATACCGAGGCGCCGCAGGTCAGCGTGCCGTTGCCGTCAACAAAAGCGTGATCGATAATCCAATGCATGCGCTCAAAGCTCGGCTTCATGCCAAAGTCGCTGCCCATAAGCTGCAGGCGCTCCACCGTCATTGGCGAGCCGTCGGGCAGCGCGGGCTTCTGCTCCTCAAGCGCATCGGCCAGGGCTGCCACGCGCTCGACGTCGGCGGGGTAGCGGTCGTAATACTGCTGCGTCTTGGCTGCCATGCGTGGGAAGGTGTGCGCGTAGACCTCGCTGGCGCTCGCCGGCACGTGCGGAATGCCGCCGCAGGTAAAGCTTGCCGCCACGCCCTCGGGGAAGAGCGACAGATAGCTCAGCGTCAAAAAGCCGCCGTAGCTCTGGCCGAGCGTGACCCACGGCTTGCCGCCAAAGCCCACTAGACGCAGGTACTCAAAATCGCGCACGATGGAGCTGGCGAGGTGGCGCTTGAGGAAGTCCGCCTGCGAGCGTGCTGTATCGGCGCCGGCGGCCGTTGCGCGATCACCCAGTGCCTTGATCGTGCGTCCGTCCACGCAGCTACTGCGTCCGGTGCCGCGCTGGTCGGGAAGGACCACGCGGAAGTGCTTGACGGCCTCCTCGATCCAGCCGTCGCTTGTGGGCGACAGCGGACGCGGGCTCTCGCCGCCGGGGCCGCCCTGCAAAAACAGGAGCAGTGGCAGATCGTCGTTGATGCGGTCGGGCGCGCAAACCACGCGGTAGAAGAGCTTGATGCTCTCGGGCGCGCCGGCGATGGGTGCCGGCATAGCGCCGCGGCGCATAGTGCTGCCGACGGCCAGGAGCATCGGCTCCAGGCCGCGCCAGTCAAGGGGGACGTCGATGCTGTGGTCCTCGACGTAAAGGCCGGGGACGTGGTACGAAGTGATGAGGGCCATGTGAGTCTTCCGTTCGTTGCGGTGTTTCGGGTTGACCAATTCTACCGCCGCGGGCGAGGCCATGCGCAAATCGGCTACCATGGTTGCAAACTTCTAGGAGAAAGGGCCGCCCATGTCGGTCGATATAGCCACGTATGTCCACGATCTTGCCGTTGCCGCCAAGGCAGCGTCGGCCTCACTTGCCACGGCGAGCGATGAGCAGCGCCAGGAGGCCGTGCGCGCCATGGCCGCAGCACTGCGCAACGGTGTCGACTCCATCGTCGCCGCCAACGAGCTCGACATGTCCGCCGCGCGCGATGCGGGTACCTCGGCCGGACTGCTCGATCGCCTGCTGCTGACGCCCGAGCGCGTTGAGGGCATGGCCGCCGGCCTGGAAAAGCTCGCTGAGCTGCCTGATCCCGTTGGCCGCGTGCTCGACCACCGCATACTCGCAAGCGGCGTGGACCTGACCCGCGTGAGCGTGCCGTTGGGCCTGGTCGCCATGGTTTACGAGGCGCGCCCCAACGTGACGGCCGACGCCGCGGGCATCTGCATCCGCACCGGCAACGCCTGCATTCTGCGCGGCGGCTCGCTGGCCTATCACTCGTGTGCCATGATTTCTGAGCTGCTGGCCGATGCGCTCGAGACCAAGGGCTTCCCGCGCGAGGCCGTCTCGATGATTGAGTCCACCGATCGCGAGGCCACCGGCGAGCTCATGAAGCTTCGCGGCATCGTCGATGTGCTCATTCCGCGCGGCGGTGCGGGCCTGATCCAGCGCTGCGTGCGCGAGTCGCTTGTGCCGGTGATCGAGACGGGCACGGGCAACTGCCACATCTACGTGCATGAATCCGCCGACTTTGATAAGGCGCTCAACATTATCGTTAATGCCAAGACCCAGCGCGTAGGCGTGTGCAATGCCGCCGAGTCGCTGCTGGTCGACCGTGCTGTGGCCGATGCGTTTTTGCCCGCGGTCGTGGCCGTGCTGCACGACCACGGCGTGCTCATTCACGGCGACGAGGCAACCTGCGCCGCATGCGCCGATGCCGGGCTTGCCGAGGGTGATGACTACGTCGCCGCGACTGAGGAGGACTGGGGTCGCGAGTACCTGGCGCTCGAGATGAGCGTGAAGGTCGTGGCAAGCGAGGACGAGGCCATCGCACACATCAACCGCTACGGCACGATGCACTCCGAGGCCATCGTTGCCGAGGACACGGATGCTTGCGAGCGCTTCCTGGATGCGGTCGATGCCTCGGCCGTGTACGCCAACGCCAGCACGCGCTTCACCGACGGCGGCGAGTTTGGCCTGGGCGCCGAGATCGGCATCTCGACCCAAAAGCTCCACGCCCGCGGCCCCTTTGCCGCCGAGGCCCTCACTACCTACAAATTCAAGCTCCGAGGCACCGGCCAGGTCCGCCCCTAACGACCGCGCAAGAAAAACCGCCACAAAGGTGCCTGTCCCCTTTGTGGCGGTTTTAGCTGGCGCGGGCGGTTAGGCCTGGAAGGTATCGCGATCGGGCGCGAAGGACTGCATGGCCGCGATGGTGCGGTCAAAGAGCTCGGGGAGCTCCCAGCCGAGCATCTCGGCGCCCTGCGAAATCACGTCGCGCGAGCAGCCGGCGGCAAAGCGCTTGTCCTTGAACTTCTTCTTGAGCGACTTGGTCGTAAAGTCCATAACGCTCTTGCTCGGGCGCATGATGACGGCGGCGCCGATCAGGCCGGTGAGCTCATCGCAGGCAAACAGGATCTTCTCCATCTGCAGCTCGGGTTTGGGCAGCGAGGTGTTGAAGTCCGACGTGTGCGTCTGGATGGCGCGAATGAGCTCGGGAGACGCACCTTCGCCCTTAAGAATCTCGGCAGCATAGATGGTGTGGTTCATGGGGTCGTCCTCATGCTCCTCCCAATCCAGGTCGTGCAGCAGACCGACGATGCCCCAAAACTCCTCGTTCTCGGGGTCGAACTCGCGCGCAAAGTAGCGCATAGTGCCCTCGACCGTCTCGCCATGGGTGATGTGGAACGGGTCCTTGTTGTGCTCGTTGAGCAGTTCGAACGCGCGGTCGCGGGTGATTCCGGCGGTAAGCGGCTCTGCCATAAGAGACTCCTTGTGCTCGTGGGTATCGATGAGAATGAATACTACTAGAACAAGAAAACCACCACAAAGGTGCCTGTCCCCTTTGTGGTGGTTTTTGGCGCGGTTGGGTTAGTTGAGGGCAGCTTGGGCTAGGCGGGCTTCAGCGTCCTCCTCGGTGACGCCCAAGGCCACAGCGAACTCCTCGATGGAGCGGCGCTTGGCTTCCTTGAGTACGCGCATGTAGTAGGAGCTGGGCTTTTTATCAGCTTCCTCGGCCTGGCGAATGCGGTGCATCATGGTCTTTGCCACGCGGACCGTCTCGGGCGCACCCAGCTTGAGCTGCTGCTTAAAGTGCGTCTCTTCAAGTGAGCTGTTGCGCTCGGTAAAGGTGTCGCACTCCAGCTCGTCGTAGTGGCTCAGCAGGTGCTCGGCATCTTGCTGAGAGATGGCGGCGTGCAAACGGTCGGCCTGCGCCACGGGGTACATGAGGATCGTCTGCGCGTGTCCCTGCTTGGTCTCGAGCAGCAGCATGGGCTGCGGTGTGTCGTCCCTAAAACCGACGACGGTGCAGACTCCCTGACCCGGATGAATGACGTGTTGACCGATTGAGAACATGCTACCTCCAACTTATACGAATTTACGTATGTCTAGAATAACACGCTGACGTGCGCAAATCCTCACTTTATGCAGGAAAAGCACACAACTCTGATAGGTAAGAGTATTCGATAAAAGACGCAGCTCATTCACACCTTTATGCATTTTCAACGCGTGCATAATTTGCAGGCAGACTGGCATCTTTGAGTGACTCCATACAAGCTGTAGTCAATTTTGTGCATATGCAATATCTATTAGCTTTACCCTGCGACAGTAGCTACCGCTTGTGATAGAGTGCTACAAACTCTGGCTTTTGCCCTACGAGTGACCAAGAGCTCGGGGGCTTTAACACAAGGAGGACCTATGCCCGAGAAGATTGAAGAGCTGGTACGCGCTGCGCTTGCTGCGGCCCAGGAGGCCGGCGACCTTTCCGCATTTGAACTTGACGATTGCGCCATCGAGCGACCGGCTGACACTTCTCATGGCGAGTGGACCTCCACCATGGCCCTGAAGTCCGCCAAGCTGGCTCACTGTGCCCCGCGCAAGATCGCCGAGGCCGTCGTTGCCCATATGCCCGAGGACCCCGCGATCGAGAAGGTCGAGATCGCAGGCCCCGGCTTCATCAACTTCTACCTCTCCGTCGCCGTCAAGAATGCCATCTTTGGCGAGGCCCGCGAGAAGGGCATGGACTTCGCTAAGTCCAACGTCGGTGGCGGCTTGAAGACCCAGGTCGAGTTCGTCTCTGCCAACCCCGTCGGCCCCATGCACATCGGCCACGGCCGCTGGGCCGCTCTGGGCGACTCGCTCTGCCGCGTCATGGACCACGCCGGTTACGACATCCAGCGTGAGTTCTACATCAACGACCACGGCTCTCAGATGAACACCTTCGGCAACTCCATCAGCACGCGCTATATGCAGCTTGCCGACATCATCGCCAAGCAGGGCGTGGATATCGACGAGGCTCACAAGATCTTGATCGCCGACCGCGACGCCTTTGTCGCCGACGAGAACGACGAGCATCCCGAGACCCATCCGTATCAGGACAACTTTGCCGAGACCCTGGGCAAGGACTCCTACGGCGGCGACTACATCATCGACGAGGCTGCTGAGTTCTGGCGCACCGACGGCGATAAGTGGGTCGACGCCGATCCTCAGGAGCGCATGGAGAGCTTCCGCGAGCGCGGCTACGTAAAGATGGTCGACAACATGCGCGACCTCTGCCATGCCGTCAACTGCGACTTCGATCGTTGGTACTCCGAGCGTTCGCTGTACGTGAAGGACACCGAGGGCGAGACCGCCGGCACCTCCGCCGTCGACCGCGCTTTTGAGAAGCTCGACAAGATGGGCTACCTCTACACCAAGGACGGCGCCCTGTGGTTCCGCTCCACCGACCTGGGCGATGACAAGGACCGCGTCCTGATCAAGTCCGACGGCGAGTACACCTACTTCGCCTCCGACGTTGCCTATCACTGGGATAAGTTCCAGCGCGTCGACCACGTCATCGACATCTGGGGTGCCGACCACCACGGCTACATCGAGCGCGTCCGCTGCGTCTGCGACGCTCTGGGTTACCCCGGCAAGTTTGAGGTTCTGCTGGGCCAGCTCGTCAACCTGCTGCGCAACGGCAAGCCCGTCCGTATGTCCAAGCGTAAGGGCACCATGGTGACCCTGCAGGAGCTCGTCGACGAGGTCGGCTCCGATGCCGCTCGCTACACGCTCATCTCCAAGAGCTCCAACCAGATGGTCGACTTCGATATTGAGGCCGTTAAGAAGCGCGACAACTCCAACCCGGTCTATTACGTGCAGTATGCTCACGCCCGCGTATGCTCCATCCTGCGCCGTGCCGCTGACGTTACGCCCGAGCAGGCTGACGAGATGGGCATGAAGGCCGTTGCCGCCAAGGCCATCGGTGAGAACGTCGATTACTCGCTGCTGACCGACCCGACCGAGCTCGCCCTTTCGCGTAAGCTCAACGAGCTCACCGACCTCATCGCCAGCTGCGCTCGCGACCGCGCCCCGTTCCGTCTGACGCACTTTGCCGAGGAACTCGCCGGCGACTTCCACAGCTTCTACGCTGCCTGTCAGGTGCTGCCGAGCGAGGGCCGTCCCGTCGACCCCGAGCTTTCGCGCGCCCGTCTGGCCGCTTGCGATGCCGTCCGCGTGACGCTCGCCCTGGTGCTCACCCTCGTTGGCGTTTCCGCTCCCGAGCAGATGTAAGCTACGGATCATTTGACCGTGTAGGTTCGGCTTTGCTGAGCCCTATAAGCCCGATCTCCATGCGGAGGTCGGGCTTTTTGCGTTTGGTGAGACTATTTGGTTTGCTGGGAAATGCTACCAAATCGCAACTATACCGGTTTACGGGACTGAATCGCTAACTGGCGACCATGGTGCCAATAGCAAAAGTAAACCCGCAGGTAGATGGCTTATTGTTTCTTGAAAATGCAGGGTATGGTTGGCTTGCAGCATTCTGGCCGCGTAATCCGGCGTAGTTTTGAAAATTGTCCCTTGGGGACGGAGGAAAATGGATCATTTTTGTCTCGCGGAGGTGTGGCGGGATACCGTCCGCCACGAATTGGGCTCATCTCCTACGTTTGGACGCATATCCCGAACCATGCCGAAAAGTACGATATTAAAACCGCAGGTAGCAGACTCGTTGTTTTTGAAAAAACAAGGGTATGGTCAGGGGCTCGGGGGCAAACGTAGTAGATGGGCGCGATTCGTGGCGCGGCTATTCCGGGTGCCACGGCTTCACTCCTCTGGCGCGACATCTCAAGGCGCTTTTGAGGAGGAGTGTCCCTTTTGACTAGTCGTTTAAGAACGTCCCCAATGACTAAGTTGCAGGTGGCGGCGGTTGTGTTACACTAACGCTGCGTATATGACGCAAATATCTCGATACAGATCAATGATGTCCGTCGGTATTTGACGGAGCTAGACTGTTTAGCCGCCCTGAAGGTTTATGCAGGGAGCATGTGATCACAGGGCTTGAAAAGAAAGTTGAGCAAACACTGTGTCTGATCAACAGCAAGAAAACGAAATAACGACGACGCAAGCCGCTCCCGCTGCACCGGTTGCGTCGGACCAGGTCGCGGCGCCCGCGCAAGCCTCGGCTCCTGAGACGTCTAAGGCTGCTTCGACGCCTACGCCTTCAGCGGCTGAGAAGGCCGTGCCTGCAACTGGTGAGGAGGCTGCTCCGGCAAAGCCCAAGCGCATGCGCCGCACGGCCAAGCCTGCCGCTGACGGCGAGGAGGTCACCAAGCCCAAGCGCCGTACCACGCGCACGACGCGCGCCAAGCGCACCGTTGCAGCTGACTCCTCGGCGTCGATTTCCGATGAGGTCGCGCAGGCACGTGCGTTGGCGCAGATTAGCGAGGCTCAGGTGGTGCGCGCCCGCCGTCGTGCTGCCGAGCGCGAGGCCGCGGCTCTGACCGAGCTTGCAGCTCCGTCTGTGCCCGAGACCCCTGCCGCCACCGAGACCCCTGCCGCCGACCTGCCGACCGAGAAGCCGGCAACGCGCACACGCCGTCGCACGGCTGTTAAGGCCGAGCAGGTTGCTGAACAGGTAACCCCCGAGCTCACTGAGGCTTCGGTCCGTTCCACGGCAGGGGAGGGCGCATCGCCTGCTGAGCACGCTGCGTCTGTCGAGGCCAGCGAAGTTCCCGTTGTCGATCCGGCTTTGCGCCCGCACCGTCGCGGTCGCAAGCCCAAGGCCTTCGTCGAGGCAGAGAAGGCCGCAGCCGCAGCCGCAGCTGCTCGGGATGCTGCGGCGACCGCCGAGTCTGCAACTGCTGTCGATGCACCCGTTCAGGATGCTACGACTTCCGAGGCCGCTCCCGCCGATGCCGAGCCCGCCGACGTCCGTCCTGGTCGCAGCCATCGTACTGCTGCTAAGCGCACGTCCAAGGCCAAGGCTGCCAAGAAGGGTGCGTCCGAGGATTCCGCCGAGACGACCGCCGATGCATCGACTGATGCTGCCGAGCCCCAAGACGTCGAACAGTCTGCGTCCGAGAAGCCCAAGCGCGGTCGTAAGAAGTCCGCTAAGGCCAAGGCGTCCGAGCAGCAGACTGATGCCGAAGCGCAGATTGATTCCGGCGCCGAGGCCAATGACGCCGCTGCGGCCAATGCCGGCGCCGCCGCAACCGATGGTGCCGCCCCCGCTGAGGGCGAAGACGGCACTCGTTCCAACCGTCGCCAGCACAAGCGCAACGAGGAGCGCAACGATCGCAAGGACGAGCGCAACAACGACCGTCGCAACCGTCAGCGCGATCGCAAACAGCGCAACAAGGAGCGCAACGCCGCCCCCACCGAGCCCACGCTTTCGCGCGAGGAGCTCGCTGCCATGAAGGTCGCCGAACTGCGCGAGAAGGCCAAGGAGTTCGAGATCGAGACGACCGGCAAGAAGAAAGCCGAGCTCGTCGAGGAGATCTACACGACCGCCGCGAAGGCAGAGGGCTTCCGCGACATCAAGGGCATTCTGCAGATTCGCCCGGACAGCTCCGGCATCATCCACGCCCATGGCTACATGAAGTCCAACGACGACGCCTTCGTGCCCGCCTACCTCATCCGCTCAGCGCGCCTGCGCACGGGCGACGTCATCGAGGGCTCGCTGCGTCCTTCGCGCGGCGGCGACAAGCGCGCCGGCCTCGCCAAAATCACGACCGTCAACGGTCTGGACCCCGAGCAGATTCGCAACCGTCCCAAGTTCGGCGACCTCACCCCGGTCTATCCCAACGAGCCGCTGCGCATGGAGCACGGCAAGGACTCCATTACCGGTCGCGCCATCGACATCGTGTCGCCGATCGGCAAGGGTCAGCGTGGCCTGATCGTGTCCCCGCCCAAGGCCGGCAAGACCACGATCCTCAAGAAGATCTGCCAGTCTATCTCGATTAACAACCCCGAGGTGCACCTCATCTGCCTGCTCGTCGACGAGCGCCCCGAAGAGGTCACCGATATGCAGCGTTCCATCAAGGGCGAGGTTGTGGCGTCGACCTTCGATATGCCCGCCGACAACCACACTCGCGTGGCAGAGCTCGTCATCGAGCGCGCCAAGCGCATCGTGGAGCTGGGCGGCGATGTTGTGGTGGTGCTCGACTCCATCACGCGTCTTGCCCGCGCCTACAACTTGGCGGCGCCCGCCTCAGGCCGCATCCTTTCGGGCGGCGTCGATTCGGCGGCACTGTATCCTCCCAAGCGCTTCCTGGGCGCAGCCCGTAATATCGAGAACGGTGGCTCGCTCACCATCCTGGCCTCTGCCCTCATCGACACTGGTTCCAAGATGGACGAGGTCATCTTTGAGGAGTTCAAGGGCACCGGCAACATGGAGCTTAAGCTCGACCGCGACCTGGCCGACCGCCGTATCTTCCCGGCTATCGACCCCGTTGCCTCCGGTACGCGTAATGAGGACCTGTTGGTCGACGAGCAGATGCGTCCGTTTGTCTTTGGTCTGCGTCGCATTCTTGCCGGCATGAACAACACCGAGCGCGCGGCCGCATCGTTTATCAAGGGTCTTAAGGGCACCAATACCAACCAGGAGTTCTTGGTGCGTTCGGCCAAAAAGCACAGCGACTACGAGCAGACGTTCTAGGTTGTCATCCACACGCAGCGATAGTCATCAATGCAATAAAGGGTCGGGGCTTTGAGCCTCGGCCCTTTTCTATATCGCCGCTCCGCGCTTATTTTTGACCATAGGACTGGCAAGCAGCAGGTTTCCCGTTTCAATCCGACATCGTCGCTTGCAATCGACAGGGCGGTTTCGCATAATAGCGTTTAAGCTTCGCGACGGAAAACGCAGATGAAACGAACCATATACCGTTGCTTTGGGGCATAGCCCCGCTTCATCTTCTCTCGCGCAGCCAACTGAATGATGCGATTTGGGTGCTGGAAGATGGGGAGAGCTCATGGCTTCTTCTGATGCAACACAACGAGCAGTCCTTGCCGGACTTTCGTGCGGGATCGGCCTTGCCGCTCCCGTGGTTATGTATGCCGCGACGCTGCCGTTTTCGTCGGTGAACGAGACGGTCGTGGCGGGTGCGGTTCCCTTCGCCGTGGGCGCGGTGGCGGGCGTGGGCATCTATGCCGCCTCGCTGGGTATCTCCGAGTACCGTGCGCAGCGTGAAGAGCGTCTGTTCCAGCCCGATGCCATGGGCGGTGCCGCCAATCTCAATCAGCATCAAAGCGAGTTCAAGACCGCCTCGATTCCAGCTCAGCAGCAGGATGCTACTCCTTACGCTGCTGTTTCTGCTTCTCAGGCTCAGTCGGAGCAGTCTACCTCGGCATTCCTTTCCGGCCTGACTGGTGCGTTCCAGCGCCGTCATGCCGATGATGGTGTCCCTACCATCGCTCGAGCCGCAGATGCTATGGACGAGGACGAGGCTTGGTCCATGATCGACAGTATGCTCGACGACGATTCGCCGGTGAGCTGCGACCCTGCACGCTCGCGCGACGTCTATCAAGTCGCCATCGACGAGCTCACCAACGGCGGGCAGACCGGCTCCCTCAATCGCGACGACATCGCCGCCGCGGCGCGTGCCGTATCGGGCTCCCAGGCCGCCCCTGCGGGCAGCACTGCGGCTTTCGTGGCACTCGTTGCCAACGCGGCATCCAATAACGCCTACAGCGCTACCTCGGCGGACGCGAACGCTTCTGCCGATAATTCGTACGTTGATGAAGCCATGGCCGCGGACGAGGAGGCCGTTGCCGCCCGCCGTGCCGCCGAAAGCTCGCTGTGGGGCGCTCCTGCCCAGCAGCAGGCGGCCGAGGCTGCGCCGTACAACGCAAACCTCGCCAGCATGCCTATCATCTCCGGTGCTGCGGACATCGATCTCGATGACCTCGATGAGCCTGCAGCCATCACCGCATCGATTGATGCCCAAGATCGCATCGACACCGGCGACCTTCCGGACGCCTCGCTCGAGGTTGATGTTCCCATGGCCGATTACTCGGGCCACGAGGACATGTGGGCCGCCGCCACCGCGATTCTGGATGAGATTGACGAGCCTGCTCCTGTTGCAGCCCCCGCTCCCGTCGCTGCCCCTCAGCCTGCTGCCCCCGCCTATGTCGGCCGTCACAGCGCTGTGTTCCCCGAGGATACCGCCCGTATCTCGCGCGAGAGCATCGAGCGGGCCGAGGCTATTGCCGCCGGCATTATGGAAAATCGTCGTCACGAGCGCGTCAATCAGATCCTCGAGGAAGAGATCGAGCGCCTGCAGTCCTCTACCGCCAAGCGTACGGGCCGTGCCTATCTGAGCGTTATCGAGGGCGGTACCGCCAGCTTCGCGCCGCTCCGCGCGGAGGCATAACTTCTGCATGGTTAAGATCAATCGAAAATGGGCGGTTGTAACCTGCCTGATGGCGCTCTTGATCTGGGGCAATTCGCTGATTCCCGGCTCGGGGTCGGGCTCGCTGAGCCTAACGGTCATGGAAGCTATCCGCGGTTTCCTGCACGGCGTGGGACTTCCATGTGAATGGGTGACCAACTTTGTTGTTCGCAAGTGCGCGCATTTTACCGAGTATATGGTGCTCGGCATCTTGGCAACGCACGCCTTTGATTTTGAGGGCCGGCGCACCTTTGACGTGCTGCTGCCCACGGCGGTGTTCCTGCTGCTGATTCCTTCGATCGACGAGACGATTCAGCTCTTTGTGCCGGGACGCGCCGGCATGATCACCGATGTGATGATCGACTGCTGTGGAGCGGCAACGGGCGTTGTGCTCCGATATCTCTTACGGTCGCTGATGTGCGCCAAAAAAGCCGCCTAGGACGTATTGTTTGGTCCTAGGCGGCCTTTTTTATTTGAGGGCTTATATGAGGCGTGGAGGCGTCGTTCCGTAGGTCGGATTTGCCGGGCGTGCCACGCCCCGTGGGTGCGTCTGCTACTGAAGCGCCTGTGCGCCCAGGGCCAGGCAGCCCATGATGCCCTGCTTGCCCTCGAGGCTGTTGTTGACGATGTAGCTATCGATGTCGTTGACCTCGGGCGTGACGATATAGCCGTTGAGCATCTCGGCGCACTTCTTGCGTGCGAGCGGCACGATGGGGGTGTGGTCGGCCACGCCGCCGCCGATGATGATCTTTTGCGGCGCGTAGCACAGCGTGTAGGTCATGAGTGCCTGTGCCAGATAGCCGGCGAGCAGGTCCATGGCCTCCGGGTCATCGGCCATGTCTCCGGCGCTCTTGCCATCCCAGCGCTTTTTAACGCCGGGGCCGGCGATGAGGCCCTCGAGACAGTTGTCGTGGAAGGGGCAGGCGCTGTGCTCGCCAATGGTGTCGCGCGGGTCGCGCGTGACCAGGATGTGGCCAGCCTCGGGATGCATCATGCCGTGCACGAGCTTACCGCCCGAGAGCACGCCGGCGCCTACGCCGGTGCCGATAGTCAGATACACAACGTCAGTGAGGCCCTGGGCGCAACCAAACGTGACCTCGCCCAGGCAGGCGACGTTGACGTCGGTGTCGTAGCCGCAGGGGATATTGAGCTCGTTTTGGATAGTGCCCAGCAGGTCAAAATAGCGCCATGCCGTTTTGGGCGTCTCCAGGATCTTGCCGTATTGGGGCGAAGCGGGGTTGACTGCGGTGGGGCCAAATGCGCCGATGCCCAGCGCGGCGATGCCCTTGTCGGCAAACCATGCGTTGACGGCCTCAACGGTCTCCTGCGGGGTCGTGGTCGCGATCTGCTCGCGCTCTAGGACCGTACCGTCCGCATAGCCCGTGGCGCAGACCATCTTGGTGCCACCGGCCTCGAGCGCTCCGATAAGCTGCTGCTCTGCCATAGTATTCCTCTCTCTGGGACGAGTTGCTCCGTGACTAAAGTATAGAGCTCTAAACCATTTAAGAAAGCGCTATAGAAAGAAGCCTCGCAACGCGGCGGGCGGTGCGGGGCTTCTTTGGTTGCTTTAGTTGCCGGGCCGTCCTTACCCGCGCGGCTTGATTTTATCACGTAGCGACTTGAGGTTCTCCAGCGCCGCGTTAAGCGTCTCGTCTCGCTTGGCAAAGTGGAAACGAATCAGATGGTTGACGGGCTCGCGGAAGAAGCTCGAGCCGGGCACGGCGCCCACACCCACTTTAGACGCGAGGTCTTCACAGAACTCGAGGTCGCTGTCATAGCCAAACTCAGAGATGTCCATCATGACGTAGTAGGCGCCCTGCGGCACGTTATGCTCAAGACCGATGCTGTCGAGTCCCTGGCAGAACAGGTCGCGTTTGGCGGTATAGAGGTCGAGGACCTCCCGGTAATAGCTATCGTCGAAATTGAGGGCGGTAACGACGGCCTCTTGCAGGGGAGCGGCGGCGCCTACGGTGAGGAAGTCGTGGACCTTTTTGATGCGCTCGGTGATTTCGGCAGGGGCGATAGTGTAGCCCAGACGCCAGCCGGTGATGGAGTAGGTCTTGGACAGCGAGCTGCAGCTGATGGTGCGCTCAAACATGCCGGGCAGCGTGGCCATATAGACGTGCTCGTGGGGCGCGTAGACGATGTGCTCGTAGACCTCGTCGGTGATGCAGTAGGTGTCGTACTTTTTGCAGAGGTCGGCGATAAAGGTGAGCTCATCGCGTGTAAAGACCTTGCCGCAGGGGTTGGAAGGGTTGCACAGGACGATGGCCTTGGGGTCGTTGTCGCGGAAGGCCGCCTCGAGTACCTCGCGGTCAAAGTCGAATGTGGGCGGGTTGAGCGGCACGTAGATGGGCTCGGCACCCGAAAGGATCGTGTCGGCGCCGTAGTTCTCGTAGAACGGCGAGAAGATGACGACCTTGTCGCCGGGGTTGGTGACCGTCATCATGGCGGCCATCATGGCCTCGGTGGAGCCGCAGGTGACTACGATATTCTCGTTGGGGTTCACCGGCATACCCATAAAGTGCTCCTGTTTGGCGGCGAGCGCCTCGCGCATGGCCTGGGAGCCCCAGGTGATGGAGTACTGGTGATAGAGCGGCTTGGGATCGGCGGCGATGGTGCTCAGGCTGTTGAGCAGCTGCGCCGGGGGATCGAAGTCAGGGAAGCCCTGCGAGAGATTGACAGCGCCGTACTTATTGGAGATGCGTGTCATGCGGCGGATGACCGAATCGGTAAATCTTGCCGTGCGGTTGGAGAGTTCTTTCATGACGGTCCTTTCGAGGATTTGCAGTGGGGCAAGTTTACTCCTATGAAACCGGTGGGATTTGCTCGAAATGGTCTCGAAAAACTCTTTTCAAAATTCTTGAAAATTGGGGCTTGCATCGCGTGGCGTTCCTTGCAATAATAGTCGAGCGCGAAGCGCACAGGACACGGTGGGTGTAGCTCAGTTGGCTAGAGCGACGGGTTGTGGTCCCGTAGGTCGAGGGTTCGAGTCCCTTTACCCACCCCAGTTCTTGCTTCGTGTTGATATCGGGTCGTTAGCTCAGTTGGTAGAGCAGGGGACTCTTAATCCCAAGGTCCAGGGTTCGACCCCCTGACGGCCCACCACACGATATCTCCTCTAAAGTCCGCCACAACGGACTTTAGCTTTGGGTCGTTAGCTCAGTTGGTAGAGCAGGGGACTCTTAATCCCAAGGTCCAGGGTTCGACCCCCTGACGGCCCACCAAAGCATGTTAAGACGGTCAGCGAAAGTTGGCCGTCTTTTTTGTTAACCTCGCATGGGGTCGAACCCGAAAGGGCGCGGAGCTGAGGAAATGCGTAAGCATTTACCAGCGCAGCGCGCAAGGCACAAAGCGCCGCAGCGGCCGCCTGCAAAGCAGGCTGACCCCCTGACGGCCCACCAAAGCAAGTTTAGACGGTCAACAAGAGTTGGCCGTCTTTTTTGTTGACCTCGCATGGGGTCGAACCCGAAAAGGCGCGGAGCTGAGTAATCTGCACCGTGATTCCCTTAGGGAAACACGGCTAAAGCCCCATAAACGTGCTCTCCTTATGTGAATTATGCTCACGGGGCTCGATGCATGTTGAGAAGTTGTGATCAAACTCAAAGTGAGAATCGATTTAGTCTGCTCGATAGTGCGATCCGAGACTTTCGGTTCGCTTACGCATGGCTTTGACCATTTCCTGTGCTAGTTGAATCTGCGATTGCAGGCGGGCGAGGGCTGCGACTTCGCTGTCCTGGGCTTTCTGTGTGCTCAAGGTCGTTGCCTCTGTCTTCAAGCCCTCAAGCTCGTGTAGTGCCTCGGATAGGCCCGTCTCGGTGCGGTTGATCATGCAATAGGTGCTCATCGTGTGCTTAAGGTTGTTTGTCAGGCGTTCGACATCTGTTGTGGCAATGCCATGCTGGGGGAGGTCGATATCCGTCTTCGGGGCCATTTCAGGTGCATTCTGCGCTGCAAGGGCTGCCGATGCGCCTGCGATGCGCCCGAATACGATGCCGTTGGCGCTTGACAAGCCACCAATGCGATCGGCGCCGTGCATGCCGCCTGTCGCCTCGCCGCAAGCGTAGAGGCCCTCAACGCCCGTGTGCGCGGTCTTATCGATCTTGATGCCGCCGTTAGCGGCGTGGGCATACATCGCAACGCGCATCTCGTCAGTCGGGGCGATGCCGTGCTCGTCTTGCAGCCAGGTGGCAAAGGTCTGCACAAACTCTGGGACATCTTCGCGAGGGAAGTCGTAGTGGAGCGCCAGGCCTTCAGCACCCGCTTGATCGATGGCAAGGTCGATGGCGCGGGAGACCAAGCGCGACGTGAAGGGGCCATATCCGGATCGCTGCTCAAGCAGATCGTCCAGCTTTTCGTCGGCAATATCGACCGGTTGGTCAAATGTGACGTAGCGCCAGGTCTTCTCGTTAAAGACAAGGTTGCGCTTGGGCTCGATGAAGCCGGGCATCATCTGCATGAACTCTATATTAGTAAGGGACGCACCGTGCGCCAGCGCGATGGCCTGTGATGAGCTGAGCACGTCAGCGGAAGTGAGGCTTCGCTCGAACAGGCCACCCGTGCCGCCCGCAGCGATGATAGTGGCCTTGGCTGCTATAGACACGAGATGCTCGTTTGCGCGGTCGTAGAGCACGGTTCCGGTTATTCTGCCGTTCGTGTCCTCAACAAGGTCGATAAGCTCATGGCGGGGGAGCAGGCGAATGCCGAGCGACTCGATCCGGGCTGTCAGAGCGTCCTCAAGGGGCTTGCGGGTGAGGCCGCGCCACATGCGCGTTTTGTGGTCAAAGCAGGGGATAAACTGCTTTTGCTGAGCGCTCTCGGCGTTTTGCGGACGCTTGAGCTCAACGCCCAGGTCTTGCTCGAGCCATTCAATTGCCTGGGGAATGCCGTGGACAAACGTCTGGACAAGCTCGGGGTCGGCGACACCGCCGCCGACGGTCTGGATGGTGTCGATGAGGTCTTGTTCGTCGTCTTCGTTAACGGGTCCGATAAGCCCCAGGCCCCAGGTTCCGGGGAAGAAGCTCGATCCACTCATAGTCTTGCCGGCGCTTGCCACAGCGACGGTTGCGCCCGTGCGTGCCGCTTCGATGGCGGCACAAAGGCCCGCAATGCCAGATCCAACTACCAGTACATCAGTCGATTCCATTGGCTTCCTTTCTCGTCCGGCGCATTGTCGCACGGGTGATCGGCAATGGGGTCGCAAAGACTCGGCAAATCGGTAAAGGGCAAATATGGCAGGTGGGCGTCATGGACGCTCTGACGCTCCATCTCATCACATCTCGTATTTCGCCGCAACTGACATATCGGCATTAGCTATCCTGCGTCGGTGTAAACAAAAAGAGCCGCCACCTCGAAAGGTAGCGGCTCCAAGCTCAACTATATGAGCATCGCGCGGGCGCGATTAGGCCTTGAGGGCCTCCTCGACGGCGACAGCGCAGGCGACGGTGGCACCGACCATGGGGTTGTTGCCCATGCCGATGAGACCCATCATGTCAACGTGCGCAGGCACGGAGGAAGAACCGGCGAACTGGGCGTCGGAGTGCATACGGCCCATGGTGTCGGTCATGCCGTAAGAGGCAGGGCCGGCGCCCATGTTGTCCGGGTGCAGGGTACGGCCAGTGCCGCCACCAGAAGCGACGGAGAAGTACTTCTTGCCAGCCTCGATGCGCTCCTTCTTGTAGGTGCCAGCGACGGGGTGCTGGAAGCGCGTGGGGTTGGTGGAGTTACCGGTGATCGAGATGTCGACGTTCTCGTGCCACATGATGGCAACGCCCTCGCGGACGTCGTCGGAACCGTAGCAGTTAACGGCAGCGCGGGGACCATCGGAGTAGGGGATGGTCTCGACGACCTTAAGCTCGCCCGTGTAGTAGTCGAACTGGGTCTTCACGTAGGTGAAGCCGTTGATACGGGCGATGATCTGAGCAGCGTCCTTGCCCAGACCGTTGAGGATAACGCGCAGCGGCTTCTTGCGAGCCTTGTTGGCGTTCAGAGCCAGGCCGATAGCGCCCTCAGCGGCAGCGAAGGACTCGTGGCCGGCCAGGAAGGCGAAGCACTCGGTGTCGTCGGAGAGCAGCATAGCGCCCAGGTTGCCGTGGCCCAGACCGACCTTGCGGTCCTCAGCGACGGAGCCGGGGACGGTGAAGGCCTGGATGCCCTCGCCGATGATGGCAGCAGCCTCAGAAGCGGACTTGGCGCCACGCTTGACAGCGAGAGCGCAGCCGAGGGTGTAGGCCCACTCGGCGTTCTGGAAGGCGATGGACTGGGTGTTGTTGACGATCTCACGCGGGTTGAAGCCCTTGTCGGTGCAGATCTGCAGAGCTTCCTCGAGGGAGGCGATGCCGTTGTCGGCGAGGCACTTGTTGATCTTGTCAGCGCGGCGCTCGTAACCTTCGAACGTAACAGTCATAGTTATTTCCCTCCCTTTCTACTCGTGAACCGGGAACACGCTGGCGACGGAGTGAGTCTCCTCGTCGGTGCGCGGGTCGATGTACTTGGCAGCGTTCTCCCACTGACCATAGTGGCCCATAGCGCCAGCGATGGCCTCCTCGGGGGTCTTGCCGGCCTTGACGGCGTCGGTGAACTTGCCGAGGTTCAGGAACTCGAATGCGATGATCTCGTTTTTGTCGTTGAGAGCCATGCGGGTGACGTAGCCCTGAGCGAGCTCGAGGTAACGAGCGCCCTTGGCCTTGGTGCCGAACATGGTACCGACCTGAGAGCGAAGGCCCTTGCCGAGGTCGTCGAGGGAGGCGCCCACGGGCAGGCCGCCCTCGGAGAACGCGGTCTGGCTGCGGCCGTAAACGATCTGCAGGAAGATCTCGCGCATAGCAACGTTGATGGCGTCGCAGACGAGGTCGGTGTTGAGGGCCTCGAGGATGGTCTTACCGGGAAGGATCTCGGAAGCCATGGCGGCAGAGTGGGTCATGCCCGAGCAGCCGATGGTCTCAACGAGGGCCTCCTCGATGATGCCGTCCTTGACGTTCAGCGTGAGCTTGCAGGCGCCCTGCTGAGGTGCGCACCAACCCACACCGTGCGTAAGACCGGAGATGTCGGAAATCTCCTTAGCCTGGACCCACTTGCCCTCCTCGGGGATGGGTGCGGGGCCGTGGTATGCACCCTTGGCAACGGGGCACATGTTCTCCACTTCCTGTGAGTACTGCATGCCTCTCCTCTCTATCGTGTTGGCGTCCCGTCTGGGGGTCGTGGCTGGCGATTGCCGGGCGACCCTTCGAAAGGGACATGACATGCAGCCCCTATAATACCGCGAAATGCACGGAATATTCGGCGAACGGCTCAGTTTTCGTAGCGAGATGCGCGGAACTTTCAATTGAAACGGTTTAACTCTATATTCTGTGGTCGTGCACTTCCGTAGAGGGGGTCCGTCTTGGGCAAGCTTTTGGTCAGCTTTTGTAAGCGTTGCAGGGGTTGACCTGTTGCAACGGTGCCGTTCGCCGCCTGTTTACTGCCTTTGGCCGCGCGAGCGAATTGTTTTGCGTGAATGTTTTGATGGCACGCTTCAATCGTGCTGTATTGGATGGCAAGCAGATCCCGGCGAAGGGAGCGCCATGCAGCGCGTTTGGAGAACGGTTACCGGCTTTTACCGTGTCTGTGCCCGCGGTACGGGCAAGCAGCTCATCTTTGAGGGCGATGAAGACCGGTGGGAGTTCTTGGAGCTGATGCGTGAGTGCTGCCGCAAGGCGGGCGTGACGGTTATCGCCTGGTGCCTTATGGGCAATCACGTGCGTCTGGTGCTTGCAGATTACGAGGACGCGATGAGCGCGGCGATGCACCGGCTGCTTTTGACGTACGCGCGGCGGTTCAATAAACGCACGGGGCGCACAGGGCATCTGTTCCAGAACCGTTTTGAGCGGCGCTCGCTCGATACCGACTGGCAGGTGATGGAGGCTATTCGCTCCGTTCACGCCGATCCGCAGGAGGCGGGCATCAGTCTCATTGAGCGTTATCCCTGGAGCAGCTTTCCGGAGCATTTGTGCGCTTACGACGGTGACGCGGCCGATGTCGCGAGGGGATTTTCTGATCCTTCTTGCGTGCTTGAGCTTTTTGGTTCTGCCGAGGGCTTTATTGCCTATTCGCTTTCGACGCCCGACGGCGGCGAACCGGCGCTGCGCGATATGAAAGAGACAGAGTGGGAACGCCACGACTTTGCCGACAAGTTGGCGAAGAGCCTCGGGGCTCCGCTCCATGGGGTTAAAGACGCACCGCCTGCGCAGCGCGATACCGTTATTTTTGGATTGCACGATGCCGGTTTTACGGTGCGCCAGATTGAGCGGTATACCGGGATTGGCAAAAGTACCGTCTCTCGTATCGTGCGCGCTTATGCGCGGGTGAAGGCACAGACTGAGCTCTCGGAATAGAAAATGGCCGAACCACTCTTGTCAAGCGATTCGGCCAACAAAAATCTTAAGATTTGGGACAAGTACTACTGATTATTTCGCCCCTCGAGCATGCCGTCGAGGGTGCGCCAGGCGAGCTCGGCGCATTTGACGCGGGCGGGCATGTGCGAGATGTCCTGGAGCTGGGCGGCTTCGTCCAGGTCTTCCAAGTCCTCCTCGGAGAGCTGCTCGCCGCGGATCATGGCGAGGAAGAGCTCTGCCAAGCGGTGAGCTTCCTCGACGGTCTCGCCGGTGATGAGGTCGGCCATGATGTCGGCACTGGCCTGACTGATGGCGCAGCCGTGGCCGGTAAAGGAGGCCTCCTCGATCACGCCGTTCTCGACGCGCAGCTGCAGGGTGAGCTCGTCGCCGCAGCTGGGGTTGATGCCGTCGTGCTCGTGCGTGGGAGCATCCATCTCGTACTTATAGTCGGGGTGCGAGTTGTGCTCCATAAATGTGGTGGAGGTGTACAGATTACCCATTGAACGTGCTCCAAACGTGATGCAGGCCGGCGATGAACTTATCGATGTCGGCCTTGTCGTTGTAGAAGGCCACGCTGGCGCGGCAGCAGGCGAGGTTCTCGACGCCCAGCCAGGTAAGCAGCGGCTGCGCGCAGTGGTGACCGGCACGGATGCACACGCCGTCCATGTCCATGATGCTCGCGACGTCGTGCGGGTGGATACCCTTGACGTTAAAGCTGACGACGCCGTGATGGTTGTCCCAATAGATGGAGCCGATGATCTGAACAAAGTCGAGCTGCATGAGTTCGCCCATCAGGTAGTGGACGAGTGCCTGCTCGCGTGCCTGGATGTTTTCGTAGCCAACCGTGTTGACGAGGTAGTCGAGTGCCGCACCCGTGGCGAAGATGCCGGCGGCGTCCTGCGTGCCGGCCTCGAACTTCTCGGGGACGGGCGCCCAGACGGCGTCCTGCTCGGTGACCGAATCGATCATCTCGCCGCCGGTGAGCATGGGCGGCATGGCGTTGAGCAGGTCCATCTTGCCCCACAGCACGCCGATGCCCATAGGGCCCATGGCCTTGTGTGCGCTAAAGGCAAAGAAGTCGGCTCCCAGGTCGGCCACATCGACCGGCATGTGCGGCAGCGACTGTGCGCCGTCGACGACCAGATAGCCGCCGTACTTGTGCACGAGCTTGCCGAGGTTCTTGACCGGGTTCTCGACGCCCAGCACATTGGAGACCTGACCCACGGCCAGAATCTTGGTCTTGGGGCCAACCTTGGCAAGCACTTCCTCGGTGGTGAGCTGGCCGGTCTTGGTGGGGTAGAGGTAGACGAGCTTGGCGCCGGTCTCGCGGCAGACCTGCTGCCACGGAATCAGGTTGGAGTGGTGCTCCATGATGGTGATGACGACCTCGTCGCCCGGTTTGAGCACTGTGGGTGCAAAGCTCTTGGCGACCAGGTTGAGCGACTCACTCGTGTTGCGGGTGAAGACGACCTCGTTCGCCTGGGCGGCACCGATGAGGTCGGCGATCTGCTGGCGGACCTTCGCGATGGCATCGGTGGCCTCGACGGACAGCGAGTATAGACCGCGCAGGGGGTTGGCGTTCATACGCTGGTAGAAGTCGCGCTCGGCGTCGAGCACGCAGGCGGGGCGCTGCGCGGTGGCGGCGCTATCGAGGAAGGCGATCTCGGGGTGCTGCTGAAACAGCGGGAACTGGCCCTTGTAGGGGTTAGTCTCGATGTCCACGGTGGGCCAGCCGCGCGAAGCCTCGTCGCTGGCGTCGAGCTCCATGGGCTCGGGGGCAGTACAGGTGTCGCATTTAACGTGCTCGGTGTCGATCATGCGAGCTCCTCTTCAAAGTTGTCGATCAGGTTGTTGCCCAAGCGGACGACGGCGGCGCGGGTGCGCTTGTCGGTGGCGGAAAGCGCGGCGTCCTCCAGCTTGGCGCGAATGAACAGGTCCTCGGCGGCGTTTTGGTCAAGGCCGCGGCAGGCGAGGTAGAACAGCTGCTCGTCGCGGACGTGACCGATGGTGGCGCCGTGGTTGCCGGCGACGTCGTCCTCGTCGCAGAGAATGACGGGAACGGTCTTGTTGTCGACGCCCTTGTTGGCCAAAAGCACCGTCTCGCGCTCGGTGCCGGTTGCACCCTTGCAGCCGTGCACGAGGTCGATGGTGCCGCGGTAGACCTTCTTGGACGTGCCGGTCAGCACGCCGTTGGCGTCGATCTCGCACTCGGTCTTGCGACCGCGGTGGCGCAGCTCGTAGTTAAAGTCGCGCACCTGCTCTCGGGCGCCCAGGTAGTCAGTATCGATGGTGACCTTGGCGGTATCGCCCAGCAGGTCGCCGGCAAGGCCGGTGGCGCTGGCGCCGGCACCCAGGACGGTGTGCTGCACGTTGACGCGCGCGCCCTCGTCCAGGAACAGGCCGGTGTCGTCGAGCGCGATCCAGCTATCGTCGAGCGTTTGCGTGCAGGTCACGTTGACGGTGGCGTACTCGTGGGCGCACACGCGTAGCGCGGAGCCCACGACGCCTTGGCCGGCAACGGGGGAGTCCAGGGCAATCTGCAGGTCGAGCGTTGCCTGCGGACGGGCGACGACATCGATGGCGGCGATGGCCGCGGCAGCGTCGACGCCACTCACGCGCGCGGTAACCGTGGCGTGCTTGTATGCGGGTACATCGATGACGATGCGCTTGGTAGCGTGCTCGGCCAAGTAGGCGTAGGCAGCCTCGCCCATGCCGGTTTCGAAGGCCTCAGCGGGGGAGAGTTCCTCCTCGAGCTTGATGGCGCCGGCCTGGTAGATGGAGGTGGCGGGCACGTCGAGCTCGGTCTCGGGCGTGATGCGGGCGCGGTCGGCAGCATCACCGGGGGCGGAGGCGCGGCGCTCGGGGAAGCGCTCGGCCATGGCGTCCATGGCGGTATCGAAGGCGTCGACCGTGCCAGCAAACTGCGCATCTAAGCCCTCAACCTCAATGGTCTCGGCGGGAGCGGCGGCAAGCTCGTCAGAGAGCTCGAGCTTGGTCTGGTTCATCTTGAGCCAACCCCAAGTGGCAGCCGGCATCGCATTGACCTGCTCAAGGGTGGTAGCAGCGGTGTTCGTGGTCTGTTTCATTATCCGATCGCTCCTTCCATCTCGAGCTTGATCAGGTTGTTCATCTCGACGGCGTACTCCAACGGCAGCTCCTTGGAGACCGGGTTGGCAAAGCCGTTGACGATCATGGTACGGGCCTCTTCCTCCGAGATACCGCGGCTCATCAGGTAGAACACCTTGTCGTCGCCGATACGTCCGATGGTGGCCTCGTGGCCGATGTCGACATTCTTGGCGCGGATGTCCATGGCGGGGATGGTGTCGGAGCGGCTCTGGTCGTCGAGCATGAGCGACTGGCAGCTCACGGTTGCCTTGGAACCCTCGGCCTTGGGCGTGGCCACGATGGAGCTGCGGAAGGTCTGGATGCCGCCGCTCTTGGAGATGCCCTTGGTCTCGACGGTTGCCGAGGTATCGGGCGCGTTGAGCACGACCTTGCAGCCGGTATCTAGGTTCTGGCCGGCGCCGGCAAAGGTGATGCCGGTAAAGCTCGAGCGGGCGCGGCGGCCGTTGAGCACGCTCATGGGGTAGAGGTAGCCCACGTGGCTGCCGAAGGAGCCACTGATCCACTCGATGTCGCCGTCCTCGTCCACGCGCGCACGCTTGGTGTTGAGGTTGTACATGTTCTTGGACCAGTTCTCGATGGTCGAGTAGCGCAGGTGCGCGCGCTTGCCCACAAAAAGCTCGACAGCGCCGGCGTGGAGGTTGGCCACGTTGTACTTGGGCGCGGAGCAACCCTCGATAAAGTGCAGGTCGGCATCGTCCTCGACGATGATGAGCGTGTGCTCAAACTGGCCGGCGCCCTTGGCGTTAAGGCGGAAGTAGCTCTGCAGCGGGAAGTCCAACTTGGTGCCCTTGGGCACGTAGACAAACGAGCCGCCCGACCATACGGCGCCGTGCAGGGCCGCAAATTTGTGGTCGGTGGGTGGGATGAGCGTCATAAACTTCTCGTGGATGAGCGGTTCCCACTGCGGGTCGTGTAGGGCTTCCTCAATACCAGAGTAGACGATGCCCATCTTGGAGGCGGTGTCCTGCATGTTGTGGTAGACGAGCTCGGAGTCGTACTGCGCGCCGACGCCTGCCAGGTAGCTGCGTTCGGCCTCGGGGATGCCCAGGCGCTCAAAGGTGTTCTTGATGTCGTCGGGCACCGACTCCCAGTCGTGCTTTTGGTCGGTGTTGGGCTTGACGTAGGTGACGATGTTGTCCATGTCCAGGCCCTCGATGGAGGGGCCCCATGTCGGGTCGGGAAAACGATTGAAAATCTCGAGGGACTTGAGGCGCAGGTCGAGCATCCACCGCGGCTCGTCCTTCTTGGCGCTGATCTCGCGCACGATGTCGGGCGTGATGCCGGCGTCGAGGCGCTCGAATCCCTCCTCGCCGTAGGTGAAGTCGTAGAGGCTGCGGTCGATGTCCGCGACCTCGGTGCGGTTCTTGGTCATTGCGTCGCCCCTTTACGCCTGCTGCTCGGCAGCGGCGGCCTCGGCCTGGGCGCGCTGCTCGGCTGCCTCGCGCTCGAAGGTTTCAAAGCCGTTCTTGTCGATCCAGGGGATGAGCGAGGCGTCGTCCTCGCGCACGATGTGGCCCTTGACCATAACGTGGACGCGGTCGACATCCAGGTGCTCCAGGATGCGCGTATTGTGCGTGATGATAAGCATGGAACCGTCGCAGCTCTTGCGGTAGGCGTCCATGCCGTGGCTGACGGTGGAAAGCGCGTCGACGTCCAGGCCCGAGTCGGTCTCGTCGAGGATGGCGAGCTTGGGCTGCAGCAGCAGGAGCTGGAGCATCTCGACCTTCTTCTTCTCGCCGCCCGAGAAGCCCACGCCCAGCTCGCGGTTGAGATAGGCGGTATCCATGTTGAGCTCGGCCGCGAGCTCCTTGACGCGACGGCGGAACTCCTTGCCCTTCATCTCCAGGCCGGGGCGGCCGGCGATGCTGGCGCGCAAAAAGCTCGACAGCGGCACGCCTGGGATTTCGACCGGAGCCTGGAAGCTCAAGAACAGGCCGGCGCGCGAACGCTTGTCGGTGGTGAGCTTGGTGATGTCCTGGCCGTCAAAGACGATGCGGCCGTCATTGACGGTATAGACGGGGTCGCCCATGACCAGGTGGCCGAGGGTGGACTTGCCGGCGCCGTTGGGTCCCATCAGCACGTGGGTCTCGCCGGCGGCGACGTTAAGGTTGACGTTGTGGAGGATGGTCTTCTCGTCCACGGAGGCGGTCAGACCTTCGATGGAAAGCAGCGGATTTGCGCTCATGCTGTCCCTCTCTGTATATGGTGTACTCATAGGTGTACTAAACCCTAGGAATCTTCTCGGAATAAAGTTACTATGGGTTCGGCGTTAGTCAAGGGAAAACCCGACTAATCCACTCGACTTTTTAGATGCGGGACATAATAATCAGGATTGTTTGCCCCGCGTGCATAAGATTTGGGACAAACACTCCTGATATTTTGTCCCAGTAACAACGGGAGGGTGGGTATGCTCATTTCTTCTAAGGGCCGCTATGCCCTCCGACTGATGATCTATATCGCAGCGCTTGGTGACGTCGAGGGCAAAATCGCCCTGCGCGAGGTCGCCGACCGCGAGCATATCTCGCAAAAGTATTTGGAGCAGCTGGTCCGTCCGCTCATGAAGGCGGGCCTGCTTAAGAGCGTGCGCGGCAAGGGCGGCGGCTACATGATGGCCAAGGACCCCGCCGAGGTGCGTGCCGGCGACATCCTGCGCGCTGTCGAGGGCAGCACGGCGCCCGTGGCGTGCGACGGCATCGACAACAGCTGCACCCGCAGCGATCTTTGCTCGACCGTCAAGTTCTGGCGCGGCCTGGACGAGGTCATCGAGAACTATGTTGACGGCGTGACACTGGCCGACCTGGCCGCCGTCCCCGAAATCAACTTTGACATTAAGCTGTAGGTTGAGCGCAATTCCTTAAGATTTCGCGGAGGGTTGTTGCCGTTTACCGAGGGGTTGTTGTGTAACAACGGGCGAGCTGCAATACTTATTTTTATCTTTGCAAACTGAACTTTAACTACACCAATGCAGGGAGGATCTTATGCAGCCCAAGCATTCTGCTATTGTCGCGGGCCTGACGCTGGCACTTTCGTTTGGCGCCGTTTCCGCGCCGGCACCCGCCGCTGCCGAGGAGCCCACGCCGGGCGTTGCCTCGGATGCCACCGATATCGATAAGGGCCTTTACACCCAACAGTCCTTCTCGGGCGTGTTGAGGTCGGTTCAGGGTGTCTCGTTTGTCAACGTGACTCCCGAGATGAAGTACTTTACCAAGTACGAGAGCCATGGCAACTACAACCAGGGCTTTTCGTATGGCGACGGCTACAACGCGCTGGGTTATTACCAGTTCGACCGTCGTTGGTCGCTCATCCCGTTTATGAAGCAGGCCTACAACTACAACCCCGAAAAATACTGCATGCTCAAGGATGCGATTGATCGCGGCAGCGAGATTTCCAACACGAGCAATGCCATGTACGAGAACGGCCAGCTCACCGAGCTGGGCCATATCGCGCAGGATGCCTTCCAAGGTGCTTATAACACCGATCCTGCTGAGTTTTCGGCTCTGCAGGATGCGTATGCGTACAACTCGTACTATGCGGTGACCGAGGCGTGGCTTAAGAGCGCTCTTGGCATTGACATCTCCGGCCGCGCCGATTGCGTCAAGGGCATGGTGTGGAGCATCACCAACATGTGCGGCACCGGTGGCTGCAGAGACTTCTTCCGCTGGGCGAATCTTTCCAACGATATGTCCGACCGCGAGTTTGTGACGGCGCTCTCCAATAGCGTGGTCAACAATGTCGCCACCAAGTTTTCAAGTCAGCCCCAGTATCATGAGGGCTGGAAGAATCGTTATAAGAATGAGCTGAAGGACTGCTTGGTTTTTATCGCCGAGGATGAGGCTGCCGCTGCGACGCCCGTGCAGCCCGAGCCTACGCCGGTGCCCTCGCCGACACCTGATTCGAATGATGACTCGAGCGACGATGCCAACGATGACAGGATGGATGCGCCCTCGACCGATGCTGACGGTAATGGCTCTGCTGGTGGCACTACCAACGACGGCTCTACCTCGAACGGCTCCGATTCGAACGGCTCTGCTGCGGGCGATTCGTCTTCAAGCTCTGCCGGCAATACGGACAGCGACGCTTCTGGCTCGACCGACGCTGACACCTCTAACTCATCTACCGGCTCGAGCGATTCGTCCGTTGACACCGGCTCTAACAACGGCTCCGGCTCTGACACGACTCCTGATTCCGATGCTTCCAAGGACGACTCGAATAAGGCGCCGGACGCTCCCGTTGCTTCGCCGGACAAGAAGCCTTCTTTCTCCGTGCAGCTTGGTTCTACGTTGGGCTCTTCGCTGATGGCTGGCGTCAATAATGGCTCGACTCAGAACAAGGACAACTCTGATCAGGTTTCCATGGAAAAGACCGAGGCCGCAAAGGGCGACTCAAAGGACAAGGCTTCTGAGAAGGCTGAATCCGATAAGGGTCCTAGCTCTGACGAGAAGGGCGACAAGTCCGGTCAGAAGAAGGACGAGAGTAAGACCGAGGGCGAAAAGAAACAGTCCGAAGACGACGACAAGAGCGGTGCTGATAACCAGGTCCAGGAGCTAAATGACTCCAAAACGGTGACCACCACGACCACGACGACTACAACTACCAAGTCCTCGGGTGGCAACATGCCCAAGACGGGCGATCTGATTGTGATGGCGAGCCTTGCCAGTGCAAGCTTGGCCACGCTGGGTGCCACGTCTATTGTGAGTGGCAAGCATAAGCTCGATCAGCAAAAGAAGGCTGCTGGGCAGAACGACTCCGAGGAGTAGTCCCTTTCGGTTGCCCGACAACTAAAGATTCGCAATGGGGGCCGGTGCAGTTGCATCGGGCCCCATTTTGTTGCACAACGATTTGTTATGCCCCCTCAAGGCCTTTGTTCCTACCGTTGCCCGATGCCTTTGCACGGATCCAGCGTTGCACTTGAACTGCTCGCTACAATGGGCTTCGTGCTGCGTTTTAGGGAGAAGTTACGGTGTCTGAACAGGAGTATTGCAACAGTGCCGATACTTTTGGCGTACGGCTTGTCAACCTTGTCGATGATGCGGTTTTGCCGGTCGGTGTGCATGATTTTGCCGATGCCATTGGTCGTTGCATACTGGTCGACAAGACCATGTTTATTGCCGATGTGTTGGATTGCGATGCGTCCGTTATGGTGTGCTGCCGACCCGAGGGTTTTGGCAAGAGCATGAACTTGTCGATGCTCAGGGCTTTTCTGGAGCGTCCAGCGGTCGGTCGCGCTGGTCAGCGTTTGTTTGCCGATGCTCAGATTTGGGATGCAGACGGCGGGCGCTATCGGGATGAGTATGCTTGCTATCCGGTGATATCGCTGGACTTTTCTGGCGCTGCGAGGCGTGGCACCGATGTTGCCGACGTCGTGCGCGATGCTCTTTCGGACGAGTGCGCTCGCCTGCTGGCGCTTTTGGAGGCTCCGGATTTAGCTCGAGACAAGGTACGTCACATCGAATGTGTCGCGCGTGGCGTGGCGAGCGCGGATGAGGTTGACTCGGTGCTCGGTGTGCTCATTGAGCTGCTGGAGATGGCCTGCGATGAGCAGGTTGTATTGCTCGTTGATGGGTACGATGCGGCATGGTTGGGCCGTGCAAGCGCGAGGGGCGCTTCCGGTGCTGATCCGGCAGGGCTATTCGATCGCGTGCTTTTCGACGCCGTTGCCGCTGCGCGCGATTCGTTGCGGCTGACGTGTCTGATGGGGGAGTATCCCGGCCCTGCCGAAGCGGCGCTTTCTTCGCGCGGCTGCTCGTATTGTCTGACGACGCCGCTTTCGACCTGGTGTGACCGTTGTTTCGGCTTTTCGGATGCCGAGGTCCAGGCTCTGTTGAATCATGCTGGGCGCGAGGAATACCTGGATGATGCGCGTGAATGGCTCGAGGGATATCGGTTTGGTAGGGCCTATTGCTCGAGTCCAGCGCGTGTGATCGGTTTTCTGGACCGAGGCTGCACGGCGCCCGTGCGTGCCGATCTGTATGGGTATGCGGATTGCCTGAGTAGGGTAGTTAGTGACTGGAATCTCGACCGCCTTTCGGTCTTGTTTGATTTGCTCGAGGCCCATGGATGCGTTGGGGTCCCGCTTTGTTTGGGCGTTGCGGGGCTAGAGGCCTCGCCTGATGATGGCTTGTGGACGGCGCTGTATCTGTCAGGTTTCCTGACGACAGATATGACTGAGGAGCCAGAGTATGGCGATCGCCTCTGTGCTTTGCGATTGCCCAATAACGAGCTTCGCCAGGCCTTGCGTCTAGTGATTATTGAGTGGTTTGAGTGCGCTGCAGAAGACATTCGAGACGTCGATGCGTTTCGCGACGGGCTGTGCCATGGGAACGAGGATACCGTGAGGCGGGCGCTAAGCCGCATCTTGGGAGATGCGGGAATCGGTGTGACCGACCCAGATACACCGCTGCCATATCACCTACTCTTGCAAGGACTCTGCTTTGGATTGCCGGGCTATGCCAATCCTGCTTCGAGGCGAAAGTGTGGCGCGGATCGCTGGGACATCCAGGTTTCTCCTACGGGCGCCGTGTTCGACATAGCCGATACGATCGGTATGCTCGATGAACGTCCGCTGATAACGATCAACATGATGTATGACCCCGGTGTGGATGCGCTGGGCCTGGAATTGCTGGCCGTGCAGGCGCTGCTCGACATAGAGCGCGACGGCATCGACGAAATCCGTGTGCCGCGACCCGGCGTTGGCCGCATGCGCTGGGGGTTCGGTTTTGATGGGCAGCATGTGGCTACGGTGTACCAGAGGCTTTAAGCGCTGAGGTGTTTCCGGCTTCCGTTACTCGGTGTCCTTCATGGGCGGCATGGGCTTCCAGTTGGGATCCTTGATGATCTTGCGGGCGTCCTTCATGCCGCGGCGCAGCGCCGGAATGCCGGTCTTAAAGCACTTATCGACCGCAGCCAGGCGAATGAATTCCTTGCAGAAGGTCGCGGCATTGCCCAGGCGGAACAGCATGGGGTGGTAGTCACCGTAGATCTGCATATAGCGAGCGAGGAAGCCGCGGTTGCGCATGATGTAGTAGCGGTTGGTGTCGCTCGTAGAGTTGAGCTGCCGCTTGCCGGCAATGTCCCAATTAGAGACGGCGCGGGCGCGCTTGAGTACAACGTCGGCAACAACGGCGGCGGGGAAGTGCTGGCTGGCTACATAGCCGTAGCAGGCATCGTCGCCGTAGATGAAGAATCGCGCATCGGGCAGGCCGATCTTGTCGACCACGCGGCGCGAGAACATGCCGCCCTCAAAGCACAGCTGGTTCATGGCGCGGTAGCCCTCGGGGCCTAAGTCCCACTTGGCGACGGGGTTAGGGATGCCGAGCGAAAGGATGAGCTGGTACTGCCAAAAGAAGGCGCCGCCGTCAAAGTCCAGGCGCGAACCCTGGATGACGTCGTAGCGGTCGGTCCACTTGGCCAAGCGTTCGATGCCTTCGGGGATGACGAGCACGTCGTCGTCCATCACCCAGAACCACTGAGCGCCCAGGTCGTAGGCGCACTTGGTGCCGGCGGAGAAGCCGCCCGCACCGCCGCCGTTTTCGAGCTGCGGGGCGTAGATGACACGGTCGGTGCCGCCCTGCGCGTCGGGCTGCTCGGTGTCGATGCCCCACAGGTTGGCCAGGCGCTCGTTGAATGCGATGCACATGGCCTCGGTCTCGCGCGAATTCTCGTTATCGACAATCACGATGCGCCATGGCGTTGCCGTGAGCTCGGTCATGGAGTCGAACAAGTTGGCCAGGAGTTCCTGGCGCTTGTACGTAACGACGACGATGGCGAGCTTGTCGATGGGAGCGGGAAGGGTTGAAGGCATGGGGCAATATATCCTTTCACGCGCGGCGGGCGAGTGCAGCGCGGAAGCTATCGAATACGTCCTTGGGACTGTCCTATTGTAAAGGCTCGGCGCACCTTGACGGCAAGCTTTGAATAAAACGCAGGAACCTGCCACGGCTGTAGCGGCTTTAGGGTCTGACGACAGCGTGCCTATTGCCGCTTGGGCTTGCGAGCGATAAGGCTTCTAGCTGCGTCGATGGTGAGGAGCGCTAAGGCAAAGACGATGCTAATGACGGTACCCGTGACGATACATATAACTGCCGGGCTGTTTTGGCTGACCAGTTTGTTTGCGAGCAACGTATTGAAGACGGGACGCCACAGGCTACGGGTGAGCGACTGCATCACATAGAAACCGAGCGTGGCGGTCGATAAGGTGACGATGGCACCTGCAGTCCGCGGATTGTCTGAGGCACTGCGTCGGGTTGCCGCAAAGAGCAAGGAGGCGGCAGCGAGAGCAAACGAGACCAGCGAGGTCGATTTGTAGGAGAGGGTTGCCATCGCCGTGAGGTTGCCGGTGAAGGAGAGCTCGCCTTCCAGGATGGTGACGAATGCCAAAACCGCTGCGAGCGACCGCGTGCCTAAGGCGCCCGCCCTGTCCGAATCCATGGCGTCGGTTACGTCGCGGAGCAGCCCGCCGATCAAAAACGCGATTACGTACGTGGCGGCGCTCATGAACTTTTGGAGCCAAGAAAACTCGCCGGCGCTTGTCGCACTCATAGCGGCTAAATACCCGTTAACAACAAATGCGAGGATGCCAACGGCGATGACCGTCGTCTTGTAGGTTTTCTGGGGGAGTCGACTCTTAGCCAGTCCAAACCATGTCGCCATGAAGACCGTGGCGGCATAGACCCAGATAAACTCAAGGCCTAGCGTGTACCAGTAGTGCGTATTGAGGGTAACATCGGGAATGGGTGAGACGACCGTGGACCACGTGAGCGCCACGAGGCAATAAAACGCAGTGGGCATAATGACCTTGCCAAGGCGCTGCGCCGTCCGTTGCATTTGCGACTTCCACGTTGCTCCACCGTCCCAAGCACGCGCGGCCGAAGCGATGAGAAAATAGCCCGAGATCATAAAGAAGACCTCGTTGGCCCAGCAGCCAAGCAAGTTAATAAAACCGAGTACGCCGGAATAGGGGAACATCGCAAGTGGGGCATATTCCACGGCGCCGACGCAGACGGCTTGGAAGGTCCACTGAAAGGTGTGGAACACCGCGATGCCGGCGACCGCGACCAAACGCAGCGCTTCTATGGATAAATTGCGTGCGGCTTTGGGCTGCATGACGTCCTTTCGTATCGGTATTCCTCTGCGAGCTCCATAGATTATATAAACGCCCGCTGGCGCGCTGGCCCTTTGATACCATGAAACGACAGGTATTTCCTAAGGAGCATATTTGTCTACTAACGCCTCTGGCAGCCCTGTTCTGTCGCTGCTTATTCCCATTTACAATGTTCAGCGCTACCTGCGCGAGTGTCTCGATTCCGCCCTGACGCAGACGCTCAAGGATATTGAGATCATCTGCATTAACGACGGGTCGACCGACAACTCGCCGGCGATTATCCGCGAGTATATGGAGCGCGATGGGCGCGTCAAGATGATCGACAAGGTCAACAGCGGCTACGGCGACTCAATGAACCACGGTCTGGAGATGGCGCGTGGCAAGTACGTTGGCATCTTGGAGTCCGATGACTTTATGGCGCCCGACGCACTCGAAAAGCTTGTCTCGGCCGCCGATAGCAATAATGCCGACTTTGCGAAGGCGAACTTTGATTTCTACTGGTCTAAGCCCGAGGAGCGCCGTTCGCTGCACGAGATGTTTAAGGCCAAGGACTGCGACAAGCCGGTGCACCCGAGCGACACGACGCAGTTCTTTAAGCAAAAGCCGTCGATTTGGTCGGCCGTGTACCGTCGCGATTTTCTTGAGCGCAACGGCATCAAGTTCTTGCCGACTCCAGGGGCATCCTTTCAGGACACGTCATTCGCCTTTAAGGTCATCGCGTGTGCCGATAAGGCTGTTTACCTACATGATGCCGTGTTGTCGTATCGCCAGGACAACGAGAATTCCTCGGTCAATTCTTCGGCTAAGGTTTTTTGCGTCAATTCCGAGTATGCCGAGATTGAGCGTTGGATTCGAGAGGATTATGCCCGTGATCACGCAAGTGATGACGTCGCGCGCATGCTCAAGTTCAATCAGCTCATTAAGTACGATTCGTACATGTGGAACTACGTGCGCCTGGCGCCCAAGTTCTATAAGGAGTTCCTGGTTCAGATGGCCAAGGAGTTCCAAGCTGCCTTGGACGCCGGGGAGTTTTCGCTTGACGACCTCAAGCCGTGGAAGCGCGCAAATCTCGCTGCTATCCTCAAAGATCCTGAGGGCTGGGTTGACGAGCATCCGAGCTTTGCGACGGATGGTGCCTTGGGGCGTGCTAAGTATTACGCCTCGGTTGGAGGCCCAGGCGTGGTCGCCGCTTTCCTCATCGAATCGCTGAGGGGGTAGGTCGGCATGGGAGAGGCCTCGTGTCCTAAAGCTACCATTGTCGTCCCCGTTTACAACTCTGCGCGCTCCATTCAGCGATGCCTCGATTCGCTGTTGGCCCAGTCTGAGCGTTCGATTCAGGTTGTCTGCGTCAACGACGGTTCGACTGATGATTCGTTGAACGTTTTGCGCCAGATTGCGCAGGCCGACGATCGCGCACTGGTGATTGACCAGGAAAACGCGGGCGTCTCGTGTGCTCGAAATGCCGGCATCGATGCCGCCGTGGGCGGGACCGTCTTTTTTGTGGACGCCGACGATTACATCGATGCGCAGACGGTCGAGCGCGTGCTGCATGCCATGGAGTCTGCAGATGCCGAGGCCGCCGTTTTTGGCGGCGTCTGTGAACCTGCCGATGCTGCCCCCAAACGCGTCCAGCAACTCATGAGCCCCAAAGCTGGTATCTTCGGCGCCTGTGATCCCCAACTGCTGTTCCATTCGAATGCGCAGCCCTATGCCTGCCGTGCGGCTTTTTCGCGCGAGCTGCTCAATCGCGAAGGCATTCGCTTCGCCCCCGGTTTGGCTTTGGGTGAGGACGTCGTCTTCCAGTTTGCAGCCTATGCGCTTGCCCTCAAGACCGTCGTCATGCCGGACAGGTTCTACCACTACGTGATGGAGAGCGAATCGGCGACGCACGAGTTCAACAGTGCCGAGGCTCGCGCCAAAAAGCTTGACGCCCACATGAGGATGCTCGAGGAGGTCTTGGAGGACTGGGCGGCCTACGGTCTTTTGGACTTGTGCCCCGGCGAGCTGATAACTTGGTTTTTAGACCTCATTGTGTTCGACCTGGCGCGCTTGGATGCCGATGACTTCCATCGCGTGGCGGCTCGCGTCAACATGGACCTTACGACGTTTTTGGGAACGGAGTGGGCGGATATGCCTGCTAAGGGCGCCGTTCGCCGTGTTGCCCAGAAGCTCGTTGCGGCGACCTCGGGCGTATCGATGGCAGACGCCACGCTGTTCTATCTTTCGACTCGCGGTCTCAAAGCCTGCCTGGAGCGCTTTATCTAATTCCAAGCGCTGCCGCCCGCCGCAACTCGGCTGCTAAAATAACCCCGTTACACGCTATTCAACAGGAGGTTCTCTTGCAGAACTCTGATACCCCTAAAGTTTCGCTGCTTGTTCCCATCTGCAATGTTGAGCGCTACCTGCGCGAGTGCCTCGATTCCGCCGTTGCGCAGACGCTCAAGGACATCGAGATTATCTGTATCAACGACGGGTCGACCGACAGCTCGCCGGCGATTATCCGCGAGTACATGGAGCGCGACTCCCGTGTCAAGATGATCGACAAAGCCAACAGCGGCTACGGCGACTCGATGAACCGCGGCTTGGAGATGGCGCGCGGTGAGTACGTGGGCATCCTTGAGTCTGACGACTTTATGTTTGAGGATTCGCTCCAAAAGCTGGTCGCCAAGGCCGATGCTGAGCATGCCGATGTGGTAAAGGGCGACTTTTACCTGTATTGGTCCACGCCCAGCGAACGCCGTGAACTGTTTGGGATTATCGATGAGCATATGACGGGCGCTGCGTATCGCCCCGTCGATCGCCCGGGCATCTTCTACCGCAAACCTTCCATTTGGTCTGCCATCTATCGGCGCGAGTTCCTCAACGACAATCAGATTCGGTTCCTTCCCACGCCGGGCGCCTCGTATCAGGACGCAGGCTTTAACTTTAAGGTCTGGGCGTGCGCCGAGCGTGCCGCGTTTATTGCGGACCCCATCCTGTGCTATCGCCAGGACAATGAGAAGAGCTCTGTTAATTCGCCCAACAAGGTGTTTTGCGTGTGCGACGAATATGCCGAGATGCAACGTTTTTTGGACGAGCGTCCCGAGCTCAAGGCTCAGCTTCAGGGCATTTTAATGCGCATGAAGGTCGATACGTACCGTTGGAATGATGAGCGTCTGGTCGATGAACTGCGTGAGCAGTTTTGGAAGAAAGCCTCGTCTGAGCTCAAGGCCGATTGGGATGCCGGTCGCTTTGACCTGTCGCTGTTTGATCCGCGTGGCGAGACCGACTTGCGCCTGATGGTCAAGTCGCCTCGTGCCTATATCGATTTGCGCTTTGACTTTAAGAAGCCGGGCAAGCTCAATACGTTTAAGCATTACTTTAAGATTGGCGGCCTGCCGCTGGTCTGGCGCGTGCTGACGTATCAGCGCACCTACGGCGACAACCCGCACCCCGATGACGTTCCGGCCGCACAGTAAGAGCGAGTGACTATGGCTACCCCCAAGATTTCCGTTGTCGTTCCCATCTATAAGGTGGAGGAGTGCCTGGCCTGGTGCCTGGACTCCCTGCTTGCGCAGGATATGCCCGATTGGGAGGGCGTGCTGGTCAACGATGGCTCACCGGATGGCTCGCGAGATATTGCGGCCGCTTATTGCGAAAAGGACGCGCGCTTTACGCTGGTCGATAAGGAGAACGGCGGCCTGTCGAGCGCGCGCAATGCGGGCATTGCTGCGTCCACGGCGCCTATCGTCGCGTTCTTGGATTCCGACGACCGCTTTACGCCCGATGCATGCCGCGTGATCGTCGATGCCTTTGAGCGCGAGGACTGCGACGTTTTGACCTTTGGCGCGAATCCGTATCCGCTGGAGGCGGGGTATCCGTGGCTTAACTATGTGCTGAGCCCACGCGATGTGTCGTTTGAAGGCTATAGCTCCGACCTGCTGTTTAAGGAAGCATCTCGCCCCTTTGCATGGCGCACCGCCTGCAAGCGTGAGTTTTTGCTGGGCAACGGGATCGTGTTCGACGAAACCGTTAACTATGGTGAGGACCAGGTTTTCGATTTTGCCGTGTATGGTCGCTCGCGCAAGACCGCGCTTATCTCGAACAAGCTGTATGACTACCGCGTGGCGCGCAAGGGTTCGCTCATGGACACCATGCGCTACGACGACGAGACACGTCTGCTGGAGCACGTGAAGATTTACTCCGCGGTGCTGGCTGACTGGCAGCGCGACGGTCTTGATGTCCAACATGCCGATGACCTGGCATATTTCCTCTGCGATCTGGTGCTGTACGATGCGCTCAGGTTGCTGGGCTCGGACTGCGGCAAGGTGTTTGCTGCCGTTTCCGTGGCGCTTGCCGGTTCTGCCGTGGGCAACGATGCCGCGCTCGCGCAATGTGCCCCGTCTGTTGCCGCTATGGTGCGTGCGGCGCTTGCCAGCAAGGCCCCCAATGCCCGTGCGCGCAAAAAGCTCATGTTCGATTACGACGTCTTGAGGTTTGGGCGCCTGGGTGCCTGCAAACGCATGGCAGCGAACGCCCTGGGAAAGCGAGAAGTGTAGATGAGTATCAAGCGTTTGGCACTTTGCCGCAGCCAGGGCCGTCTGTTTGTGCTGCTTCGTTTTGCCGGTCAGGATGTCGCCGCGCTTATTGAGCGGGAGGGTTCTCAAGCGTTTGCCCATGCGACGACGAGCGGTTCTTGTGTGCCGTCGCTAGTGCTCCCGGTCGATCATGGCCGTGTGCTGGCGCTTTGCCCTTCCGTTTCCGATTACGAGCGCGAGCTCGCTGTCTTGGTGCTTCCGTTTTTGGATGGCTCGTCGATGAATGTCGTTTTTGCATCCGGTGGCCAGAGGTTGGGCTCTATTCGCCTCGATAGCCGCGTGGCCAAGCTGGAATCCAAGATTAACTACAAAGCAAAGCCTGCGCTGTGTGCGCTTATCCGCGATGCGCAGCGTGGCGAACACTGCGGCCGCTACGAGATCGATGCCATTCGCTATTTGCCGGCAGACGCCGGCGCGGTGTGGCGCTATGAGGTTACCTGGGCGGGAGACCCCCAGTGCGCACCTGAGCTCCAGATCTTCGATACGTATATGAATGCCATCGATGTCACCGTGCATGTGTTTGAGTCGCAGGTCGATGTGCCGCAACAGAACGGATGCTGCGTCAATAAAACGTATCTGAGCGTTGAGATGCCTCAGGATATACGAGATTTTGTCGCTATTGTGAGCGATCCCACAGAGCAGATCCAGAGCGGGTTTTGCTCCATGGATGGTCGC
Organism: uncultured Collinsella sp.; assembly: GCA_902495545.1. Lineage (GTDB taxonomy): Bacteria > Actinomycetota > Coriobacteriia > Coriobacteriales > Coriobacteriaceae > Collinsella. The sequence goes on along the minus strand of CABUXM010000006.1, from coordinate 6,670 downwards.
CTGTACAACGGCATGGTCGACGACAGTTGGAACCGCATGAAGGACGCGCGTGCAGACGACGCAGCTTATCGACGTTGGTTTGAGCAGCATCGCGCAAAGCCGGCCGATTTGGCGTGCCAGCGTGTCGCTTCGGCGGCCTTTGCCTATAGACCGCTCGTGAGCATTGTGGTGCCGTGCTACAAGACAGATCGGGTCTACCTGCGCGAGCTGCTGGACTCGGTGCTAGCTCAGAGCTATGACAACTGGGAATTGCTGCTTATGGACGCCTCGCCCGAATGGGATGCGGTGGCCAATCTTGCGGCTGCCACCAATGACGAGCGGGTTCGTCGTATTGAGCTGCCTGGCAACGGCGGCATTGTGCTCAACACCAACGCTGGTATTCAGCAGGCGACTGGAGACTACATCGCGTTCTTGGACCATGACGACATTCTGGAACCGGACGCGTTATTCCAGTATGTTTCCGCGCTGAACAAGGCTGCCGAGGGCGAGCGTCCCCAGGTCCTGTTCTGCGACGAGGACATGTTCCAGAAAACGGGGGAGTGGGGCCAGCCGGTCTTTAAGACCAAACTCAACGTTGACCTGCTCTATAGCCATAACTGCGTGACGCATTTCCTGATGGTGGAGAAGGCGCTTATTGATCGCATTGGCACGTCCCCAGAAGACGTTGCGGGCGCCCAGGACTACGACCTGACGCTTCGCTGCCTTGCGGCGGGCGCGCGGTTTAAGCATGTTGCGCACGTGCTGTATCACTGGCGCGTGCATTCGGGATCGACCGCCGACGGTTCTGCCGATAGCAAGCCGTATGCCATCGAGGCCGGGCGCCTTGCGCTTCGGCGCCACTTTAACGCGCTGGGTATTTGCGGAACGGTCGAGGAGACCGAGACGCCGTTTGTCTACCGCATGCGCTATGCGCTGCCGGAGCCTGCGCCGCTGGTGAGCATTGTGATCCCCACTAAGGACCACGTTGAGACGCTCGATGCCTGTGTGATGTCGATCGCCCAGAAAGCCACGTATGCCAACTACGAGATCGTCTTGGTGGAGAACAACAGCGAAGACCCGGAGACGTTTGCGTATTACGAAACCCTGCCAGAGCGCGTGGCTGCAGCATCCAAAGGCAAGGGTATCGCGCGCGTTGTGTTCTGGCCGGGCGAGTTCAATTACTCCCAGATCATTAACTTTGGCGTTGAGCACGCTAAGGGCGATTATCTGTTGCTGCTTAATAACGATACCGAGGTCATAAGTCCCAACTTTATAGAAGAGATGATGGGATATCTGCAGCGTCCCGATGCGGGCGTGGTGGGCGCCAAACTCTACTTTGCCGATCATCTGGTGCAGCATGCCGGCATTTTGGTTGGCGTGCGTGGTGCACTTGCCCACGCCAACCAGGACTTCTCGGCAAAGCGCGAGGGCTATCTTGCCCGTGCCGTGCGCCCGGGCAACTTTAGCGCCGTAACGGGTGCCTGCCAGATGGTGCGACGCGGCGTATTTGAGCGCGTCGGCGGCTACAACGAGGAATTCGCCGTTGGCTTTAACGACGCAGACTTTTGCCTGCGCGTATGGGAGGCGGGCTACCGCACCATCTATACGCCCTACGCCGAGCTGTATCACTATGAGTTCACCTCGCGCGGCAGGGAAGAGGCCAACGAGGAAAAACTGCGCCGCTGGAAGCGCGAGCAAGCGCTGTTCACGCAGCGCTGGCCGGAGTTTTTCTTGACGGGTGATCCATGGTTGGGGCCGAACTTATCCGCTGAGAGCGAGTATTTCTCGGCCTAAGGCAATGGTTTTTAGGAAGTCCTTAACTTTCTTTCGCTATGAGCTTGGAAGAAAGCAACGTTGGACTACTTATTAAGACAAATTACGAAAGATCGATACTTTCGCGATAAGTTTATACACGCTTATACAGTTCGATATTATTCGATATAGTCCGCGATAATAACTTAAACGATGATTGACCATTAATCGATTCCCTAGAAAGGCAAACAAGTGGAGGTAGCGCTCTCTATGGGCGATAGCTTTGTCGCGACTGGTTTGACCATAGAGGACAATCTTCTGTCGAGAGCCGCTAAGGGCTATGCCTATCTGGTGCAACTGGTCGGTTACTCCATTTGGCAGCGCGCCAACTCGCATCGTGCCAAAAGTGCCAACGTGAGCGAGCGCGATGTTATCGAAGGCATTGCGCTGGCAGAGGCTCGTTTTCACGATGTTGTTCACGAGCCCGCGATTTCTGGACTTGGACTCAACGATATCAAATATCTTTTGGCCATGTGCGAGGATAAGCAGCAGTCCAAATCATCTGAGATTGCTAAACGTATGGGTAAAAAGACCAATGAGGTCAGCTCTATTAGGGCTAAGCTGCTACAAAGAGAGGTTATTCAGGCTCCACAGAGGGGCTACGTGCAGTTTGCCGTGCCGGACCTAGATATCTATCTGCGAGAGAATGCCGCGGAGATTCTCGAGCGGTTCTAAATCAAGGCATGAATAGCCGCCGGTTAACTGCCTTTTTCGACTTGGCTCGCGTCCCCCCCCGCGAGGACGTGCCCAAAGCGGCAATACTGATTGATTACGGAAGGGCATCTCAGGGTGCAATCGATATACTATTTGTCCAAATGAAAGGAAACCCATGCAGCTATCTGAGCAGCTTCTGCACACGACGATTCGCATCGAAGCTTCGTTGGCCTCGGGAGGTTGCTCAGTTGGAACGGGTTTCTTTTTCAAGTTCTGCGACGACGGAAAGACCTATGTGCCGGCAATCGTGACCAACAGGCACGTGGTCGAGGGCGCGTACGAGCATCGCGTCATCTTTTCGAGATCTGACGAGAACGGAAACCTGCTCAATATAAACGAGCAACTTACCATGCGGGGCTCCGAGAGCGACTGGATCGCACACCCTGACGAAAGTGTTGACCTGTGCGTCTTACCCATCGGTCCCGCACTGAATGGTTTTATCCGGGCGGGGAAGCATCTGCTTACCATACCGCTCAGCTTGGAGCTTCTGCCGACGGATAAGCAGATTCAAGACATGGGCTGTATGGACGAGGTGACCATGGTCGGATACCCCAACGGCATTTGGGATGAGGCCAACAACCTGCCGATCGTCCGTCGGAGTATCACGGCGACGCCCTATAGGTACGACTATCAGGGGCAGAAAGAGTTCCTGGTTGACATGGCGTGCTACCCGGGATCGAGCGGTTCCCCGGTCTTTCTCTACAACGAGGGTACTTATTTGGAGAACGATGCTGTGGTCATGGGCAAGAGGCTCTATCTACTTGGCATCCTTCGGGCTGTGCCCATCAGAACTCTTCTCGGAGACATCACCGTATCCACGATTGCCCACGTGAGCGTTCAGGACATGTTGAATCTCGGCATCGTCATCAAATCCGAGCGTCTGAGGGACTTCGATCCCATCGTGAGGGAACGCTTGAGCGTTTCTGGAAATTAGTTTTTATTTGGCTCGCCCGCTCTGATGCCGCCCCCGCACAGCTGGTCGGCCTCGGCGTCCATCACCGCGTTCACGACCTGCTCGGCGAGGCGCCTGAGCAGCTCCTGCATGTCGATGGCGCCGTCGTCGAAACGGGGCATGGCGAGCATGTCCGGCGTCGGGTCTGATAAGATTTCCATAGCGGTCCTCGTCCTTTCCTAGAACCTGTTGTTGCGGTGATTTCAGATTCTAGGACGAGGGCCGCTCTTCGTTAAGCGGCCGCTGGGGCGTCACCCTTACACCAACATTTTCGACGCGATCGGCCGCTTCGTGGACTTCGTGCGCGACGTGTGTGCTGAGGATGCTCTGGAAGAGAATCTCCGTTTTGTGTCTGATGCCCTGGACGGTAAGTGCACGCCGCGTGAGATTATTCGCAACTACTTCCTCAAAGATTTCTACAAGGATCACTGCTCAACCCACCAGAAGCGCCCCATCTACTGGATGCTTGATTTCGGTAAGAAAAACGGCTTCAAGTGCCTTATTTACATGCATCGCTACCAGCCAGACCTGCTGGTCCGCGTACGCACTAATTATGTCCATGAACAGCAAGAACGGTACCGCACGCAGCTCGCTCACCTAGAGGAAGCCGTGGCACAAGTTGATATCTCGCAACGCGTAAAGTTGAACAAGCAGATCAAGAAGCTCAACGATCAGCTCGCTGAGACTATAACCTTTGGGGAGAAGATTCACCATTTAGCAGAACAAATGATTGCGATCGGACTGAGGGATAAGCGTGATCGATTTCGGCATCTTTACCATTGACGGGGTGAAGAGGTTCTTGTTCGACGCCCTGCGCATCGATGGGTGCGAGTTCGGAGATATGCAGCTGCGTTTTCGCAGCGACGAGGTTGGGACGTACGCCGATGTCCGGGAGAGGCTGGGGGAGTCCCTCGCCCCCGACGACCTGCTGCTGCACCTCAGACACGTCACGGCCAACACGGATGGCTGCGCGTCCATTCGCGAGAGCGGGATTCTCGGAATCGGGGACGTGCTCTCGCGTCCTAGTGCGCTTACGCGTCTTTTCGAGGGCTGCGGGGTTCATTTCGACAAGGCGAGCCGAACCGTGTCTGTCGACGGGAGAAGGCTCAGCCTGGACCTGGTCGATGATGCCTTCCTCGGACGGGAGTCCTCGGAGCCGATAGATGGACTTCTGTACATTCTGGCGGAAGACTCCCTCGTGAACTCCTTCATCCACAAGTCGTGCATCCGGGAGTACTCCACGCTTTCGCGGTATCCCGAGGCCATATGGGCTCTGGAAGAGGTCGTCGGGCATGGGAACGAGGCGGTTTGGAGATGGAAGGACGCCGCGCGCCCATATGTTGTCGAGTTCACCGCGACTTTGAAGGAGCTCGATCTGTGTCGACTCCAGCCGGACGATGGGATGGGTTTTTGCAGGGCGGCGGTTTGAAGGAGTCCGTATTCAATAATCTGGTTTACCAGGCACTCGGGGTCTGCGTGCGGGGTGCCCGCGAGGTTATCGCCTCCCTGCCTGCTGGCGGCGGGGTGCCCCGTCGTCGATCGTTCGGATAACCCCTCTGGATGAGTTCTGCGGCGACCCCGAAGCTGGCTTGGATTCCATGTGCGATAGGGAGGGGCGTTGTCGGATTTGCGACGAAGACGCTGTGGAGTCCCTGTCGGCGTTCCTTATCGCTAATGGGTATCTAGGGGAGGGCTTCTCGGGATAAAACGGGTTTCGCTTGGTCTAATGCGTAGGATGACCAGTTTCGTGTTGTCCCAGCAGGGAATCGCCCGACGGATCAGATTGCGGAAACATGGGGTTCCGATGCATGGGGTAGGCGAGGGGTCGTCGCCCTGATGTGCGAATGAGCTTCACCCTGCTGTCGCATTCTGTCCGTATGGATAATGGCCGGCTTAAGGTGCCGGCCTCCTACCGGAGGAGGTTGCGACGTGCGCGCGATGATCGAGATTGAGTGGATGGACGGGCTTGTGACGAAGGTGCCGGAGTTCGCTCTGGGCGACGTATTCGGTGAAAGCGTTCAGGTAGAGCTCGATTTCAAGTTCGACGACGTGTCGGAGGGCCTCTGGGTCGAGGTGCGCCATCATAAACCGGACGAGGGCTCGGATGGCGACCCGCGCGAAAGGGCCTGTACGCTGCATGTGGACTGTCACTACGGTTTGGTCGACGCGGTCGACCTCGACCGTATCTTCTGCGTTCTCTTTGAGGGGCAGCCGAGGATCTGCCGCATCGCGGGGGAGCTCGTGAACCTCTCAAGGGCCTGTGCTATGGCTCAAGGTTGACGCGCTACTGAACGTTGTCGGTGCGCAGCCTCGCGTGGCGCTCGTAGGGGAAGTCCAGGTAGGTCAGCGCGTCGGCCTCTGCCTCCTGTTACCGTTCATGGGAAATCGGTCAATTGGGAGCGCGGTGGAAATCCTGGACCGTGTTCCTACGCTACAAGACCTAGGCTTCTTCGGTACTGCATCGGGCTCATATAGCCCAGGTCGCTCTTGCAGCGCTTGTCGCGATACCAGACCAGATAGGCGTACAGCATCTTCATGAATTCCCCCATGCCAACATCGTCCCAGCCCCTTCCGTAGAAGAGCTCCACCTTCAGCCTGCCGAAGCCCTCCGTCCTTGAATTGTCGGGTGAGCACCCCTTTCTCGACATCGAGCGCGCGAGGGCCTGGGCGGCGCATAGCCGATCCGGCCCTGCCACCGGTAGTGGCCGCCGCGGTCGCTGGCTTACGCCTTGAGGAAGCGCGCCCGGGACCTCGGCCCCTACGAGGCATCGGCATTGTGCCAGCTTCGATCGGAGGCGGGCTGCTCGAGCCTCATGACCGCATACGACCTCAAAGAGGACTTCTTCGACATCTACGACGAGCACCCGCTCTCGCGGGAGGATGCCGAGGATGCATTCGATGCGTGGAAGGCATCCATCCCCGATGACAAGGCCTACGATCCCTTCCGGGGGCTTGCGAAGGCCGTGGAGAACCACCGCGAGTTCATATTTAACTACCGGGATTGTCCGAGCCGCATCTCGAACGGTTACACGGAATGCGCGAACCGCCTCATCAACGAGACTAACATGATGGGGCGTGGCCACTCCTTCGAGACGCTGCGCGCGCGTACGCTCTATCGCAGTTTGTCCCGTCACAGAGGTATGGCCCTACGCCTGTCATCTCGGCTGTCGGAACAGGAGTGGGTGCGGTTACCCCAAGTGTCGCTACGACGCT
>CABUXM010000005.1 GCA_902495545.1 uncultured Collinsella sp. | reverse complement strand
GGCGCGGCTGCGCCTATGGCACTTCAACATCATTGTCGCAGCCCCGACCCGCGGTCACGAGCGGGGGCTCCTGTCTTTTTAGTGCCCTCGGATTGGGTCATAGTGTCTGTCGTTGCCAAAACATCGGCGTTGCCTTGGTAGTCATTGGGGACAGACATAAATGAGTAGTCATTGGACGTTCTTAAATGACTACTCAGGATGAGCGTCCAAAAATCCGCGCTCGTTCGATTGGCGCATGTCTACGCAGCGTAGGTTGTCGAGCCTGGCCTTCAAATGGATACTGACTGTCGAACCGGTTCACTCCATTTCTTCAATTTGATTGGACAGCCCATGAACCAGACACGGCAAACCAATGCCTCCCATACTTTTTTGGCAGCGCATGCCATCAAGCAGCTGCGCGAAGAGCGCGGCCTCACCCAGCGCGCCCTGGCGGAAAGCCTTGGCGTGACCGATAAAGCCGTCAGCAAGTGGGAATCCGGCCGCGGCCTTCCCGACATTTCCCTCGTTGAGCCTTTGGCCCAGAGACTCGGCATAAGCGTGGCCGAGCTTTTGGCTGGTGACATTCGGGCCAACGCCAACCGTGCAGGCAATATGCTCAAAGGCGTCTTTTACGTTTGCCCTATCTGCGGAAACGTTGTGCACGCGCTCGGAGAAGGCAGCTTTAGCTGCTGTGGCTCCACGATGTTTCCCCAGGAGGCCGAAGAGCCGGACGCGGACCACGCCTTTTCCATCGAGCGCATCGAGGACGATTGGTACGTCACGCTCGATCATCCCATGACCAAGGATCACTACATTAGCTTTGTGGCATATGCGACTATGGACGGCATCTGCTTTAAGAAGCTCTATCCAGAGCAATCGGTGCAGCCGCGCTTCCATATTACCGGGCGCGGCAGGATATATCTTTACTGCAACCAACACGGACTCTTTACGTCGCTGACGCCTCGCAAATAACGGCTGTCTATCCGCCCTCCTCATGCGTTCCCAGGGGACCCAAAATGAGCGTGGATAATCTCCCGGTTTTGGCCTGTGTGCGGGCCAAAGTGGGAGATTATCCACGCTCGTTATCTGAGTGTCCAAAAATCCACGCTCGCCGCTACTTGAGTCCGGGCAGGCGGGTGTAGGGGAACGAGCGCTCTAGGAACTCGGAGCAGCGGGCGTAATCTTTGGCAAAGTAGCTGCTATAGAGCGAATCGAGTACGTATTGCACGGCGATATGGCTGGCGAACTGCGTGATGCGGTGCGTCATGCTCTCGTGGTCGCTTACCGTGAGATAGGCGGCAAAGCCGGGGTGAATGCGGGCACAGTACGGCGTGCCGATGACGATGACCGGGACATGTCGACTGCTGAGGATTGGCAAGATCTCCTTGAGGTTGGGGGCAAGGCCGCTGTAGGAGATGACGATTGCCACATGGTCGGGACCCGAGGCGAGCGCCGTGCGCACCTGCGCCTCGACGCTGTCGTGGCACGTCGCGCTTTTGCCGGCGGAAAGCAGGCGATCGCGGAACATTCCCGCTGGATACAGGTTATGCGAGCCCGTGTAGATGTCCACGGTGCCGGCGCGCATGATGAGCTTGGCGGCGTGGTCGAGCTGTGCGGGGTCGAGCAGCTCCTGCGTTTCGGCCAAGGTGGTCTGGTAGAGCCCCTCCATGCGCTCCATCACCTGCGCAGGGGTGGAGGTGGCATCGAAGGGAAAGTTGATGTCCACGTCGCGCCGGTTGCCCGCCTCGGTCGCCTGGCGGATGAGCTCGACCTTGAGGTCTTTGAATCCCTCGAGGCCGAGCTTTTTGCAAAAGCGGTGCACGCTCGCGACCGAAACGTTGGCGCACGCGGCAAATTCCTTAATGGAAAGCCCGCGCACATCCTCGCCCATGGCGAGGGCCGTTCGCCCAAGTTGTTGCTCGGTGGGGGTGAGGCTTTTGCCCTGCGTGATCTTTCGCCTGATATCCATATGGCTCCTATGCGTTTGCGCCGCGATAAACCAATCATAGCGATAAATAAAACGTTCGGCTTGGCTGGGAGTTTTGGTCCGCCGGTCTATGAACGACGGACCGCTCGACGCTGTGCGGGCTCAACATAGGGGCGCTGTCCTTGTTGGACCGTTTGCGCCCGGGGCGTTACCCGAGCACGCGTACGGGGCCCAAGAGGCCGCTGGGCTCGGAGGGCTCGGTCATGCCGAACACGTCGGGGACGGCATGGTCGAGGGTGTTGATGATATCGATCGCAAGCGCGTGCTCACCGGCCAAAAGCGCGCCGGCCTCAAAGCGGTAAGGCGGACAGATGCGCGTGCCGAGGGATTTGCCGTCGAGGGTGACGGTTGCGGTCTCAAAGACCTCGCCAAGGTCGATGACGGTGCGGGTGGCCGCTTCGCCCAGGACAAAGGAGGCCCGGTAGCGGAATGCGCCGGCCTTGCCGGGGAACTCGGCCGAGGAAAGGTCGTGCAGGTCTGCAAGCTCAACAGGCTCGCCAAAGGCATCGGTGCCAGGGGCAGAGAAGGCAACCGCCCAGGGCCCGTCGACGCATGTGGCTTCGTCTTCGGCGGTTGCCACAGCAACGGAACCTGTAGCCCCAAGGACCACGATGCAGCTCTCGTAGGGAGCCAGCTCGAGCGTGCCGTCAAAGGCGGCGGGCTCGGTGCCGTTGAGCAGATCGAGGCGCGCGCCTGCGACGGGCGTGCCGTCGGCAAGCGCAACCTGAGTGGAGATGCCCTGCTTGGGATGCTCGTTGACGAGCATCAGATAGCTCTCGCCCGCCCGCTCGTAGCGCAGTGCGCGCAGCCAGGGCTGGGGCTCGGCGCAAACCACGGTCTGCATGCCGGTATTGGCAAGTGTTCCTGCGAGCTCGGTGGTCGCCAGGAGTTTGATGCCGGCGAGCGCGGTTGCATCCAGGGAGGCAAAGCCCTCGCGGCCTGCAGTGTCACCGTCGTAGCGCTTGTTCGGCAACTCATCCAGCGCGTACACGGCAACACCTGCGGCTGCGGCGCGCGCGGCAAAGTCGAGCACGGCTCCGCCGACAAACTCGGCTCCGGGCATCACCAGGCAGCGGTATGCCTGGCCGTTCACGCTAAAGCCGCTACCGTCTGCGGCAATTTCAACGGCATAGCGCCCTGCGTCTTCAAATGCCTCTGCCGGCACAATGTCAAAGTCGACCTGCGCGCGCATAAGCTCGGAGGCGGCATGCTGCATAAAGTTCGCCTCGCCTGCCCACTCGGCGTCCGCATGGTAGAGAAGCGCCACCGGGGTCGTTGCGCACCCGCCGCTCAGCAGGCTTGCCGTACGGTTCATGTAGCTCATGAGCTGCCCAAAGTGTGCAAACTGGGGGTTTTGGCCATGCGCATAGAAATGCGGCGGGCAGTCCCAGTCGGGGAAGGCGGCCATGCTAAAGGCATGCGGCACGAACCAATTGACGCCGCGCACCAAAAAATGATCGGCGATCCACTTCATCTCGCGTAGGCCTTCGTGCCATCCAAATGCGCCAAAGACCTCGGCCATGCAGCGCCCCTGCTTTTTGGGGTCGAGGTGTGCTGCCGAGGAGCCCAGCTTGGGCAGCACGTAGTTATAGAACTCGAGGTCCCACACGCCGCGTCCGTAGCTGTGAAGGCCGCGGTCCATGCCGGGTACCAGCTGGTTGATCACGATGTCGACGCCCGCCATGTCCTGACCGTCCACGGCGCGGAAGTAGTGCCCGGCGCCCACGCCCAGGCGCGCGTGGCAGTCCTTATCCTCGATAACGTGGCCGATGTATTGCACGCCGTGCGCGCGGCACCAGTCGCCGAGCTGGTCGCAGAAGCACTCCTTATAGAGGGTGCTCGCGATGTCCATATAGACGTGGCGTACGTGCGCGCCGGCCGGCTCGCGGTCCCACAGGTGCGGGAGCTCGGCCAGGTAGCGCTCGCCCAGTGCCGCGCGTAGGCGACGCTCAAGCTCGGCCGACCAGGGTAGGGGCGCGGTGGCCTTGCCGATGAGCGTGTCCGAGATGCCATCGGGGCCCGTGGTGCCCTTCTCGTTGGCAAATCCGGGCTCATCGGAGAAAAAGCCCAGGATCGTCTTGCCAAACTCATCGCCCAGATGCTCAAAATGCGGCTCGTAGACAGCATCGATGAGCTGCGCCACCGAGGCGCGGTCGACCATATTGATGTAGTCCTCGTTGTAGGAGGTCTTGCCGCTCGTGAACATCACGCATGCCTGCGTGAGGCCCGCAGGCGCATCGAAGACCAGGCGGCTGGGGTTGCCGTCTGCATCGTCGATTACTCGGTAAGCGACGTCGACGGGGCTGCCGTCCTGCATAAATGTCACGCCGTAGAAGCGCTCCGTTTTGTCGAGCATGTTGGCGAGCGCGATGCTCGCGGCGGACGTGGGGCCCACGATGTCGAACGTGCGGTGCGTGAGCACGATCTTGCGGAGCTCGGGCACGGCCTCCTTGACGGCGCCGTTGGCAAAGCCCGTGGGGAAGTGCACGTCGTCCAAGATCCAGAGCTTAAGGCCCAGCTGCCTGCACTCGTCAATGACAAAGCGCAATTCGCGCCACCAGCCCTCGCCGCAAAAATCGGGGTGTGGGCGGCTTTCGAGACAGACCTCGTGGATGTCGGCGCCGGCGATCTTTCCCAGATACTCGGCAATGGTCTTATGGCTCTCGCCCTTCATCCACAAAAACGGAAGCACGTGGTTGTCGTATGTGCCCTCGAGCACCTGCTGATAGTACGCGGTCATGGATCCTCCTTGGCTCGATCGATCTGCTGCATAGCACAGATTATGGACGCGTCGGCGCGTTCTGCTAATATCTGAATCACGACGAACTATGACCAAATCAACGATTGGCAAGCCATGGAGATCGACGAGCTCGAGCGTAGGCTCAGCGAACTGAGCGCCAGTGAGATCGCTTATAAAGACGGCATGGCATTTGATTGGTCGATTATGACCGAGCATGTCGAAATCGACGGATGCCCAGTGCGCAAGATTGGGCAGCCAGGGTTTGCCTATGCCCAGCCCGGCATGCCGCGTGGCCTGACGATAAGGAAAAACTCGCGCTTTAATGCAGTTCCCGAGCACGTGCATGATTACGTGGAGATGAGCTATGTGTATCGCGGGCGCTGCCCGCAGACGGTGGCGGGGGAGAGGCTCGAGCTGGGTCGCAACGAGGTGCTTTTGCTCGACGCCCTCTGCCCGCATGCCGTGGCGGCGCTTGGTGAGGACGACATCATGCTAAGCATGACCGTTTCACGCTCTTTTTTGCGCCGGAGCCTCGAGTCGAGCCTCTCGCGCGAGAGCGCGGTCTCGCGGTTTTTGTTCAACGCGCTCAACAGTGAGACGGACCATCGGGGCCATGTCCGTTTTTACTGCGGCGAGAGCCGTCGGATTCGGCGCTACATGCAGGAGATGCTCTGTGAGCTGTACGACCCGAGCCCCAACGGTTCCGAGATCGTCCTGCGTTTGTTTCAGCTGTTTTTGGCCGAGCTCATGGATTGCTACGAGCGCGAGCTGGTGCGCGGCGTGGCGGACGGCGCGGCGGGGCCCACTGCCCTGGTGACGGGAATGCTCGGCTATATCGATCGCGAATTCGCCGCGTGCTCCCTCGAGGGGATGGCGGCGGAGTTTGGCTTGAGCCCTAATTATGCGACGGCGCTCCTCAAGCGGCATGTGGGCAAGACCTTTAGGCAGCTTGTGCAGGAGCGACGCCTGGTGCGTGCGGCCGAGCTTCTGCGCGGTGGCGCCACGGCCGGGGCGGCTGCGCATGCGGTGGGCTATGAAAACATGAGCTTCTTCTACCGTAAGTTTCACGACAAGTATGGCTGCACCCCCGCGGCATACCGCCGGTAAGCGCGGGGCGGATCGTCTTCGCTCCTTCGGTGTCAAAAAGTTTCAGCTGCAGCGCTGCTGCAGCGCGCGTCTGCGAAAAGAAGTGTCCAAATCGGCGCCTTCGCCCTGGCCTGGAGCGACTCGGCGGCATACTCGTTTCATCAGCAACACGCATGAGCGAGGAGGCACTTATGGGATTCCCCGAGGGTTTCTATTGGGGCGGCGCCACGGCCGCCAATCAGTTTGAGGGCGCTTGGAACGTGGACGGCCGCGGTCCTTCCGTCGACGACCATTTCTTGGGCGGCAGCTACAAGGAGCCGCGCCAGATTACGATCGACATCGACCCCAACCGCTTCTACCCCAACCATGACGGTATCGACTTTTACCATCACTACGAGGAGGATATCGCGCTGTTCGCCGAGATGGGCTTTACCATGTTCCGCATGTCCATCTCTTGGAGCCGCATCTTCCCCAACGGCGACGACGCCGAGCCCAACGAGGCCGGCCTCGCCTTCTACGACCGCGTCTTCGACTGCCTGCGCGCTCACAATATCGAGCCGCTCGTGACCCTGTCGCACTACGAGATGCCCTATCACCTGGTCGAGAAATACAACGGCTGGGCGAGCCGCGAGCTCATCGGCTTCTTTGAGAAGTACTGCCAGACCGTCTTCGACCGCTATCAGGACAAGGTCAAGTTCTGGCTCACCTTCAACGAGATCAACTGCGGCACTCAGGACATGGGCAACCTCTTTGAGACCAGCATGATTCAGGGCTTTGAGGGCCCGGCTTCGGCGGTCCATACTACGCCGCAGGCTCGTATGCAGGCGCTGCATCACCAGTTTGTCGCCAGCGGCCGCGTCGTGCGTTATGCCCACGAGCATTACCCGCAGTTTAAGATGGGCAACATGGACTGCTTCATCCTCTCCTATGCCGCCACGTGCGATCCGGCCGACGTGTTCGCCACGCAGCAGGAGATGAATACCATGAACTGGTACTGCTCCGACGTGCAGGTGCGCGGCAAGTATCCGTTCTATGCCAAGCGCTTCTGGTCCGAGAACGATGTCGAGCTTGTGATGGAGGACGGCGACCTGCAGGATATCGCCGACGGCAAGGTCGATTTCTACACCTTTAGCTACTACATGTCCGGCACTGTGGGCACCCACAAGGATCACGAGATGACCGAGGGCAACATGACCTTTGGCGGCAAGAACCCCTATCTGGAGTCCACCGATTGGGGCTGGCAGATCGATCCGCTGGGCCTGCGCATCGCCCTCAACGAGATTTACGCCCGCTACGAGATTCCGCTGATGGTGGTCGAGAACGGCATGGGCGCCTACGATGAGGTCGAGGAGGACGGTTCCATCCACGACCCGTATCGTATCGCCTACTTGCAGAGCCACATCAAGGCCATGGGCGAGGCCATTGCCGACGGCGTCGACCTGATCGCCTACACCTGGTGGGGTCCCATCGACCTGGTGTCCGCCGGCACCGGCGAGATGCGCAAGCGCTATGGCTTCATCCACGTCGATAAGTACGACGACGGCACCGGTACCTACGAGCGACGCCGCAAGGACAGCTTCTACGCCTACCAGAAGATCATCAAGTCCAACGGTGCCGAGGGCCTGGAGTAATTAGGTTCCGGCGTTCTACCGAACGCCGGACCTGCCGACGCTGCGCCGGCCCCAAGCACCCCATCTCGCCGCTCAAACCGTCGCTTGCGTACAGAAGTACGCGTCGCTCCTCTTTCGCGGCGACCTGGGGCACTTGGAGCCGGCTCGCTGACGTGGGCTCAACCTGAGGGTTTATCACTGCTGTCGCGTCCTGTTTCCATGTAAGAAGTTTTTTCTCGAAGGGAGTTGCCATGTCCGCCGCCAAGGTCATCTTTCTTGATGTTGATGGCACCATCACCAATTACAGCAACGAGGTGCCCCAAAGCGCCGTGGCTGCTATCCGTGCCGCGCGCGCAAACGGACACCGCGTGTACATGTGCACCGGCCGCAGCAAGGCCGAAAACCCGCCCGAGATCACCAACATCGGTTTCGACGGCATGATCGGCGGCAACGGCAGCTACGTGGAGAGCGACGGCGAGGTGGTGATGCACCAGCTCATTACGGCTGACCAGTGCCGCCATATCGTCGACTGGCTGCACGGCCGTGGCCTCGAGTTTTATCTCGAGAGCAACAATGGCTTGTTTGCAAGTGAGAACTTCCGCGAGGCCGCGCGTCCGGTGCTGAGGACCTATGCCGGTCGCAAGGGCGTGGAGGGCGCCGACGAGCTCGAGACCGACGACGTCATGCACGGGATGGTCTACGGCGCGCCGCTCTACCGCGATGACCTCAATAAGGTGAGCTTTATCCTGTCGAGCTATCAGGACCATCTGGATAGCATCGAGGAGTTCCCCGATCTTGAGTGTCACACCTGGGGCGGTGCGGGCGAGACGGCGCTCTTTGGTGACATGGGTGTGCGCGGCATCACCAAGGCGCACGCCGTCAACACGCTGCTCGAGCACCTGGGCGCCGACCGTGCCGATACCGTGGCCTTCGGTGACGCCAAGATCGATATCCCCATGTTTGAAGCGTGCGCGACGAGCGTGGCCATGGGATCGGGCGGTGACGAGTGCAAGGCGGCGGCCGATTACGTGACCACCGACGTCGATGATGACGGCATCTGGAACGCCTTTGTGCATCTGGGGCTTATCGAGGATTAATCGACAATATGAGTGCCACCGGGGAAAAGCGTTGGGATGGGCTCGCGATTCGAGTCCCCACCTTAGCATTTGAACCATTTGGCACTATAATCACCATAGGCATGCGCATAACGTTGCGCTTAATCAAGAGGAGAAAACGTATGGGTCTGTTTGACATGTTCAAGAAGAAGGCTGAGCCCGCGGCTGCCGCTGCTCCTGCCTCCATCTCTACTTCTGCCGGCGCCGACGTGCTGTGCTCGCCCGTCAAGGGCAAGGTCGTCAAGATGGCCGACGTGCCCGATCCCGTCTTTAGCGGCGAGGTGCTGGGCAAGGGCTGCGCCGTGTGGCCCGAGGACGAACTGGTCTACGCTCCCTGCGACGGCAAGGTGACCGTCACCATGGGTCACGCCGTGGGCCTGCAGTCCGATAGCGGCATCGAGGTTTTGGTGCACGTTGGCGTCGATACCGTCAACATGAACGGCGACGGCTTCGAGGGCTTCGTCAAGGCTGACGATGTCGTTAAGGCTGGCCAGCCCATGCTCAAGATCGACCGCGCCAAGATCGCCGCTGCCGGCTATAAGGACTGCGTCGTCGTGGCTGTGTCCAACACCGCCGAGTTCGCCGACGTCGAGCTCGCCGTCGAGGCTGACTCCGCTGTCGCCGCCGGCGATGTCATCGTTAAGGTCGTCCGCAAGTAAGCTGCGGCAACATAAGGGTGTTTTGGGGTGGTCGAATCTTTCGACCACCCTTTTTTATTACAATGCGGCGGAACGTTTTATTGCGCGTTGGGCGGACCGGTAAACCGTTCGGACGTTAAATCGAGCCGTCTGCGCCTTTGCTTTGCCGGGGGTGTTCGTTAGCGGCTAGTATGGCCTTATTGTTACGACGTGCGCCGCGTCGGGAAGCGCGGTGCCGCTTGTTGGGAGGAATCTCATGAAAAAGAAGCTGCTGCTTGTGCCCCTGATGGCTGTTCTGGTCGCGTGCGTGGTTGTGCTTTCCGGCTGCGGAGGTCCTTCGGTTGAGGAGCTCATTACCGAGGATCTTACGACGCAGTTTGACGAGGTCAAGAACGGTGGCGACGACTTCCTCGCCGGCCTGGAAGAGGCTTCGGGCGACGAGTTCGAGCAGCTGGGCATCGATCTCAAGGAGTACGCCAAGAGCTATCTCGAGGGCTTTGACTACAAGATCGGCGACGTGACGGTCGACGAGGACAAGGGCACCGCGACTGCCGAGGTCACCATTACCTGCAAGTCCATGAACCAGATCGTTGAGGATTTTGCCACCCAGTACCAGGAGAAGGTCGCTGCGCTCGATTCGATGCCTTCCGATGACGAGCTGTACAAGATGGCCGGTCAGGTTATGGTCGATGTGACCAAGGCTGCTAAGACCAAGGACACCAAGGTCACCTTCAAGTATTCCTGCAATGACGACGGCGAGTGGTCTGCCGACGATTCCGCAACCAACGAGATGATGAATGCCATGATGAGCTAGGGGGTTACGGCGTTTTACCAAACGCCGTAACTGCTCGACGCTGCGCGGGCACCAGAGCGACAACTTGTCATTCAAAGAGGACGGCATGACCAGAAGGTCTATGCCGTCCTCTTTTCATGCCAAGTTGTCGCTCTGGTGCCCGCTCGCTGTCCGTCCTCTACCTGCGGCGTTGCCATGGTAGTCATTGGGGCGGCACTTGGGGACGTTCCTTTTCTGCCGGCAGTTGGGGACACTCCTTTGGTGCGGGGGCAGCTAAATGAGTCCCGTCCCACATTAGCTACCCGTGGGAGGGATGAGCGGTTACTCGCCCAAGATCAGCTCGGCGAGTTCGTCCTGGGTGTCCACCACGTAGTCGGCGCCGGCGGCCTCCAGCTCTGCGCGGCCGCGGAAGCCCCAGCTGACGCCCGCGCTCTTAAGGCCGGCGTTGTGGCCGGTCAGAACATCGACATTCGAATCGCCCACATAGAGTGTGGTTGCCGGATCGGCGCCCAGCTCCTCCATCACGTGCAGCGTGACGGGTGCTTCGGGTTTGGGCGGAAATGCGTCCACACGGCCCTGCACCAGCGCAAAGCGCTCGGGGCCAAAGTATTTCTCGATAAGCGGGGCTGCCGAAATATGATCCTTGTTGGTGAGCACGGCAAGCTGAACGCCCGCTGCGCGCAGACGGTCGAGCATCTCAATCGTGCCGGCGTAGGGAGCGGTGTGGTCCTCCTTGTGCTTGCCGTAATAAGCTCTAAACTCGGCAAGTGTCTGCTCAAACATACGGCCGTCGCCCGCGTATTCGGCGGGCATAAAGCGCTCGACCAGCTTAAGCATGCCGTTTCCCACTTTGTAGCGGTACTCGTCCACGGCAAACGTGGGCCAGCCGTGCATCTCGCAGGTATGGTTACCGGCTGCCGCCAGGTCCTCGAGCGTGTTGAGGATGGTGCCGTCAAGGTCAAAGATCACGGTGGAAAAAGCTGCCATAGGTACGCTCCCATCAAGATGACTCATCAAAACGGCACCCATGATAGCGCGTGCCGTTCCAGTCGGGCATGAGCGGGCCAAATGTCCCCCGTGGGACTGAGGGGGCCAAAAGTCCCCGTTAAAACGCTTAAATGGCCTCTAACAGGTACATTTGGCCCCCTCAGCCCCACGGGGGACACTCGGCCCGCTCAATCTTGCGCACGGGGCTTATCGGCCTGTTCAACCCTGCGGGGAATGCCGCCTGCCAGATGCAAACGACCGGTCACGGGTTGTTACGAGTGCCGTGTCCATACTTCCTTAACACATAAGATAAGCTGATAACTGCATATTCAATCCGATTTATCCAGCTAAAGTGTTCTCATTGCGCATATTGTTGGTGGGTAGTTCGGGCTCCGTGTGGAGGGGAGAACGTATGAGGTTACCGGCTTTTGCTAAGAAGGCGTTTAGGGGGGGCATAGTCGCGGCGCTTGTGCTTGCCATGCCCGCGCCCGCGCTCGCCTGCACGCAGGTTTACATCGGTAAGAACCAGACAACGACGGGCGATACCTATGTCGGCCGCGCCGAGGACTATTCACCTCGCTACTGCAAGACCTTTGGCGTGCAGCAGCCGATCGACAACCCTGTCTTCCGTTCTTTCGAGAACGATTCTGTGCCGGGGACCGGCTTTGAGTACACCTATCAGGGTCGCTCGTATCGTTACACCTATGTTCGTGACAATCCCGATGAGTGGGATGCCCAGGACGACGAGGCAGCGTCCCGCGTGTATTCCGAGGCCGGCACCAACGAGCGCGGCGTCTCCGTTTCCGCGACGCTCACAACGGATTACAACGACGGAATCGATGCTATCGACCCTCGTGTCGACACGGGCATCGGCGAGTATAACCTGGCCGACTACCTGTTGAGCGTTTCGTCCACGGCGCGCGACGGCGTGGAGAAGCTCGGCGCCATCATCGATCAGTATGGCTCTCAGGACTGCAACCAGATCGTCATTGCCGACAATACCGAGACCTGGATTTTCGCTCAGCTTTCGGGCCATCAGTGGATTGCCGTCAAGATGGGCGACGACGTGGCGTCCGTTAATCCCAACATCGGCGGCCTGCAGTATAAGGTCGATCTTGACGATGCGAGTCAGTGCCTGCACTCGGCCGATGTCGTGACGCTGCCCGAGTCCAACGGCGTTCTCGTAACCTATGACGACGGCACGCCGAACATCTTCAAGACGTATGGCAAGGAGAATTCGGGTTCGTCGCAGAATACGCGCCTGGCCCAGGGACGTGCTTACTTCGGTGCTGCCCTTGCGCCTCAGACGGACTATACCGTTGATGAACAGGGTCGCGTCACCTCGCTCATCGACCCGCAGCTGACGTTTACGCCGGGCATCAAATCCGATACGTTCACGGCGTTGCGTTCCCTCGCTGCCCGCGGTGAGCAGGATGACAGCCTCAACGCCAATCTCAACAGTGCCCTGTATGCCATCGGCAACAACAGGACGACCGAGGGCAATATCTTCCAGATTCGGTCCGGCCTTTCCAGTGATATCGCCACGATTCAGTGGGAAGCGCTTTCGCGTTGCGAGTTCAGCGTGTACCTGCCCAGCTACTCTGCGCTGTTGACGGAAGTTCCGGCTGACTACTTCCCGGCGTGGAACACGGTGGACGGCACTTATACAGGACGCAAGGACGACGTTGCGCAGGCTTTGGTCGAAAAGGACGGCAAGAACCTCGACTACGTCTTCATGGACATCAACACGCTCGCCTACAACAACCGTGCCTCGATGGGTGAGAACGTGCGCGCCTACCTCGATGTCCTTCAGAAGCAGGTTATCGCCCAGCAGGACGTTGTTGACGGGTTGATGCAGGCGACCCCTGCCGATCAGCGCACGGACCTTGCCAACAAGGCGTTTGCCGCAGTGAGCGAACAGGTCTACAACAAGGCGGCCAAGCTTCTCGATGAGATGCGCGCCTATGTGAATGCGGGAGATACCTCGAGTGCGTTTATGCCGAGCGACTATGACGCCGAGAATGGAACCTCCCGGACCCCGATTATGTACGCGTCCGCTTTTGTTGCTCCCAGCATCACGGCTCAGCCGCAGTCGGTAACGTGTGCTCAGGGCGCTGAGGCCAAGCTGAGCGTTGCCGCGACGGTTGATGACAGCGTGGATGGCTCGGATGCCCAGCTTACCTACCAGTGGTTCGTCAAGGGCGAGGACGGTAACTTCTCTGCCATCGACGGGGCGACGGCGGCTGAGTACGTCGCCGCGACGACCGAGGTCGGTTCAAAGGTGTATCGCGTTGAGGTGACGAGTGCTGCCGGGCTGGTTTCCACGTCCGATGATGCGACGGTGACCGTGACGCAGGCTGCGCAGGAGGAGCCTGGGCAGAAGCCCGGTCAGAAGACGGATGTGAAGACGGATGTCAAGACCGATACCGCCAAGAAGGCGACCAAGGGAGGGCTTGCCAAGACCGGTGATTCGTCTGTGGTGACCGTGGCGCTTCTGACGGTGGCTGGAGTTCTGGCCGTTATGGGGGCCGTGCTTATCCGCAAGCGTGCGAATTAACCGGAGCGGGTCATAGACGACAGCCCTAACTAAAAACGGTCCCGTACGAGTAATCGTGCGGGACCGTTTGCTTGAGCTAAAGCAAAATGAGCGGGCCAAAAAGCCCCCGTGGGACTGAGGGGGCCAAAAGTCTCTGCAAAAACGCTTAAATGGCTTCTAACAGGTACATTTGGCCCCCTCAGCCCCACGGGGGACATTCGGCCCGCTCAATCTTGCGCGCGGGCTTGGTTCGTTAGCGGCCTAGTGGCGATATGGGTTGCCTATAGGTGGTCATCCGGGAGCCATATGGCTCGGGTATGGCGGTTTTTTGTGTAGCGCATTGACCGATTTACCTGCGGTAACGTACACTTCCTCCGATTAAAAATAGAAGCCGGAGCACGGGTGCGCGCGAGCGCATAAAGGGGAATCGGGTGAGAATCCCGAGCAAGGCGGTTACTGTATGCGGGCGCGCCCGCGAGTCAGATTACCTGCCCGCGCTCTTCTCGAAACCGAGGGCCTCTCTGTTTGCCGCTGGATTCCGGTCTACAAGGGGTGCTGCTGAGCGTGCGTTTTGCTGCCGATAGGGTGGCTGACGTGTGCCTTTGTGCTGCCGGGGTATCGCCTGTCCCGCCTTCTTCGCCATGGCTCTATTGCAGGTTCGCGAAAGAAGGAGAACGGGTGACGCGAAACAACATTATGCTCAAGCGCCTGGGAGCCGCTGCTTTCTCGGCGCTGCTCGTCTGGTCGATGCCGGGTACGTCGGCATTTGCCGAGGGCGTGGCAGAGATCGCTGTGCAGGCGCAGGCCCAGGCCTCGCAGCAGGCGGATACTGCCGAGAATGCCGACGAGTCGAGTTTCACTGCGGACGAGCAGACGGGTGCTGAAGGCGCCGAGGCATCGGCGGACGAGGCGAGCTCCGAGGCCGCTCCGTCTGCCGATGAGAGCCTTGCTGCCGCGGCGGACATCGACGACGAGGATGCCGATGCTCAGCAGGCACGCGGCGCGCGCGTCGCCAAGGCCGGCGAGACCGTGATGGTCTCTTTTGCCGATGAGCTGCCCACCACCATCGAGGCCGGGGCTGTCGTGAAGCTCGCGGCGAATATCAGCCTTGAGGCTGGCCAACAGATCGAGACCGTGGCCGGTACGCTCGATGGCCAGGGCCACAGCATCGTGCTCAACGGCAAGGCGCTGGCGAAGAGCGTGGCTGGTACGGTACAGAATCTGGGCGTGACGGGTTCGATGACGATTTCTGGCACCGACGGTCCTATCGCCACCACATGCTCGGGTACCGTGCAAATGTGCTGGTCGACGGCAAGCCCCTCTGACGACAATTGGACTTTCGCTGACGCTGCCGGTCTTGTAGGCAAGCTCGATGGCGGTTCGGTGCTCAACTCGTATTACGCCGGCAGCCTCAGCGGCATGCCCTTTGGCGGTTACGGCCTCGTTGCCTGGTATCAGTCTGGCACCGTGACCAACAATCTGTTCACTGCGGGCGATCAGGCGTGCGGCTACAAGGTCGATTCTTCCTTTGGCAGCAAAATCTCTGTCGACGACCTCAAGACCCAGGCCTCGGTCGATAAGCTCAACACCGATGCCCCTGCCACCGGCTTTACCTGGTCTGCGCAGGGCGGTTTGCCTGTGCTGATCTCGGGCGGCGCTGCGGTCGTCGTGAACAAGGATGCCCTCAAGGCTGCGATTGACGATGCCAACGCCAAGATCGAGAACGACTACACGGCCGAGAGCTGGTCGAAGCTCGCTGAGGCCCTTGTGAGCGCTCAAGACGTCTACGCCAACGATGACGCCAAGCAGGCCGAGGTCAACGCCGCAACCAAGACGCTCACCGATGCCATTGCCGCGCTCGAGAAGCCCAAGCCCACCGAGCCCGTGGCTCAGCCGCAGAACGTAGTGCACCTGAGCTCGCAGAGCGACCTCGAAAACAAGTTCAAACCCGCCGACGCCAACGCCGACGCCTATTACGTTCTCGACAACGACATTACCATCGATGACGAGTACTTCTTTGCTCCCATGGGCATACTTGCGGGCACACTCGACGGTCAGGGCCACACCATCACCTTCGCCAACGGCGGTGGCGTGAAGTCGCTCATGGGCGGCGTTGCCTCCACGGGCGTGGTGCAGAACATCTCGTTTGCCGGCAAACTGAAGCAAGCGACGGACGGCAAGGCGTTCGGCCCCCTGGGCAACAGTGTGCAGGGCGCCGTGCTCAACTGCTCCACGAGCGTGACCGGCAAGGGCGTTGCGGGCTTTGCGCGCACGCTCGACGGCGGCATCGTGTCCAACTGCGTGTCGACCTCCGAGGGCACGGCGGGCGCGCTGTTCGCGACCTACGACGCGGGCCAGCTCGTCAACACCTACTGGGGCGCATTCCTCACCAACAAGATGGACGCCCCCGCCTCGGCGCTCGTCAACTCCTATGCCGTCGACCCGGCCGACATGGCCACCGACGCCTTCGCCGACCTCATCAACGCTAACTGCGGCGCCAACGGCAGCAGCTGGGGTATCGATAAAAATGGCACGCCGGTCTTTGGCTCGGGCAACAGCTACCAGGCGCCCGAGGATACCACGCCCGACGACACCTACACCGTGAGCTTCACGGCCAACGACGGCACCAGCCAGGCGGTTGCCGACCATATGCTCGAGGTTTCGCCCGACGCTGTGAACGCCTACCGCAAACTTGGCGTCTTTGCGCTTAAGGGCGTGCCGGCCACGAGCACCGTCACCTGGGGCACCGACGATGCCAACCGCGGAAACATCGGTATCAACGAGTCCACGGGCGAGCTCTACATCTACGACAACGCCACCGGCACGGTGACCGCCACCGAGCATAAGGCCAATGGTTCCGAGCAGACCGTGGCCACCATCAAGATCAAGGCCAAGGCCAAACAGTTCGATGACTTTGAGCTGTGGTATCGTGCCTCCGACGGCACCGTGAGCGACGTGACCGATGGTGCGGCTACCGTCCAGGGCTCCGAGGTGCGCAACCTCGAGGTGCGCGTGCATTACGTCGACGCCGATAAGGACGAGTACGTGCCCGTTTCGTTCAGCCGCTTCTACTTTGCCTCGAGCGATCCTACGACCATCTACAGCAACGACTACTCGGCCTGCTTTTACTTCAAGCATGCCGGCAGTGCCACGATCACCGTTACCCCGCGCGACGTCGCATCTGCGGGCGCTGGCTCCAAGAGCGTGACGCTGACGTCAGAAGCCGTGGCCGCCACGTCCATCTCGATGGGCTATAACGAGGACGGCGCCACCGTCTACCTGCAGGGCCGCAACCCGCTCTCCGAGCGCGGCGCGTTTTTGACCGATCACGCACGCCCGGTGGTGGCGCCCGACAACGCCACCAACCGCGACAACTTTACCGTGACGAGCAGCGATCCTGCCGTGGCGGCCTACGCCACCGCGGGCGAGATCGGCTACACGGCGTACAAGGCTGGCACCACCACGTTTACCGCGACGCTGCCCGACACGGACGCCGATGGCAAGGTCATCAGCGCGTCGTGCGACGTGACTTATGCTTACCAAAATCCGCTTGCGAGCGTGACGGCCGGCACGGACAGCCTCTACCTCAAGGCCG
Organism: uncultured Collinsella sp.; assembly: GCA_902495545.1. Classification (GTDB taxonomy): domain Bacteria; phylum Actinomycetota; class Coriobacteriia; order Coriobacteriales; family Coriobacteriaceae; genus Collinsella. The sequence continues at coordinate 34,557 of CABUXM010000005.1, read as the reverse complement.
GCTCGGCGCAAAAGCTCGACCTGACCTTTACCGGTAAAAACGACGCGGACGGCTGGAGCGTGACCGAGCCCGGCCTCACCTGGACGTTCAAGACGCTCGACGGCAAGGACGCCTCGGGTATCGTGGGCATCGACCGCATCGAGAAGGGTGCCTGGAAGCACGTCGACGGCGCTCCCGATGACGGCCTGTACGTGGCCTCGAGTGACTACACGGTGACTGCGCTTTCGGCCGGCACGGTGGTCGCGACGGGTACGCCGGTGGACACGACCGCCGGTGCCGAGCCCGTGACGCTTACCATCACCGTGGCCGGTGTGGCCGCGAGCCCCGCCACGAGTGAGTCCGCCTCGGCGGGCATCGATGCTGCCGCTGCGTTCATCGACGTGCGCCGCAGCTCCGACGCCTTCCAGTACGGCGACGAGTGGGAGATCTACGACTTTGCCAAGGCGGGCCGCAAGATCGATTCCAAGCTGCTCGACAACTACCGCGCCTCGCTGGCCAAGCACAAGGCCGAGTGGGGGAGTGCGACCTGCGCTCTGACTGAGACCGAGCGTGTGGCGCTGGCCCTCTCCGCCATCGGCGAGGACATCACCGACTATGACGGCGTCAACCTGGTCGAGCTCATCTGCAGCCGCACCGATATGACGCGCGCCAACGAGAAGATCTTTGCGCTGATGGCGCTTAATGCGAGCGGCTCGGATGTACCCGCCGGTTCTGCCTGGACGCGCGCGAGCCTCGCGGACGCCGTCTGCGAGCTTCTCGGCAGCGACGACGCCGTGGAGGGTACGCGTCTGGGCGACGTGGACCTGACGGCCATGGCGATCCAGGCCGTGGCGTCCTATGAGGGCGACACCAAGGTCGATACTGCCATCGAGAACGGCCTCTCCTACCTCAAGGGCAAGATGAGCGCGGGCACCTGTGATTTCGGTTCTGCCGAGGCCAATGCCCAGGTGATCCTCGCGCTGCTTTCGCTCGACCGTGACCCGGCCAACCCCGTTAACGGGTTTGCAAATGCCGTGACCAACGTGGTCTGCGCGCTGGACCTGTACCGCGTGGACGGCGGCAACGGCTATGCGCACAGCAAGGGCGGCGCGGCCAACGCCATGGCGACCGAGCAGGCGCTCCGCGCGCTCACGACGTATCGTGTCTCCTCGGGAGAGACGATTGCCTGGAAGACGGCCGTGACGGCGGGCAAGGGCTCGAGCAGCAAGGACCCGCAGAAGCCCACGGTGGCGCCGGGCGTCCTGACGCCGGGTGCCGGGTCGGACGGCGGTGCCGGCAACGGGACCGCCGGTTTTGCGGGCGTAATGGCTCCTGTGGCCGCCAAGATGGCCGGTGCTTCCTCGAGCGAGGGCGCCAAGGCAGCTGGCGATTCCAAGGCCGAGGCCGAATCCGGCAAGAAGGATTCGACGGAGTCTTCCGTCGCCGGCAAGACAGACAAGAGCGGCAAAAAGTCGGGCACGTCCGGCAAGACCGCCGCGTTGAGCGCCGGCGCCGCCAACAAGGCTGCGGACGCGGGCTCGAACGGCTTTGCCATCGCCGGTGTTGCCGTGGGCATCGTCGGTATCGCGGCCGTCGGCGGCTGGTTTTTCTACACCAAGCGTCGCGCGGCGTAGCGAGCGTCTGCCTGACAGGTAAATACTGCAAGGAGTATGGTTTTGCAAAGCGAAGGGCCCTCCTGCCGATCAGCTCGGCAGGAGGGCCCTTCCATCTCCCCGCAGTTTGAGTGGGCCAACGTCCCAGTGAAAATGGGCGGGCCGATTGTGGCCGAATGCTGGGCAGCTTGCAGAGTATCCGCTAGCAAATCCTGGGCAGCTGTTCTCCCACGAGCATGTCGAGGATGCGGGTTGAGCCCCAGCCGGTGCGCACGCGCACGGCGGGGCGGGTGCCCTCGGCAAGCGGCAGTACGCGGCCGATAATCGCGGCGTTCTCGCCGTAGCGGGCAGCACGCATGGCGGCTAGAGCCGCATCGGCCTGTTCGGCCGGCACCACGGCGACCATCTTGCCCTCGTTTGCCACCTGCAGCACGTCATAGCCGAGCATCTCGCAAGCTGCCTGCACATCGGGACGCACGGGCACGGCGCCCTCGTCGATCTCCATGGCAACGCCGCTAGCCTGGGCAAACTCGTTGAGCGTGCTCGCCAGGCCACCGCGCGTGGGGTCGCGGAAGCAACGCGTGCTGGGCGCTGCGGCCAGCACGTCGGCAATCAGGTGGTTGAGTGGCGCGGCGTCGCTTTCGATGGTGCTCGAAAACGTCAGGCCCTCGCGCTGGCTCATGATGGCGATGCCGTGGTCGCCCAGTGTGCCCGATACTAGGATGACGTCGCCGGGCTGGCAGTTAGCGCCGCTGAGCTCCACACCAGCGGGCACCTCGCCTGCGCCGGCGGTATTGATATAGACGCCGTCGGCTCCGCCGCGCTCGACCACCTTGGTGTCGCCCGTGATGATGCGTACGCCGGCCTCGCGCGCGGTCTCGGCCATGGTTTGCACAATCTGGCTCAGCTTGTCCATGGGATAGCCCTCTTCGAGGATAAAGCCGCACGATAGGTAGCGCACGTTGGCGCCCGAGGTCGCGACGTCGTTGACGGTTCCGCACACGGCAAGGCGACCGATGTTGCCGCCGGGGAAGAACTGGGGCGAGACGACAAAGCTGTCGGTCGACATGGCGATGCGCCCGCTCGCGGGTAGCGCGGCGACGCCGGCATCGTTGCCCTCGAGCAGCTCGGGCGACCCAAAGGCATCCAGAAAGACCTCATCGATAATGCGCTTCATCATCTGGCCGCCGGAGCCGTGGCCCAGCAGGACAGTGCTATCGGTGGCAGTACGGGACATATCGAAAACTCCAATCGTGGGTGGTGCCAGTGTGCGGGTGCGTCCGGGCTAGTTACGGTATCTAAAGTACGCCGCGCAGCTGCCTTCGGAGCTCACCATGCAGGGGCCGACGGGGTGTTCGGGCGTACATGCGTGGCCGAACAACGGGCAGTCGCTCGGCGTTATGACACCGCGCAGCACGTCGCCGCAGCGGCACCCGCGTGGCTCGACCGTCGGTTCAATGGGTACGTCAAAGCGGGTGCCGGCATCAAAGTGCGCGAATTCGGGTCGGATGGAAAGACCCGAATTGGCAATCGATCCCAGCCCGCGCCACGTGGTGTCGCACGGCTCAAATACCTGCTCGACCAGCTGGCGCGCTACGGGATTGCCGTCTGCATTGACGCCACGGCGGTAGGCGTTGTCGATCGCCGGCTTGTTCTCGACAACCATCTGGACCAGCATACAGATGCCCTGCAAGATGTCGACCGGTTCAAATCCCGTTACCACGCCTGGGGTCTTAAACTCGTCGACCAAAAAGCCAAAGGGCGTCAAGCCCGTGATGGTGGCGACGTGCCCCGGAAGGATAAAGCCGTCGATAGTGGTCTCGGGATCGTTGGCGATGGCGCGCAGCGCCGGCGGCGTGGTCTTATGGGCGCAGTAGACCGAGAAGTTCTGCAGCCCGCGTGCGTCTGCCTCCAGGATGGCGGCGGCGATGGTGGGCGTTGTGGTCTCAAAGCCGACGCCCATAAAGATGACCGGGCGTTCGGGATTTTGCTCAGCAATGTCGAGTGCGTCGAGCGGAGAGTAGACGATGCGGATGTCGCGCCCCGCCGCCTTTTGCGCGGCAAGCGAGGTGGACGATCCGGGCACGCGCATCATGTCGCCAAAGGTGGTGATGATAGCGCCGTCCATGTTGGAAAGCGCGATTGCGTGATCGATGTCGCGGTTGGCGGTGACACAAACGGGGCACCCCGGGCCGCTTAGCAGTTTGAGTCCCGTCGGCATAATGGAACGAAAGCCATAGCGGCCAATGCTCACGGTGTGCGTACCGCAGACTTCCATAAGGTTGATGCTGCGGTTGCCGACAAGCTCATGAATACGATCGATGAGCTCGCGAGCCAGCTTGGGATCGCGAAATGCCGAAAAGTCGATACCGGAGCGAACCGGCTGCGCCGCCGCCACTAGTATGCCTCGGCCGGGTTGGTGGCGAGCTGGTCCTCTTCGGCCAGCTCGGCCATGGTATTGACGAGCTCGAGTGTCTCTTGGGCTTCCTGCTCGTCGACAATTTGAATGCCAAAGCCGGCGTGCACGAGAATATAGTCGCCTACCTGTGCCGTCGGCACGAGGCGCAGCGAAACGGGGCGCTCGATGCCCATCATGTCGACGGTCGCCTTAAGGTCGTCGTCGCGTTTGACCACTTTACCGGGAACGGCAAGGCACATAATGTTCCCCTTTTATACGTTTTGCGCTGGACAGGCGCCTAATTACCCATCAGTTGATGGTAGCGCTCGCGGGAGTCGCGAGCAAACGCGTTACACCTGTGAGACGGCGGCGCGAAGGCCGGCAAAAAAGCCTATCGTGACGCCGTCTGCGTGAGGCGAGCGCGAGCGATGGCGGCCTGACCGTAGGCGATGCAGCCGTCGTTGACGGGCACAGCGTGGGGGACCAAGACGGCATGACCGGCGTCTTTGAGTTCGTGGGTAAGGAGCTGAAGCAAAAGCCGGTTCATGAACACACCGCCCGAGAGCGCGACGGTATCGAGGCCTTCGCGCTCACAGATCTCGCTTGCGATGCGGGCCGACGCGCATGCGATGGCGACGTGGAAGTCGAGCGCGAGCCTGTCGGCCGGCGCGCCTGCCTCGATTCCATTCAGAAGAGCTTCGATGAGCGGTTGGGGGTCCAAGATGGGGGAGTCGTCGGCAGACGTGGATACGCCTGTATGATTGCCGTCGAGGCGAACGGTCTTACCGCCGAGCGCGCGCCAGGCGGCGGCTTCGAGTTCGATGGCAGGCTCGCCTTCGTAGGTTGCCTGCCCGCAAATGCCCAAAACTGCAGCGGCGGCGTCAAAGAGGCGCCCCATACTGCTCGTGTGTGGGCTGTTGATGTTCCGCTCGATCATCGTAGCCGTGATGCTGCGCGTCTGCTCGTCGAGGGTGCTCAATAGCCCTGCGGCACCTGGGTGCTCGAGCAGGCCGAGCTCACTGAGCAGGGCAAAGGCGTTGCGGCGGGCGTCGCGCACGGAGGCCGCCCCGCCGGGGAGTGCCCAGGTGCGCAAATGCGCGGCGCGCTCAAAGCCGCCAAGGCTGGCGACAAGGAACTCGCCGCCCCAAATGGTTCCGTCGGTGCCCGCCCCCGTGCCGTCAAAGGCGATGCCAAGGACGCGCGCGTCGGTTGTAAGCTGGCCCGCGGCGATAGCCTCGGCCATTACGCTCGCGATATGCGCATGATGGTGCTGCACCTCGACGAGCGGCAGATTGCATTTTCGCGCCTGCTCGCGTGCCCACTGACTCGATAGATAGCTGGGATGCAAGTCGCAGGCCAGCGCGGCGGGCGTCAAGTCAAAAAGGTCTTCCAAGCGTATGCGTGCGGCGTTCCAAGCATCGAAAGTCGCGCCGTTTTCAACATCGCCGATATGCTGCGACACAAAACAGGCCGCCTCGCCGTTCGCGTCCTCGCGCGTGAATGCGATCGTTGCCTTTTGCTGTGGCCCGCAGGCGAGCACGCAGGGTGCGGTGCCGTTGAGCGCCGGCAACGACAACGGTTGCGGCGCATATCCGCGTGCGCGACGCACGGGCATAACGACCCCACCGACCGCGCGCACCACGGAATCATCGTAGCGCGAGAGGATCGCGCGGTCGTTGCCGAGCAGCGCATCGGCAATGCCGGCGGCAACGAGGTGTTCCCAGGCAAGGCTGTCATCAGTTTCGATGGGTTCCTCGCTCAGGTTTCCGCTGGTCATGACGAGAGCATGCATGCCGCGCGCTGCGGCCGCGGCGAGCAGTAAATGTTGAAGCGGTGTATAGGGGAGCATGACGCCGAGCTCGGGTAGATCGTGCGCGACGGACGGCGCGAGCGTAAGGGCGTCGGGGGAATCTCCCTCGCCAACAGCACGCCGGCGCAACAGCACGATGGGGCGGATGCTACCGGTTAGCAAGCCGCGCTCGGCATCATCGACACGGCACAGGCGTTCAGTATCGGCAAGGCTGCGCACCATAACGGCAAGCGGCTTGTTGCTGCGGCGCTTGCGACGGCGCAGCTCGACCACCGCCTGCTCATTGGCGGCGTTGCAGGCCAGATGGAATCCGCCCAGACCCTTGATGGCGACAATGCCGCCGCTGGCCAGCAGTTCGACACAGCGGTCAATAATGGCATCGCTGGTTTCGCGCGTGCTGCCGACGGCTGGCGTCGCCCCCGAGCCTTCGAGTCCCATGTCGCCCGCCGCCTCGCGCCAGGTAATATGTGGCCCGCAGTCAAAGCAGGCATCGGGCTGCGCATGAAAGCGCCGGTCAAGCGGGTCACCATACTCTGCGGCGCACTCGGGGCACATGGGAAAGCAATCCATCGACGTGGCCGCTCGGTCATAAGGCAGCGACCGGATGATGGTAAAGCGCGGCCCGCAGTTGGTGCAGTTGATAAAGGGGTAGTGATAGCGTCGGTCGGCGGGGTCGAACAGTTCGCGCAGGCAGTCGTCGCACGTGGCGATGTCGGGTGAGATGAGCGTCGTGTGCATGGTCTGATCCTGCGACGCTACGATACGAAAGGCCTGCTCATCGTCAGCATCCCAAACGTCGGGCTCCAGGTCTGCAACAGCGATATGCTCAACGCGGGCCGCGGCAGGCGCGTGCTCCGACAGCGCGGCGACAAAGCCGTCGAGCGCCTCGACCGAAGCATGCGCCTCGATGTGCACGCCATCGCCCGCGTTGAGCACCCAGCCGCAAATGCCATGCGCCATAGCCTCGCGATACACAAATGGCCGCATGCCAACGCCCTGCACAATGCCCGTCACATGAATATGCACATGCCGCATGCGACTCTCCTTCGTTGAAACCTGTCCCTTTATGGCAGGTGTGCCGCGCAAAGACCCGTTAGAGCCCCAGGCTTTGCTTGGTGGCGGCGCAGGTGAGCTCGCCGTGCTTGACGCCGCGCAGCCCCAGCAATCGGTCCGCCAGCTCGTAGACGCGTTTGCCGCGACCCTTGAGCGCCAGAATCTCCAGGCAGTTGTGGTGGTCCAGATGCACGTGCATGGTCGAGACAATCTCGTCGGTGTAGTCGTGCTGCACCTCGTCCAGACGGCGCGTCAGATCGCCGGTATGGTGGTCATAGATCATGGTGAGCGAACCGATGACCTGCTCGTCGGGCGTGCGCATCTGCTCCTTGGCAATCGATGCGCGAATCAGATCGCGTACGGCCTCGGAACGGTTGGCCACGTCACCGCGGCGCGCGATCTGCTCGTCAAAGCGGCGCAGCAGGTCGTCGGGCGCGGTGACCGAAAAGCGGACCAGCTCGGAGCTGGAGCCGCTGCAGCGGCAGCTCGCATCGTCGTCCGCACCGTGCTCGTGCTCGTGCTCGTGCTCGGCCACGTTACACCAGTTTCACAGAGCCGACGGAGTTGTGATCTGCCTCGATGGCCTCCTCGTAGCCCTCGAGCGCATCATGCGCCTCGTGCAGCGCAGACATGGCGGCCTCGAGCTTGGCGCCAATGCGCTCCATGTCAAAGTTCTCGGTCGCATGCAGCAGCTGATGGCTCCACTCGTGAGCGAGCTCGATGGTGTCGTCGACCTGCTTGACGCTCATGGCAAGCTGGCTCATGTTCATTCCGACGTCATGCATGGGAATCTCCTTTTGTACGGGGCGATATGGTGGTTCAGATTCTACTACGCCCGTCTTGGGCGCCGCCGCATAAGAAAACGGGTGCGAGTCCGTCTGACCCGCACCCGTTCACTGGGGGCTGTTTGTGTCTACCATACTATCCGTGGTCGCATGCCTTGCGTTTGGCACTCCGGCGAGCGGTGCGAAACCGCTCATGGACGGCAGACAGGTAACAAGCGTATTACAGATGTTTCTCCAGCAGTGCCTGAAGTCTTGCCTTGGGTAGGGCGCCGACCGAGCGGTCGACCTCCTCGCCGTTCTTAAAGACGATCAGCGTGGGGATGCTCATGACGCCAAACTTCATGGCCAGGTCCTGGTTGTCGTCGACGTTGCACTTGGCCACAGTCAGCTTGCCGGCCAGCTCGTCGGCAACCTCGTCTACGATGGGCGAGAGCGAGCGGCAGGGGCCGCACCACGGGGCCCAAAAATCAACCAGTACGGGCAGGCTATCGTTGACGACAGCGTCGAAGTTCTCGGGGGTAATCTGCTTGATGTCAGCCATGGTGACCTCCATAATGCGACGCGGCTCGGCCGCGTAAAACTCAGTACGACCGTGCTTATACCCAGCGGCTCGTAAAGCAACCACTCGCGGGCGGCTCTTTTATATAATGGTGGGCACGCAAACGATTGGAGAGCGCATGCCCACGTCACAAAGCCAGAAAAAAGAAGCCATCGCTCAGGCGACCGAGCAGGAGCTCGCGTCGCTTGCGGATCGCGGCGTGCGTATCTCGGGCAACGCGTGCTCGCCGATTGTGCTGGTCAAAGGCGATTTGGATGAAGCCGAGTGCTCGGGCGGCGAACTGGCTGCCGGCGCGGATGGCGCCGCGTTGCGCAAGGCGCTCGGCGCCATTGGATATGCCCCCGAGGATTTTTGTGTGCTGGCAAGCGTCGCCGGCGCGGGCGATGGGACGGTCGCGGCGGGCGAGGCCCTGACGTGCGACCTGTTCCGCGAGGCGCTGGAGACCTTGGACCCCGAGGCGGTGCTGCTGCTGGACAACAGTGCGGCCGATGTCATGCGCGAGACCTATGCCGATATGCTTGTGGCAATTGATGATTTTGACACCGCCATGCTCAAGCCCGGCCTGGTCGCCCATGTGCAGGGGCGCCGCGTGCTTGCGCTCGACGGTTTTGAGGCGGCGCTCACCGACAAGGCCGCCAAGCAGCGCATGTGGGCCTACATTAAGCAGCTGACCCCGGCGGCTGCACCGCTGTAGCGAGGCTGGCGGCAGCCCCTACATCACGGCGCGCAGCTCAAACCGGTCGCCGTTAATGCGGAACTGGCAGTTGCCGTTCATACGCTCGACGGCAAGCTTAATGCTCTTGGTGCCAAAGCCGTGCCCAGTGTGCTGAGCCACGGGCATGCCGTCGACCATGTGCGGCGCACGGCCAAACGTGTTGGAAACCAGCAATAGAAGCTGGCCGTCTTCGTAGCGAAGGTCCAGGTCGACAAACCGCTTGCCTTCGGGGGCGGCGCTCGCTGCGGCGATGGCATTGTCCAGGGCGTTCGATACCACACTGAACAGATCGACATCGCTCACGTGGACGGTTTCGGGCACGGCGGCGCGCAGGTCGGCGGTGATGCCGTGCGCGTTGATGTCCGCGGAAAGCGACGAGAGCGCAATGTTGACCGTTTCGTTGGCGCAGTAGCGGCGCACGGCGGTGCGGTCGTTGGTCTCGCAGAGCGCGTCGATGCGCTCGAGCGCCTCATCGGTGTGACCCTCTTCGATCAGGGCCGCTAGACCGCGCAGGTAGTGGCGCATGTCGTGACGGAGAACCGAGAGCTCGCGTCCGGACTGGCGCCAGGCTTCGAGCTCTTTGATGGCCGCGCTGTCGCGGGTCGCGAGCATCCAGCGCTCGCGCTCGGCGATTTCCTTTGCCTCGTATTCGCGAAGGTAGACGGCAAGAAACATAAGGTAGAAGGCGCAGAGGGCGAACGCCAAAAACTCAACGGTTACCACCGAGCCCGAGTGGAAGAGCGTGGTATAGACGTTGGTGGCGTAGTCGAAGATGTAGTAGACAAGCGGCAGGATGAGCAGAATCTCCAGCTCGGTGGGGCTTTTGATCGCCAGGCGGGGGCCAATTTCGCTTGCCCAATGCAACAAGACGGCAAAGACGCCGAGTGTGGTGATGATGCGTGCCACGTAGTACGCGACTTGCGAATCGGTGGCGGCGAGCGCGGCGATGCCCATCCAGTTGCTAAACTGGCAGCTCAGGTAGGCACTGGTAACGCCCAGGATGGCGAGCAGCGGACTCAGGCGATAGCGTACGCACAGGTAGACGACAAGCGGCAGATGCACGACGAGCGGATAGGCCTGTCGGGCGAAAAGCTCGCCGCCGACGGCATTGGCGAGGCCGAATGCGCATCCGGTTACGGCGCCGACCCCCACCAGTTCGAGCGAATGGCGGCCGTTGATCTCGACACCGCACAGCGCTGCCGAGGCAAAGACGCCAAAGAGCAGCGTCGTCGCATGGTGGATTGCCCAAAGTACCAGTTCTGCCGAGGAAAGCATCAGCGTCTCCCGCCCTCGAACCGCATCGCAAAGTAGGCGTCTTGGAATCCCTGCTTGCAGCTGCGCGCGAGCGGTATGCACGCGCCCGAGCGCATGACGATTTCCGTGCGGTTGAAGTGGTCGATGTTGCGCAGATTGACCTGGTAGCTGCGGTGGCACTTAAAGAAGGTCGCGTTTTGGGCCAGTCGGTCCTCGATGCTGCGGAACGGCTCGAGCGCCTCGATATCGCGGCCATCGCGCAAGTGGAAGACCACGTGCTTGTTGCGAGCCTCGGCATATTCGATATCGGATAGGCGCAGGGCATGGTAGCCAAAGGACGTCTTGATGACGAGCTCGTCGGTCGTTGCCGGACGCAGGCTCGACAGCTCGTCGAGCAGTTGCGCCACGCGCTCGTAGGTCACGGGTTTGAGCAGGTAGTCGAAGGCGCGGACCTCGTAGGACTCAAGCGCGAACTCGGGTGATGAGGTCAGAAAAACCAAGCGCACGGCGGTATCGGATTGGCGCAGCTCGCGGGCGGTGTCCATGCCGTTGACGAGCGGCATTATCATGTCGAGCATGATAATGTCGGCGCGCGATGCGGCATGGCGTGCCAGCAGGTCCTCGCCGCGCGTAACGAGTGCAACATCGACCGCCGTGCCCGTCTCGGCCGACCAGCGGTTGATCATGCGGTGCAGGTTATCTAGAAAGGCGACGTCGTCGTCGCAGGCGATGATTCTGAGCATATTGGGCCCCCTTAGTACCTCGATTTTGCCACATCGTGCACGCGCCACCCGCGGGGGTGCGTTCCGTTTGCGCCCCACGGTACGCAACTCGCGCCGAGCGGTATTGCGGTGGCGAAAGATGCCTCCCGCGTCATCGAGAGCTCAGCTATCCTCAGCTTGCCAGTTCGAATATGGACCTGCCACATGATTGAATCTTTATTTCAACTTTACACCTAGGTTTACAGCTGTCTTGTCAGCTGTAAACCTAGGTGTCATACTAAAGCCCCAAGATTCGCCAAAAGAGAGGGGCCTTGATGGCACAGAGCGCGAACATGGATGCGTCGGAGCTTGCACGCGATATCGCGGCCGGCCTAGCATCGGCAACGACGGCAACGGAGCGCGCGGCACTGGTGCCCGCAGAGCTCGTCGAGGCCATTCAGCAACTAAAAACCCAACGTGATGCGGTGATCCTGGCGCACTACTATGTGGCGCCCGAGGTTCAGGCTGTGGCCGATTACGTCGGCGACAGCTTCTACCTGGCAAAGCTCGCTAAGAGCCTGCCGCAGCAGACCATCGTGCTGTGCGGCGTGGAGTTTATGGGCGAGAGCGCCAAGCTGCTCAATCCCACTAAGACCGTGCTGCTGCCCGAGCCGGGCGCGGATTGCCCCATGGCTCATATGGTCAAGCGCGAGACGGTCGACGCTGCCCGCGCCGAGTACGGCGACGACCTGGCCGTGGTGTGCTACGTCAACTCCACGGTCGAGATCAAGAGCTGGAGCGACGTGTGCGTTACCAGCTCTAACGCCGTCAAGATTGTCTCCGAGCTGCCGCAGCAGCACATCTTGTTCATTCCCGACCAAAACCTGGGCCGCTTTGTGGCCGAGCAGGTGCCCCAAAAGCACGTCATCCTCAACAACGGCTACTGCCCGCGTCATCACATCATCACCGTCGAGCAGATCGTCGACGCGCAGGAGGCGCACCCCGACGCGCTCGTGCTGGCGCACCCCGAGTGCAAGGCCGACGTCCTGGCCGAGGCCGACTACATCGGCTCTACTGCCGGCATCATCAAGTATGCCGAGGAGTCGGACGCCAGCGAGTTCATCATCGTGACGGTCCGCGGCGTGCTCTACGAGCTTGAACGCCGCTGCCAGGGCACTGGCAAGAAGTTCTACTTCCCTGCGGTGCAGCCCACCTGCGTCAACATGGATCTCATCACGCTCGAAAAGCTCGTGCACTGCCTGGAGACGGGCGAGGGCGAGGTGCAGATTGGCGTGTCGGACGAGGCCGCCGATCAGGCCAAGCTCACGCTCGACCGCATGCTCGAGTACGCGGCGCGCTAAGCCAATGTGACATGAGGGACCATCCCTTATGCCACATTACAAGGGAGAGGATTCCTGTGGAAACCAAACAATACCCCGATATGGAGTGTGACGTCGTCATTGCCGGTTGCGGCGTGGCGGGCCTGTATGCGGCTCTCAATCTGCCGACGAGCACACGCGTGATCATGCTTTCCAAGGGCGCCGTCGATGAGTGCGATTCGATGCTCGCGCAGGGCGGCATTTGCGTGCTGCCCGAAGGCTCGGACTACGATGCCTTCTTTGAGGACACCATGCACGCCGGCCATTACGAGAACCGCCGCGAGAGTGTTGACATCATGATTCGCTCGAGCCGCTCGGTCATCAACGACCTGCTGGCCATGGGCGTGGACTTTGAGCGTAAGGCCGACGGCAGCCTCGACTTTACCCGCGAGGGCGCGCACAGCCGCCCGCGCATCGCCTTCCATGCCGATATTACGGGCAAGGAGATTACGACCAAGCTGCTCCAGGCTGTTCGCAAGCTGGATAACGTGCAGATTCTCGAACACGTTGCCATGACCGACATCCTGACCGCCGAGCGCGATGGCGCCACGGTGTGCACCGGCGTCGTCGCCGTCGCCGTGGACGAGGACGATTCAGCTCGCCCCGCCGACGAGCTGGCAAATGCCGCCGAGGGCGTGCGTGCCGGTAAGCCGTTTAAGATCCATGCCCGCCATACGCTGTGGGCAACGGGCGGTATCGGTGGCGTGTACGACCACTCGACTAACTACCCGCAGCTCACCGGTGACGCTTGCTACATTGCTCAGGAGCACGGCATCACGATGGAGCACCTGGACTACGTGCAGATCCACCCCACGGGCCTGTTCTCGCCGCAGCCGGGTCGCACGTTCCTGATTAGCGAGAGCTGCCGCGGCGAGGGCGCGATTTTGCTCAATGCCGCCGGCGAGCGTTTTACCGACGAGTTGCAGCCGCGCGACGTTGTCGCCGCCGCCATCCGCGAGCAGATGAAGCAGGACGGCACCGAGCACGAGTGGCTGAGCTTTGCCCCCGTCGAGCGCGATGTGGTGACCGGGCACTTTACCAATATCCGCGCGCGCTGCCTGGAGGACGGCCGCGATATTTTGGACGAGCCCATTCCCGTTACGCCCACGCAGCACTACTTTATGGGCGGCGTGTGGGTCGACAAGGACGGTCGCACCTCGATGCCCGAGCTCTACGCCGCGGGCGAGACGGCCTGCAACGGCGTTCACGGCAAGAACCGCCTAGCTTCTAACAGCCTGCTCGAGGCGCTGGTCTGGGGTCGTCGCGCCGCGTGGTATATGCGTACCGGCGAGTCGCTGGCCGTGGAGCAGGCCGGTGAGCCCGCGCTTGACGGGCGTCACCGCGCCCTGAGCGCCGACCCCCTTGCAATCGATGATTTGGCCCGTGCCGCCGGCACGCAGGCCGTGGAGGAGTAGACCATGAATCCCATTACCATGAAGCTCGTCGTCGATGATCTGATTCTGCAGGCTCTGCGCGAGGACATCACGTTTGAGGACGTGAGCACGGCGAGCGTGTGCCCCACGGCGCGTCCCGCTACCGTTGAGCTCATCGCCAAGGCCGACGGCATTATCGCCGGCCTGGACGTATTCGCCCGCACCTTTGAGCTGCTGGATCCGCAGAGCTCCGTGTTGTTCGATGTCGCGGACGGCGACGAGGTGCACGCTGGCGACCATGTGGGCCAGGTGCGCGGCGACGCGCGCGTGCTGCTTTCGGGCGAGCGCGTGGCGCTCAACTATCTGCAGCGCATGAGCGGCATCGCCACTTACACGCATCGGATGGCGGCTGCGCTCGAGGGCACCAAGACCGTGCTTGTCGACACGCGCAAGACCACGCCGGGAATGCGCGTCTTCGAGAAGGCCGCAGTCGAGATCGGCGGCGGCAGCAACCACCGCTATAACCTGTCGACGGCTGTCATGCTCAAGGACAACCACATCGACGCCGCCGGTGGCGTGGCACGCGCGATTGAGATGGCGCGCGCCCATGCATCGTTTACCACGACGGTCGAGATTGAGTGCGAGAACCTGGACATGGTGCGCGAGGCCGTGGAGGCCGGCGCCGATATCATCATGTTCGACAACATGACCCACGACGACATGGCTGCCGCGATCGAGCTTATCGCCGGCCGCGCCAAGACCGAGTGCTCGGGCAACGTGGACGCCGACAACATTCGCGCCCTGGCTGATCTGGGCGTCGACTACATTAGCTCGGGCGCCCTGACGCACTCCGCGCCGATCCTCGACCTCTCGCTTAAGCACCTGCGTCTGCTGGACGGTAAATAATGAACGCCCGCGAGCGTCGCCGTGCCATCATGGCCGTGCTCGAGGGAGCCAAGGGGCCCGTATCGGGCAGCGCGCTTGCCCGCGAGGTGGGTGTGAGCCGCCAGGTCGTGGTGCAGGACATCGCCCTGCTGCGCGCCGATGGGCACGATGTCGTGGCAACCAATCGCGGCTACGTGCTGCAGGAGGCTCCCAGCAGCCCCGCCGTGCCCACGCGCTTGGTCAAGGTTCGCCACAGCGTGGAGCAGGCGGGCGACGAGCTTACGAGTATCGTCGACGCGGGTGGCGCCGTGCTCAACGTGATCGTCAATCACCGCGTGTACGGTAAGATCACGGCCGACCTGGACATCCGCAATCGTCGCGATGTCGAGCGCTACCTGCACGATATCGAGAGCGGCAAGAGCTTCCCACTGCTGACGGTGACGAGCGGCTATCACTTCCATCGCATTGCGGCAGAGGACGAGCAAACCCTCGACGAGATCGAGGCCATGCTCAAGGAGAAAGGCTACCTTGCCGATTTAATGCCTTACGAGGACGATTTGTCCTAGCCCGACACCGTCCCCAATTAGCTGCCCGCACATGCAAAAGGAGGCCTCCGCGGCGATGCGGAAGCCTCCTTTTTTGTGCACGGTGTACTTTTGAGTGTGCAAGTGGGGGAGTTGTTACTCCTCGACGATCTCGGTGATCGCGCCAGCGGGGCAAGCGTCCTGGCAAGCGCCACAGGCGACGCAGGAGTCCTCGTCAGCAACGGTAGCGACGTCCTGGAGCTCCAGAACGCCAGCGGGGCAGGAGTCGACGCAAACGCCACAAGCGATGCACTCGTCGGCATCAATTACGGGATGAGCCATGGTAGTTTCCTCTCTGTTGACCGACGCTACAGGCGATGCGCGCCGGTTTGATTCGGGCAAAAACATACCACGGGAGCGACCGTTTGCAATACCCTCTGGCCGGCATCTTCATACCGTTCGCCGAGTATGCCAAGGTTTACTAAAAAACGTGCAGGTGGGGCCGCTGAGCTGCGCAAATGTTAGCTAAAGGTGACTTGAAATATTGAGCTATTGAGCGCGCCTGCGGAAGCTGTGTCCCAGAATCGGTGCTCAAACTGGGATGTAGTTTCCGGTCGAGCCTTCAAGAGGAAACTGCGTCCCGGAATTTACGCTCAGACTGGGTCTCGCTTTCCCCGGGGTCGCCCCAAGGCTCCCTGTACGGCTTCAGGCTCGCACCTCAGCCATCTCTACATAGATCTCAATAGATCTGCCGAGAACTCAAACAGTGCATCTACCTGCGCATTTGAGAACCTAAACTCTTAGAGATAAGAAATCTTATATGAATTGACTTAGATTTTGTATATTCCGGCCCATAAGGGGATACACTACATCCTGAAAGACAAGCCGAAGCGCCGCGCGACAGACCGTCGAGGCGGCGCGAACGCAAAAGAGAGAGGGAATTTCTAATGAGTAAGATTCTTGGTATCGACCTTGGTACTACTAACTCCGCAATGGCCGTTCTCGAGGGCGGTTCTCCGACCATCATCGTGAACGCCGAGGGCGACCGCACCACCCCGTCCGTCGTGGGCTTCCGTGCCGACGGCGACCGCGTCGTGGGCAAGGCCGCTAAGAACCAGGCCGTTACCAACCCCAAGAACACCGTGTTCTCCATCAAGCGCTTCATGGGCCGCAAGTACTCCGAGTGCACCTCCGAGATCAAGACCGTGCCGTATGAGGTCAAGGAGGGCCAGGGTGGCCGTGCCGTCGTCGATATCGAGGGCAAGGACTACACCGCCGAGCAGGTGAGCGCCATGACGCTCGCAAAGATGAAGGCCGACGCCGAGAAGTATCTGGGCGAGACCGTCACCGACGCCGTCATCACCGTCCCGGCCTACTTCAACGACGCCCAGCGTCAGGCCACCAAGGACGCCGGTAAGATCGCCGGCCTCAACGTCAAGCGTATCGTCAACGAGCCGACCGCTGCTGCTCTTGCCTATGGCTTGGACAAGCAGGGCACCGACCAGCGCATCCTGGTCTTCGACCTGGGCGGCGGCACCTTCGACGTCTCCATCCTCGATCTCGCCGACGGCGTGTTTGAGGTTCTGTCCACCTCGGGCGACAACCACCTGGGCGGCGACGACTGGGATCAGCGCGTCATCGACTGGATGGCCGATAAGTTCCAGCAGGAGAACGGTGTCGACCTGCGCCAGGACCCCATGGCCCTGCAGCGTCTGAAGGAGGCCGCTGAGAACGCCAAGAAGGAGCTCTCAGCCGCCCAGCAGACCACCATCAACCTGCCGTTCATTACCATGAACCAGTCCGGCCCGCTGCACCTTAACTACACGCTGACCCGTGCCGAGTTCGAGAAGATCACTCGTGACCTGCTCGAGCGCTGCAAGCAGCCTGTCACCAACGCCCTGCGCGACGCCAAGCTTAAGCTCTCCGATCTGACCGAGGTCATCCTCGTCGGCGGCTCCACCCGTATGCCCGCCGTCCAGGAGCTCGTCAAGACCATGACCGGCAAGCAGCCCAACATGTCCGTGAACCCCGATGAGGTCGTTGCCGACGGCGCTGCCGTCCAGGGCGGCGTGCTCACCGGCGACGTCGAGGGCATCCTGCTGCTCGACGTTACCCCGCTGTCGCTGGGCGTCGAGACCATGGGCGGCATCATGACCAAGATGATCGACCGCAACACCACGATCCCGACCTCCAAGACCGAGGTCTACTCCACCGCTGCCGACAACCAGACCAGCGTCGAGATCAACGTGCTCCAGGGCGAGCGCGAGCTTGCCCGCGACAACAAGTCGCTCGGTAAGTTCCAGCTGACCGGTATCCCGGCTGCCCGCCGCGGCGTGCCGCAGATCGAGGTCACCTTCGACATCGACGCCAACGGCATCGTCAAGGTCTCCGCTAAGGACAAGGGCACCGGCAAGGAGCAGCAGATCACCATCTCCGGCTCCACCGCGCTTTCCGATGACGAAGTCGATCGCATGGTCAAGGACGCCGAGGCCCATGCCGAGGAGGACAAGAAGCAGAAGGAGGAGGTCGAGGTCCGCAACCAGACCGATAGCCTGTGCTACTCCACCGAGCAGACCCTCAACGAGCTGGGCGACAAGGTTTCCGCCGATGTGAAGTCCAAGGCCGAGGCCGCTATCGCCGACGCCAAGAAGGCGCTCGAGGGCTCTGACGTCGAGGCCATCAAGGCCGCTGGCGAGTCCCTGCAGTCCGTGGCCTACGAGCTGGCCCAGGTTGTCTACGCCGACGCTCAGCAGCAGACCGACGGTGCCGCTGGCGCCCAGCCTGCCGACGATGACGTGGTCGACGCCGACTACGAGGTTGTGGACGACGAGGACAAGTAATCATGTCCGCCCGTAAAGCTCGCACGGAGGCGGCTGCCGCTGGCGCCGCCCCCGTTGACTCTGAGGAGAAGGACGTGAAGATTCCCGTAGAGGCCGTCGACGATACCGAGGCCAACGAGGCCGCGGCCGCCGAGGCTGTCGAGAACCAGGTAGAGGATTCCAACAAGGAGGCGACGATGACCGAGGACGAGATGGTGGAAGCTGCTATCCGCGCCGGTGAGGAAGCCGCCGATAACGACTTTAAGCTCAAGTTCGAGCAGGCCCAAAAGGAGCTCGCCGACGTGCGCAGCGAGCTCGATGCTGCGGCAGAGGCCCAGAAGGCCGCCGAGGACAAGGCAAAGGACGCCACCGAGCGTACCGCCCGTCTGCAGGCCGACTGGGAGAACTTCCGTCGCCGCACCGCCAATGAGCGTATCGCCGAGCGCGAGCGCGCGACCGAGAAGCTCGTCACTGCGCTGCTGCCGGTGGTCGACGATATCGAGCGCGCGATCGACCATGCCCGCAGCCAAGAGCTTTCCGACGACTTTAAGCAGTTCGTCGACGGCGTTGACGCGGTACATGCCAAGCTGCTCGACGTGTTTGCGCACGAGGGCGTTGAGCCCATCGACCCCAAGGGCGAGGCGTTCGATCCGCTCGAGCACCAGGCCGTGGGTCGCGTCGAGGACGCGTCGCAGTACGACGAGACCGTCAACGACGTGTACCAGAAGGGCTACCGCATGGCGGATCGCATCCTGCGTTCCGCGATGGTGACGGTGACCTACGGTGGCGAGAAGCGCCCCGCACCGGAGCCCGAAGCGGCGCCCGAGGATGCTTCGGCCGATACGGCCGAGAGCACCGAGGAGTAATTGAGAAGGGCCCCGGGGCAACACCCGGGGCCCTTTCTGGCCTAGTGCCATATGAAAGCATGAGACGCCGCCCGCTGGGCGGCGGATGAAACAGGAGAGGAGCTACGATGGCTGCAGGCAAAACCTTCTATGACATCCTGGGCGTATCCAAGAGCGCCTCCGACAAAGAGATCAAGAGCGCGTTTCGCAAGCTCGCGCAAAAATATCACCCCGATGCCGGCGGCGACGAGGCCAAGTTTAAGGAGATTAGCGAGGCCTACGAGACGCTTTCGGACGAGAAGAAGCGCAAAGAGTACGACCAGATGCTCATGTTCGGCGGCATGCCGGGCGCGGGCGGCGCGTATGGCGGCGGCTACGGCGCCGGTGCCGGCGCGAGCGGCTGGGGCGATATCTTCGACAGCATCTTTAGCGGCAACGGCGCCTGGGGCAGCGATTGGGGCTCGGGTTTCGCCGGGGCTGCGGGCGCTACCGGTGCGGGTGCGGGTCGCAGCCGCGCTCGCAAGGGCGGCGACCTGTCGCTGACCGTCGATGTGACGGCCGAGGACGCGTTTCGCGGCGTGACGCACAAGGTCACCTACCGCATTCCCTCGACGGGCGAGCAGCAGACCATTACGGTCTCGGTGCCTGCGGGCGCGGTCGACGGAGGCAAGCTGCGTTACAAGCGTCGCGGCGAGTATGGCGTTGCCGGCGGCGAGCGCGGCGACCTGGTCGTGACCACGCATGTGGAGGAGCACCCGCTGTTTAAGCGCAAAGGCGCCGACGTGACCATGGAGGTACCGGTCTCGGTCTACGAGGCGGCGCTCGGCTGCACGGTGGACGTGCCCACGCCCGGCGGTGCGACGGTCCGTTTGAAAGTGCCCGCGGGTACCCAGACGGGCAAGAAGTTCCGCTTTAAGGAGATGGGCGCGCCCGACGTTAAGCACCGTGGCCGTACGGGCGCGCTGCTCGTCGAGATCAAGGTGCAGGTTCCCACGAACCTGTCTGATGACGAGCGCGATGCCATGACCAAGCTGCGCGAGGCCGACACGCGCGACTATCGCGAGAAGGTCAACCGTTACAAGGCGACGTACTAGGGCGGTCGCGGCGCACGACCACGCCCGCGGGCTTATGATGGACGATAACGAGACGGAAAGGGGTCAGGTAGCATGGCCGAGGACAATAGGAACAAACCGCTGTACATGATCAGCGTGGCGGCTGAGCTGACCGGCATGCATCCGCAGACTCTGCGCGTCTACGAGTCCAAGGGCCTGGTGAACCCCCAGCGCTCGGGCGGTAACACGCGCCTGTATTCGCGTGCCGATATCGAGCGTCTGGAACTCATCAATCAACTGACCGACGAGGGCATCAACCTCGCCGGCGTGGTGCGCATCCTCGATATGAAGGAGCGTGCCGAGGAGCGCGAGCGCGAGAACGAAAAGCTCCGCGCCCGCGTGCGCCAGCTCGAGGACGAACTGCACGAGTACAAGATGCAGAAGAAGATCACCGCCCTTGCCCCGCGCGACGGCTCGGTCAACCCCGAGCAAGTTATGCGCAAGCTACTGGGCGCCGGAGGCGATTTGTAGGTTTCGCCGCTTGCATGGCAAGTCCTAACACGAGAGTGGATAATCTCCCACTTTTGGCCCGCTTGAGGGCTAGAAATGGGAGATTGTCCACTCTCATTTTTAAACCCGGCAGTTGGACGTTCCTTTTTTGCCGGCACTTTGGGACGCTCCTTGTCAAGAGGGTGATGCAAGACGCTCGTCCTTTACTTTACTGAGATAAAGTGAACGTGTAGATTCGTAACCCACTCGCAACCGTTCTATGGCACGATATTGAACGAATGTATGCTATGCGCCCAAATCTTTTGGGCAGAGTGGGAGACAGTATGGTCAAGCTGTACGAGGATGGCATCTACCTGCGCGGCGGCAGCGAGGTTGTGCCTGCGGCCGAGGCTGCCGAGCGCGGTATTACGCAGACGCCCGAGGATGCCAAGCGCGGCACCATCGCGTATTCGATCCTCCAGGCACACAATACGTCCGGCGACCCCGAGGCGCTCAAGATTCGCTTCGATGCCATGGCGAGCCACGACATCACCTTCGTCGGCATCATCCAGACGGCGCGCGCCTCGGGCATGGAGCAGTTCCCGCTGCCCTACGTGCTCACCAACTGCCATAACTCGCTGTGCGCCGTGGGCGGCACCATCAACGAGGATGACCACGTCTTTGGCCTTTCTGCGGCCAAGAAGTACGGCGGCATCTTCGTTCCGCCGCACATCGCTGTCATCCACTCCTTTATGCGCGAGAACTTCGCGGGCTGCGGCAAGATGATCCTGGGTTCCGACTCGCACACCCGCTACGGCGCTCTGGGCACCATGGCCGTGGGCGAGGGCGGTGGCGAGCTGGCAAAGCAGCTGCTGCTCGATACCTACGATGTCGCCTATCCCGGCGTTGTCGCCATCTACCTCACGGGTGCCCCGCGCCCCGGCGTCGGCCCGCACGATGTGGCGCTCGCCATCATCCGCGCCGTCTTTGCCAAGGGCTACGTCAAGAACAAGGTAATGGAGTTCGTGGGCCCCGGTATCGCGAGCATGACGACCGACTACCGCAACGGCGTCGACGTCATGACCACCGAGACCACCTGTCTGTCGAGCATCTGGGCTACCGACGAGGACACACACGCGTTTTTGGCCATGCACGGCCGCGGCGACGACTACCGCGAGCTCAAGCCTGCCGATGTTGCCTACTACGACGGCTGCGTCGCGGTCGATCTGTCGAGCATCAAGCCCATGATCGCGCTGCCGTTCCATCCTTCCAACGGCTTTGAGATTGACGAGCTCAACGAGAACCTCGAGGACATCCTGCATGAGGTGGAGCTTGAGGCCGCCAAGATCGGCGAGGGCAAGACGCACTTTAGTCTGCTCGACAAGATCGTCGACGGCAAGCTGCACGTGCAGCAGGGCGTTATCGCCGGCTGCTCGGGCGGCAACTACGACTCCGTGGTCCAGGCTGCCCGCGTGCTCAAGGGCGCCAACACCGGCTGCGGCGAGTTCTCGCTGTCGGTCTATCCCACGAGCCAGCCCGTGGCACTCGAGCTTACACGCCGCGGCTATATCTACGACCTTATGGAGGCCGGCGCGATTGTGCGCACGGCATTCTGCGGCCCGTGCTTCGGCGCCGGCGACACGCCCGCCAACAATGGTCTTTCGATCCGCCACACTACGCGCAACTTCCCCAACCGCGAGGGTTCCAAGCCGGGCAATGGCCAGCTGAGCGCCGTGGCCCTGATGGACGCCCGCTCCATTGCGGCGACGGCTGCCAACGGCGGCGTCCTGACGCCGGCGACCGACCTGCCCGAGGAGACTTGGGACGAGGCCTGCGAGTACACCTTTGACGACGCTCCCTACAAGAAGCGCGTGTACTGGGGCTTTGGCAAGGCGGAGCCTGCCGACGAGCTGGTCGAAGGCCCCAACATCAAGCCGTGGCCCGCGATGGAGCCCCTCGGCGACGACATCCTGCTCAAGGTGTGCTCCAAGATCATGGACCCGGTCACCACGACTGACGAACTCATTCCTTCGGGCGAGACGAGCTCCTTCCGCTCCAACCCGCTGGGCCTGGCCGAGTTTACGCTCAGCCGCCGCGACCCGGCTTACGTGGGCCGTTCCAAGGAGGTCGACGCCGTGGAGAAGCGCCGCGTGGCTGGCGAGTCCGCGGGCGACTTGGCCGCGCTCGATACCGAGCTTGCTGGTGTGTTTGAGGCGCTGGCCGGCGCGGGTGTCGCTGCCGATGCCAAAACGACTGAGTACGGCTCCATGCTCTACGCCAAGAAGCCCGGTGACGGTTCCGCCCGCGAGCAGGCCGCGAGCTGTCAGCGCGTGATCGGCGGTCTGGCCAACATCGTCCACGAGTACGCCACCAAGCGCTATCGCTCCAACGTGATGAACTGGGGTATGGTGCCCTTCCAGATGGAGGCCGAGCCCAGCTTTGAGGTGGGCGACTATGTCTTTGTGCCGGGTATCCGTGCCGCGCTCGACGGTGACCTAAAGGACATCGCCGCCTACGTGGTGCGCGCCGACGGTGCGGTCGAGCAGATTGAGCTCTACATTGCCGATATGACGGCAGAGGAGCGTGCCATCGTCAAGGCCGGCTGCCTGATCAACTACAACAAGTTCAAGGCCGCTGCCGAGTAACGCACTTAATTGTCCGCCCGGGGCTTACCCTTTCCCGCCCGCTCACGCGCTTCGCGAGGGTCGCGTTCGGGAAAGGGTAAGCCCCGGGCTACATTTCTGCGTTCTCGTTGGGTCTTGAGGGACGCTAATAAA
Source organism: uncultured Collinsella sp. (assembly GCA_902495545.1). Taxonomy (GTDB): domain Bacteria; phylum Actinomycetota; class Coriobacteriia; order Coriobacteriales; family Coriobacteriaceae; genus Collinsella. Next base: position 11,547 of record CABUXM010000005.1, on the reverse strand, counting down.
TAGACTTGCTTGATGCCGCCTCTGTTATCGGGGCGGCTTCTTTTGTCGAAAACCACCATGAAGGGGTAGGCGCCTTTGCGGTGGTTCCGTTTGTCTCGACCTGTAACATCTGGGCCCCTATTTGACGAGCGGTTGTTACAGATTGAGACAAACGATCGCCGCCGATCATTTCATCTCAATCTGTAACATCTAGGATCGAAAAGGGCCGCTAGATGTTACAGATCGAGACAGTGGAACATCGGAGCCGAAACCACCACAAAGGTGCCTGCCCGGCGGGTCCTTATTTCGATGGGGTCCAGGTTATTTCATCGTCAAATAGCCAAGTGCGTGCCGAGCCACTGTTGCGCGCTGTCTGCGGATCGGGCTCGCAGGTTTGTTCGTAGGCATCCTCGGTACACCGATCCATAAAATCGACGACTGCCGTCTGGTCGCCCTCCATGACGTAGATTACGTCGCCATCCGAGATATAGACCCCCGGTCCTTCATTGTCCACGCAGCCGGGGTCGTATGAGACGTTGCACAATTTGCTCCCGTTTGCCGCATCGAGCTCAAGGGTCGAATGATACCCGCCAACCATTTGGCCGTTCTTGGCTCGATATGTTGCGGCGCCGTACCACCGCTTAAACGTCTTGCCTTTGAGTAAACTGGTTGCCTTACCGATAAGCTGCTCATTTTGGGTATAGCGCGTGGCTCCAAGTTCGATTCGGGGATAGTTACTGACCCCAAGCGCTGCGGGCGTACCGTCGAAATCGACGGTGATCGAATCGGGTTTGACGATATCGGTGAGGATTTCGATGGGGTAGCTTACGGTTTCAACCGCCGCCTGCGTTGCCGAGGCAGGGAGAAATGCGAGATAGATAATTCCTACGCCGACTGCGGTAATCGCAAACGCTAAGACGAGCAGGCCGATATAGGTGGAGCGTTTCACGGCGGGTACCTCGCAAACAGTATGCATTCATTAAGATAAGTGATACCAGCTTACGACAATATTCAAAAGAAAGCGATCGGTCGAAATGACGGGGCGAAAAGGCCCTATTGGGCTTCGATTTGACCTCTAATAGGAATATTTGCCCCACTCATTCTGGGCGAGAGGTCAATAATTCAGTTCACGAGTCTTGAGCGATACTATTCTCACTAAACTCACTATTTTCACAGTAAGCACTATAAATACGATAGGGAGGACGACGAGAACGTTGTGACGTGCGATAGCTAAGCCGTTTAAGCCGGACTCTGACCTTGAATCTCCGCCTCTATCTGTGCGAACGGGCTATTGTCGGTTCTCGATTCCATCGCTGCGTTTTCGTTGGGTCTTGAGGGACGCTAATAAATAGGCTTGCTTGATGCCGCCTCTGTTATCGGGGTGGCTTCTTTTTGTCGAAAACCGCCACAAAGGGGACAGGCACCTTTGTGGCGGTGGGGACGAGCTCGATGTTGTTGTGATCGTTGAGCGGCATGTTAATGGGCACCTCTACAGAATTTCATCTGGGCTGGCGGGTTTGGTTGTTTTGGGGATGCCGAGTTTGGATGACGCGAAATCGTCAACATTGTCCTTAATTCCGTCTTTGGTGTAGACAGTGACCATATAGGTGCTGTGTCCGAATTCGCCCTTGTCGCGTGTTGCCCAGGCATCCCAGTAGGCGGCCCCGTTTCGCCCTTTGATTTTTCCGACACGGCGGAGTTCTGTTCGCTTTAATTTCTGGTTGCTATAGATGGTTCGACCGGCTTCCGCGGTGAGCCCGCACTGTCCAAGCAGCTTGTCGAGGACTTGGTTCATGTGGCGCTCATCGGTGTTTGGTGCGTAGTCGTAGGCGAGGGTGATGGAGTCAAGGGGCTGGTCGTCGATCAGATAATTCATTGTCTGAGGTTCGAGGCAGAAATAAGGAGAGCATCCGTCGACCTTGCCGAGCAACGGTAACTTGGACTGCCAACTTCCGGTGGGAATTGCATATTCGTAGAACACGCCACGGCAGACAAAGGAGAGCGAGGTGGCACGCGAGCCGGCGTCGATCATCCCGCAAAGATCGAAGGGCGAGGCGATACCAAAAGAAAAGGGCGTGATGACGATAAGGAAGAGCATCACGATGGGTATGGCGAGAATGGCGATGACGTTGCGACCGGTGGAATGAGACGGCTTCATATGCGCTCCTCGAGACAAAGAGCTGTTGAGGATAGGCAGAAATGGATATGTTCAGAGAACAATTCAAGTTTAATCTCATGGCGTGAGATGGTCGACCGTTAGCGTCGAAAACCACCACAAAGGTGCCTGTCCCCTTTGTGGTGGTGGGGAGCGCGCGGCTTCTTTTGGTGATAGTGTTAGCCGGCGGTATCATTAGGACAAATGGCGCGGGTTTGCATTGTGAGGTGCTTTGCTGTGAGAAGTCCTGCCCGTATTGGATTGATTGTCTTGGCGCTTGCGATCGCTGTGGTTGGCGCGGGCGCTGTCGGTATGGCATTTCTACCTGCTGCGGTGACGGAGCCGGTGGTCAAGCCTGTGACTCAATCTGTCGAACTTCTGACCGGCGACGACAAGCCTGAGACCATTACCGTTGATTTTGATGAGCAACCGGCTGCGCTGGGCATTAGTAATTATCCACGCATTCAGCTTGGGGCTATGCGCTATACCACGGATTCTGGTCTGATCGACAGGGCGTCCGAGCTGCTCAAGGGCAAAATCTTTAAGCGCTGGTATGGATATGCGTCCTATCGGGCAAAAGCGAACGACATGGTTGGCGGATGCCACTCTTCCATCGAGCTGGACACTGCAAACGGCGCAAAGTTATGTGATGTCTCGTACGATCCGGGCTACGAGGACAATGAGGGTCCGGGCATCTACATCATGGACGGCGATGTCGCCTATGTCATGGAGGGCGACCAGACCGAGCTCAACGATTTTATGGGCCAGTGTATCCAAGATGCCTATAAACAGACCTGCTTGCCTGACCCGCAGGCTGCACGCGATAGTGGGTCTGCCCGTACATGGCTGTTCGAGGATGAGATGCCCTGGACCGTCGAATCGGGAAGTACGGGTCCGGCGAAGGAGTAGAGACCGCGACCACCACAAAGGTGTCTGTCCCCTTTGTGGTGGTTTGCATGTCGTGGGAACACTCAGAAAATCTTATATATAGAGACTTAGATTTATGTATAAGATCGCACAAAGCTGGCAACAATACTTCTCGAACAACGTGAAGCCGCCCCGTAGGGCGGCCGCCCCAAGAGAGGTGATTCCATGAGAATCGATAAGCTAGCAATGACGTCGCGCGAGGCGTTGCAGACCGCCATGAGCACGGCTGCCGATGCGCAGGCCGGCGCGGTGGAGCCGATTCACCTGCTGTCTGCCCTGCTCGGTGCCGGCGAGCGCAATATCTCCGTGATCATCGAGCGCATCGGCGCTGATCCGGCCCAGCTCGCACGCTCCACGCAGGATGCCGTCGACCGCGCGCCCAAGGTTTCGGGCGAGGGTCAGCAGATGGGCCTGTCCAACGAGCTCGTCCGCGTCATCGAAAAGGCCGAGAAGAAGGCCACCAAGATGGGCGACAGCTTTGTGGTGACCGAGCATCTGCTGATGGCGCTTGCCGAGGACAAGGGCGAGGCTGGTCGTGTACTGCGTGACGCTGGCGTGACCAAGGAGCGCATCGAGCAGGTCTACGAGGAGCTGCGCGGCGATGACCGCGTGACGTCTGCCGAGGACAAGACCCAGTTTGAGGCCTTGGAGCAGTACGGTCGCAACATCTGCGACCTCGCCCGCGCCGGCAAGCTCGACCCGGTCATCGGCCGTACCGACGAGATTCGCCGTACCATCCAGGTCCTGTCCCGCCGCACCAAGAACAACCCCGTGCTCATTGGCGAGCCGGGCGTCGGCAAGACGGCTATCGTCGAGGGTATCGCCCAGCGTATCGTGGCCGGCGACGTGCCGAGCACCCTGCGTGACCGCGACCTCATCGAGCTCGACATGAGCGCGTTGGTCGCCGGCGCCAAGTACCGCGGCGAGTTCGAGGACCGCTTGAAGGCTGTGCTCAAAGAAGTGCAAAAATCCGAAGGCAAGGTCATCCTGTTCATCGATGAGCTTCACACCATCGTGGGCGCGGGTGCCACCGAGGGCTCCATGGACGCCGGCAACATCCTCAAGCCGGCGCTCGCCCGTGGCGACCTACATGCAATCGGCGCGACCACGCTCGACGAGTATCGCAAGTACATCGAGAAGGACGCGGCGCTCGCCCGCCGTTTCCAGACTGTGATGGTCTCCGAGCCTACCGTCGAGGACACCATCTCGATCCTGCGTGGCCTCAAGGAGAAGTACGAGATCTTCCACGGCGTGCATATCACCGATGGCGCGCTCGTGGCGGCTGCCGACCTCTCCGATCGCTATATCGCCGACCGTTTCCTGCCCGACAAGGCCATCGACCTGGTCGATGAGGCGGCAAGCCGCCTGCGCATGGAGCTCGACAGCATGCCGGTCGAGATCGACGCCACCACGCGTCAACTCACCCAGCTGCAGATCGAAGAGCAGGCACTCATGAAGGAGACCGACGACGCCTCCAAGGAGCGTCTGGAGGCCCTGCGCCAGGAGATTGCCGAGGTCCAGGAAAAGCTTAACGTGCAAAAGGCCGGCTGGCTCAACCAGAAGAACGCCATCGACCACGTGCAAGAGCTCAAGGGGCAGCTCGACGAGGCCAAGAGCGAAGAGGAGCGCGCGACGCGCAATGGCGATTTGGGTCGTGCGTCCGAGCTGCGCTACTCCGTGATTCCGGGCCTGCAGCAGCAGATTCAGGATTCCGAGGCCGCGCTCGAGGCGCAAAAGCAGCAGGACGGCGAGGGCCTCAACGAACAGGTGACCTCCGATGAGATCGCCGAGGTCGTGAGCGCCTGGACCGGCGTGCCCGTGTCCAAGATGATGCAGGGCGAACTCGACAAGCTCAAGGGCTTGGAGGGCGAGCTGCATAAGCGCGTCATCGGCCAGGACGAGGCCGTCTCCGCCGTCGCCGCAGCTGTGCGCCGCAGCCGTGCGGGCCTCTCCGATCCGGACAAGCCCATCGGAAGCTTCTTCTTCCTGGGTCCCACCGGCGTGGGCAAGACCGAGCTCGCCAAGGCGCTGGCCGAGTGCCTGTTCGACGACGAGCGCGCGCTCGTGCGTATCGACATGTCCGAATACATGGAGAAGTTCAGCGTCCAGCGTCTGATCGGTGCGCCCCCGGGATACGTGGGCTACGACGAGGGCGGCCAGCTCACCGAGGCCGTGCGCCGTCGCCCGTACTCCGTGATCTTGCTCGACGAGATGGAGAAGGCTCATCCTGATGTCTTCAACGTGCTGTTGCAGGTGCTCGACGACGGCCGCCTGACCGATGGCCAGGGTCGTCAGGTGTCCTTCAAGAACACGATCATCATCATGACGTCTAACGTGGGCTCCAAGGCTATCGCCGAGCTTTCCGGCAAGGACGAGGAGGAGATGCGCCATCAGGTCGACGCGGCCATGGCTCAGACCTTCCGCCCCGAGTTCCTCAACCGTATCGACGATATCGTGGTGTTCCATCCGCTCGGTATGGCGCAGATCGAGAAGATCGTCGACATCCAGCTCGCCGACGTCCGCGCGCGTCTGGCCAAGGAGCGCATGACGCTTGCCATCACCCCGGCGGCCAAGCAGATGCTCGCCGTGGGCGGCCTGGACCCGGTCTTTGGCGCCCGTCCGCTCAAGCGTCTGGTTCAGCGCGAGGTCGTGGATGCCATCGCCGCCGCTATCATCGACGGCACGGTGCGCGAGGGCGATCAGGTGACGGTCGATGTCGACAAGGACGGTGGCTTTACCGTCGTGTGCGACAACACGCCGGCGGCCACCTACGAGGTCCCCGACGCAGAGTAAATTATGGGGCCGGCTTTAACCGCACCTCATCGCAAAACGCCAAGGGCGGCGGATCCAATCGGGTCCGCCGCCCTTTTTCGTGCGACAATCGATGATGTTGAGCATGAGCACATGGCAAGGAGATATGCAGATGAAAGACGAGAACAAGACGCACGCACCGGTTGCTGAGGCAGCGCCCGCCGCGCCGGTCGCACCGAAGGCTTCTCCCAAACCGGCGCCCAAGCCGCGCGACCCCTACATCCGTGCCGAGAACGAGGACGATGACGGCTACGATCCCTACAGCGATCGCCGCCCCGAGCGCGAGCCGATGTTCGAAGCCGACCCCTGGCGCTAAGTGCCACCCAAAAGGCCACCAATAAGTTGCGGTGAAATAGGGACTGTTTTGCGGTTTGACCAGCAAAAACAACCCTATTTCACCGCAACTGCGTTAGGGATTTTTCTACAGGGGGAGGGTAGTCAAAAAAGCCCCGTCCCAAATTGACTGCTCGGGGAGTCGCATTCGAGCTCGGTTGTCCTCTTAGCCACTCGATATCCTTCGGAGCAATAACGGTGATAAAACTTGCTTAAGTGTTAATCAAGCTACACACAATCTTGCTCTCTAATTAATCAAGAATCGGTATAATTTTGATTAGCTAGAGAGCAAGATTGGAGAATCATGGCATTCAACGACTTGATCGCCCAGAAAATAAAGGACTTTGAACAGCAGGGGGTTCCGCAGGTCTTTGAGCGAGACCTTGATCTAGGAAACCCACAGGAGCCAAAGCGCGACAACATCGTAAATGTGATTGTGGGGGCCCGCCGTTGTGGAAAGACGTATCGCCTGTATCAGGAGATGCGGCGGCTTCAGAGCCGGGGCGTCGAGCTTGACCGGATGCTTTACTTCAATTTTGAGGATGAGCGCTTGCGCCCGTATGAGCCATCGCTGCTGGCGGACGTGCTCGACACGTTCTATGCGCTGTATCCTGTTGCTCGAACCGAGGGCGCTTACATTTTCTTTGACGAGATCCAGGAAATTCCCGAATGGGGTGCGTTTCTGCGGCGTGTAGTCGATACGGAGAAAGCGACCGTCTATGTGACGGGATCTTCTTCTAAGATGCTGTCCTCAGAACTTAAGAGCGAGTTCAGGGGTCGTTCTCTTGTGCGAGAGCTTTTTCCGTTGAGTTTTTCGGAATACGTTCGATATAAGACGGGGAGCGTTCTCGAGCCAGATGCGACCTTTTCCCCGAGCGATGCAGCGCTGCTTCGACATCATCTGATCGGGTATCTTGAACAAGGGGGATTCATCGCGACACTTGAGCAGACGCCCACAGACGCGATTCAGCTGCTACAGGAATATGCTTCGCGAACGGTCGCTATGGACGTCGTTGAGCGTTACGACGTCAAGAACCCTCGCCTGGCATCGCTGTTCTTGACGCGGTGTATGGCATCTTCGGGACGAGAGCTGTCAGTGAACAAAGTGTACAACGAGTTCAAGAGCAGACAGATACCCGTCAGTCGTAATTCGCTCAGCGATTTACTTGAGTATTATGAGGACGCCTACCTGTTTTTTTCTGTGCCGGAGTTCACGCGTTCACTGGCAAATAACATGCGGTCTGCGTCTAAGGTCTACGCTGTCGACCCTGCGATGTTTGGAGCATTCTCTCCCGCATCAGCATTGGACCAGGGCCAGAGGCTCGAGACCGCAGTGTTCAATGCGCTAAGAAGAAAGACTCCCGCGGTGAGGACCGGCTCGGTCTGCCGCCTGCTGATCAAAGAGAAGAGCAAAAGCCATGAGGTGGACTTTGTGGCTGGGGACGCGCTTCTCATGCGGGCTTATAGCCTGATTCAGGTGAGTGCGGATATGGCACGTGAGAAAACGCGCGAGCGCGAAATTGCCGCGCTTGATGCCTCGATGGCCCAGTTCGATCTTGGCGAGTCGGCAATCGTTACCATGGATGAACAGACCGATATTTCATGCGAGCACGGTGTGGTCCACGTTGTGCCCGCATGGAAGTGGCTCCTTGCCTAATCATCTATGGACCTGTGGGGTCAGGACCTCCTGGCTCCCTCATCACGGTTGGGGAGCACCTTGCTGCGCCAGGCTAGTCCTGGGCTTTGATACTCGGCATCAGAATCTGGGCGAGGTAGTCGGTCTCGAGTTTGGTCGCGGCGTCGGCCTTGCCGTCTTTACCGACCAGGTCGTTTTTGATCTGGCTGTATGTGTAGCGGTTGCCGGTCGTGAGCTCGACAAGCTCAATCGCCGTATCCATGGGGTAGGTCGACACGGGGTTCTGCGTGTGTCCATTAACGGTTTGCGGAATCACGTACGGATAGACAGGGCCGCTGGCGTAGACGGTGTAGCCGTTGCCTAGGCCGACCGTGCCCAAAACCGTATCGCCGTCGTCGGGCGTAAAGGTCTCGCCATCGCGCACCGCGACGAGCGTCACGAGCGGTGTGTTGGTGTCGCCGTCCAGATAAATGCACAGCGTGTTGCCGTTCTGCCAGGTTGCGACCTTGCCATACCACTCAACCGGAATATCGAGCTGATACAGGTTCGTCGCCTTGTGCCGAGCGTCGGCATCGCGGGCGGACTGAGCCTCGCTTGCGCTTACGGCGTTGGCGGCGGCATCGCGGCGCGTAATTGCCGCCTGCTGGAGTATCTTTGCCGCGGCGGCAGAGCTCGCGCCGCCTTCTTCGGCGTACTTGGCGGCGGCATCGATCTGGTCGTCGGTCACCGTGTCGGCTGAGGGCACCTTAAGCTTAAAGGTGGCTTGAGCGCGCAGATCCTGCCCGTCATTCTTGACCGTAACCTGGGCCTTGGTGGTCGGGACGGTGTAGATGGTGCCGTCGGCCGCGATGGGGGAGGCGGCGATGGAGAACGTGTAATCGCCGGGCAGCAGCTTAATGCCGCGACCGTGCTCGTCAACGTAGAGCGTTTCGCTCACGGAAGAACCGTCGGAATCCTGACCGCTCACCTGCACGGGAATCTTGGAGCCAGTTGAGCAGTCGAGCCCCGCGGCATGTACGCCAATTTGCACCGACATCATGGTATGGGCGTTTGCGGCAACCACGGCGGCCTGCTCTTGCCGGTATCCATTCCAAGCGGCATAGCCTGCGCCGCCGGCGACAAGCGCGACGGCTACGACGCCTGCCACCATCAGGTTGCGGCGCTTGGGCGACATCTTACGGTGACGAACCTCGGCTTCGCGTGCCGAAGGAACGGACGGTAGGGGAATATCGCCCATGGCGATGGTCTCGTCCACGGCAGGCGCAGAGCCTAAGCCAGGGAGCTCGCGGGTCAGCGAATCTTCGGCCGGCAAGTTGTCGAGCAAGATGGTTTCCTCGCTCGTGTCGGATCCGGGCTGGTCGTCGGCCTCGCTTTCGGTGTCTTCGTGATCTGCCTCATCCTCGGCAGGCTCAACGTCGCCTGTATCCTGATCATCGGGCTGCGCCTCGATTTCCGGCTCATCCTGCACATCAACGCTCGAATCGTCAAACGCAACATCGTCAAGCGAAATCCGGTCTAGGCTCTCCAGGGCCTCGGCACACGCTTCTGCATCTTGGACCGCGTCCTCTTGGCCCGTCGTCTCATCTTTCATATATCCCCCAAGCTCAATATCGGGACAACACTGTACCCAAAAACAGGACCCTATAGAGCCGCCTCATGATTTGAAATCCGATTTTATATATGCGCATGTTTTGAATAGATGAATAGAGACGCAACGACAAAAGCCCCCGAAAAGCGAGCGAAACGCTTTCCGGGGGCTCTGCGAGGCATTGGATGAAAAACCTGGCGGGCGGGCCTATGCCCAGGCGCCAACAGCGACCAACATGTTACTCGGCGTGAGCGTAATCGACCTTGGCGCGACGAGCGGTGGCCTTCTCCCAATCGCTGGTGCCCTCAAAGACATCCTGCTTGTAGGGATTGCGGCCGAGCTTCTTGGCGCGGTAGGTGATGTAGATGATCGCGGCGACGTTGGCGACCAGTGCGGCGATCGAGACTGCGGTGGCGGCACCGGGGTCCAGCGTGGAGTGGGTCACAAAGATGGACTCCTCCTGGAAGTACGGGAACACCTGGGCAAACATGCACCAAATGGCCAGCGTAAAGGCGCGGTTCTGGATCCAGCCGCCCTTGTTCCAGATAAAGGCGGCGACGGTGGGCGCCAGCAGCAGCGCAAAGCCGCAGAACCAGGAGTGGGTGGGCAGGCAGTTGTAGGTGTAGCAGAAGTTCCAGATATCGTAGGCGATGATGTAGACCCAGGTCATGTCGGGCCACAGCATGTCGGTCTGATCCTCGGAGGCGTAGACGCTCCACCAGCCGGTCATGCAGAAGATGTTGATGAGACCGGCGATGCCGTTGAACACGTTGTTCCAGCCGGCAAGCTGCGTGGCACCCTCGGAGGTGACCCAGGTGGACTGGCCCAGGACAAAGAAGTGATAGGCGCTCTCGAAGTCGGACACGACGGCGATCATGATGTTGATGGCGACGATCACAAACGGCCATGCACGGAACCAATGCGCCTTGCCGATCTTGCCCCACTGGTACTTAATGGCAATGAAGCCCCAGCAACCGGCCAGCGCCGCGTACACCTTGGCGTAGTGGAACCAGCTGTTCTGGTACACGTGAGTGGGGTTGGTGAGCGCCCACTCGGCACCCTGCGAAACGCCGACGGCGATGGCGACGCAATAGATGGTCATGGCCAGCGGAGCCACGCCAAAGATGATTGCCGCGCCCAGCTTGGTGCGGCGGCCGACCTCGTTGAGCACGATGAGGCCAATAAAGACCATGGCCCAGCCGGCCCAGTGGATAAGGGTATCGCTACCCCAAACATCGAACAGCATGCTGCTCTCCTTTCACACGCCCGCGGCCCCTCTTCTGATCGCGGGCAGTTTGGCCAAATGTCGTCAGTTCTGGGGCTTGCGCTCCGGATACTTGGCGGTATAGCCCTCGATGTGGAGCGTCGAGGCGATAATCTCCTTGACCGTCTCGTCGGGCACATCGGGGTGCGTGCGGATATACATCAACAGTCCCATGATGAGGGTGTAGAACGTCTCGTAGACATGGTCGATGCGTAGCTCATGATGGGTGACAAAATCCACCACGGTGGTGTCGCAGATATACTGCGCCACGCGCTGGACCACGTTGTGCAAAAAGCCGCCGTAGAGCGCGCCGCTGCTCGAGGTGAGCGTGCTTGGCAGCTCGTGGCCGCTCACGACCAGGTGCTTAAAGAGCGGGGCGACGGTGTCGAGTGCGCCTTCGATGTCGCCAACCGTGCGGCTGGCGTTCCACTGCTCGAGCTCGGCGATAAAACCGTCGATCGCTTCGTCCATCACGGCGGTGACGGCGGCGTCCATATCGGCGAAGTAGTGGTAGAACAGCGAGCGCGTGCAGCCGGCTCGCTTGGTCACGGCCGATACCGAAAGATGCGACACGCCCAGCTCGGAACTCACGGCGCGAACGGCGGCGAGAATCTCGCGACGACGCTCGTCGCCCGTCAGACGCTTGGCCGCGCTGTCGGGCGCGGGGACGGCGTCGACTACAGAGGTATCTGCTGTGTTGTTGCCCATGTTTTGCCGCCTTTCATCCTCTTTTGGCTGACCGTTCGCCTAACAGTCTTGAATATTGTTGACGGTTCGTCAATACTATTTTTGACACAATGTCAACAATGGCGGGTGAACGGCATGGGGGGCATGCCCGGCCTGCAAAAAAGAGG